>ALAO01000192.1 GCA_000307955.1 Solidesulfovibrio magneticus str. Maddingley MBC34 | reverse complement strand
GGCCCCCGGCCGCCGGAGGCATCCTTTTTGGTCTTCTTCTCGCCTTTTCCGACCGCTCCCTTTTTGGGGGCCAGGCCGGGGTGGCTTTCGCGCAGCATGGCGTAGCGGTTCATGATGCGGTCTACGTAGGAGAGGGTTTCGGGGATGTTGGGGACGCCACCGCAGCGGGCCACGGTCTCGGGTCCGGCGTTGTAGGCGGCCAGGGCCAGGCGCAGGTCGCCGAAGCGGCCGATGAGCTGGCGCAGGAAGGTCGCGCCGGCGGTGACGTTGCGTTCGGGATTGAAGGGGTCGGCCACGCCAAAGTGGCTTTGGGTGTCGGGCATGAGCTGCATGAGTCCGGCTGCGCCCTTGGGCGACACGGCGCAGGCGGTAAAGCGCGATTCCTGTTCGATGACGGCGTAGAGCAGTTCCGGGTCCAGGCCGCTGGCCCGGCTTTTGTCACGCACGAGATCAATGAGCGGCCCGGATTCGATGACCGCCGGATAGCCCGACGGCCCGAGCGGAGCCAGGCCCAGGCGTCGATAGGCCCGGGTGGCTTCGAGAATCCAGCCGTCCTTGCGGTCCTTGGACACCGCTCCCTGGTCGTGGATGCGCTTTTTGATGGCCGCGAAGCCGAGCTTGGGGTCGGCCGGGCCTTCGTAGATAAGGACGTAATTGGCGTCGCGGGGTTCTTCGCTCAAATGAATAAGCCCGTAGTCGTCCTCATACCCGTAGAGGGCAAAGGCTCGGGCGACGATCGGGGCCGTCAGGATAAGGAAGGCCCCGAGCAGCGGGGCCAGAACGTGTCGCATGGGAAGCTCCGGCGGGTTCGCCATCCTCCCATAGGACGGCGAATCCGGCCGGTCAAGGGGCAAGGGTTGCCGCCGCAGCCGGCGGCAACCCTTGGGGTGAGTCGTAGTTCTTTAAAATACTGACGTATTTCTAGAGGGGGATCACTTGCCGAACGGGCACTTCGGGTAGGTGCAGGCCCGGCAGTTCAGGCACATGGCGCCTTCGGCCAGTTCGGCCAGATCGCGGCGGGTGAGCGTCTGGCCGGCCAGCACCCGAGGCAGGAGCAGATCAAAGCTCGTGGTGCGGTGAAACAGCGCGCAGGCCGGCACGCCGATGACGTCGGCCGCGCCGAGGTGCCCGACCAGGGCCATGGCCCCGGGCAGCACCGGCATGCCGTGGACGGCGTCGGTCAGGCCGGCGTCGTCCAGGCCCAGGCGGGTGACGTCGTCGGGATCGACGGACAGGCCGGCCGTGGTGACGATGAGGTCGCAGCCTTCGGCCAGCAGTTCCCGGGCGGCCTGGGCCACGGCGGCCCGGTCGTCCGGGGCCTTGCGCACGGCGATGACCGCGCCGCCCAGGGCCTCGACCTTGGAGCGCACAACCGGCTCGAACTTGTCCTCGATGATACCCGAGGCGATTTCCGTGCCGGTGACCAGCACGCCGGCCTTGCTCTGGCGGATGGGCAGGATGTTGAACAGCGGGCCATCGGCCAAAAGATGCATGGCCACGTCGAAGACGCGGCGCGGCAGGTAGAGCGGAATGGCCCGGCAGCCGGCTACGTCCTTGCCTGCTTCGACTACCAGATGGGACTGGCGCGAGGCGCACATGACGCCTTCGATCATGTTGAACGCCGTGAGCCGCTCCCGGGCCACGGTGAGCAGCCCGTTTTCCAGGGCAATGAGCTCCACCTTACCTTCGCGGGGCGGCCCGGAGGTGGTCAGCCCCACCCCGGCCATGGCCCGGGCAAAGGCTTCGGCGGCTTCGTTTTCGTGGACGAAATCCCCCAGCGGCTCGGAATGGTCTTCGACGTAGACCTGGTTCTTGCCCATGGTCTGGAGCCGGCAGACGTCGCCGGCATGGATGTCGGCCCCGGCGGCGAATTCCACGCCCTTGGACTCCCCGGGCACGATGCGGGTCATGTCGTGGAGCACCCGGCGGCCGGCTGCTTCGCCCACGGGCACGGCGCGCAGTTTGGGCGCGTCGGAGGGCACGAGATAGGGGGCCTGGCCGGCGCAGCCCCGGCAGATGGCCCCGTCCGCCTTGGGATAGCCCTCGCCGCAGGCCGGGCACACGCCGATGGCCCCCATGTTGGGCTTGACCATGAACGAGGGCTTCATGGCCACCGGGGCCAGCAGGCAGATGTGGCGGGCGGCGGCCTTGATCTCGGCGAAAAGGCGTTCGCGGTTCTGTTCTTTTTTCGGCTTGAGCTTGAGGAACCAAGCGTGGATTTCCGGCCAGTTCTCCAGATGCTTGGGATCGATCCAGGCCCGGTAGCCCTTGCCGGTGAACTTGTCGTACAGCGAGAGGGCGTAGCGGCCGAGATTGATGACCCGCATCCAGCCGTTGCCGTAGCTTGGCGGGGTGAGGATCTGCACGGCGTCGGGCAGGCACTTTTTGGTCTCCACCACGGCGTCAAACAGCGTCCCTTCGGGCAGCATGGCCCGGGCGGCGTCGACCATGTAGCCGCCGATGATGAGCCCGGGGGCGGGGTTGCCGTGGAAGGCGGCGGCGACCTTGAGGAATTCCTCGAAGGTGTAGGGACCGATGGCGCTGTCATGCGCCTGGAGTTCTGTCAAATTTGACATGCAACGACTCGTGAAGACGCGTCCGCGAAAAGACGGAGCGCGGCAGAAGTTAAGACACGTTGGCGTAAACGCGATTGAGCAGGGATTTGAGCGTGGCCACTTCCTGGCTGGAAAGCCCCAGGCAGGCGCGCTCCAGGCAGGCGACGCCGACTCCGAGGAGCTTGTCCTTGAGGGCGGCCCCGGCTTCGGTCAGGTGGATGCGGTGGCTGCGGCGGTCCTTGGCGTCGGGCTTGCGGACCACGAGCTTTTTGTCTTCGAGGATCTTGAGCAGCCGGGTGACGTTGGGCTTGTCCTTGTCGGCGCGCCGGGCCAGTTCCACCGGGGTCTGGCCGTCGGCTTCCCACAAGAGGTTCAGGATGCCCCACTGGTCCACGGTGATGTCCTCGCCGGCTTCCTGAAGCAGCACGTTGCCGAGCAACCGCAGCTTGAGCGCCGTGCGCACCAGCAGAAAACCCAGCGAATCCCGCAGGGGAAACGGACGAACGTCTTCGGGTGAAAGCAGCGATCCTTCCATATGTTTTGTCAAGCTAGCATGGCGCGGCCCAGCGGGTCAACGGCGTTTTGGAAAATTCGTGACAGTTGCAACGAGAAAGGAAAAGCGCCTCTGTAGCGGATCGGTTTCCAGACGAGGTGATCCCTTGGCCTTCGCCAGACGGCCGTTGCGTGGCCAGGGGCAGCGCCTGCCGCCGCCCCTGGCCGCGTCGTCGCCGGCCGGCCCTAGGCCGGCTCCACCGTCACGAAATGCTCCTGCATGCACACGCCGCCGCCGCCCTTGTCCCAGTTGTTGATGCCCTGGGGCATAAGCTCGTTGTCGGCCACGCCCATGCCCCGGGCCCGGCTTTCCACGGGCAGGGTATGGCCGAAGCCGTGGACCATGAACACGGTCTCGGGGTGGATGCCCTCGGTGACCTTGGCCCGGATTTGGCCGGCGTGGGAACCGTTTTTCACGGTGACCAGCGCGCCGTCCTCGACGCCGAGCCTGGCCGCCTCGGCGGTGTGAATCCACAGCTCGTTTTCCGGCATCTGGGCAAACAGCAGCGGGTTGTTGACGGTATGGCCCTGGGTGTGCAGGCCGACCCGGCCGAAGCTCACCCGGTAGCGGCCGGGGGGCGGCGAGGCCGGGGCCACGTAGGGCGGCAGCGAGGCTACGCCGTCGGCTTCGAGCTTGGCCGAAATGATCTCGATCTTGCCCGAGGGTGTCTTGAAGGTCTTGTCGTCCACCGGGCGCAGCAGCGGCCCGCCGAGCTTGACCATGCCCGTGGCCTCGAAATCGGCCACGCTCACGCCGGTGTCGGTCAGCTGGAAGTTCCAGATGTCCTCGATGGAAGCGAAGTCGAGTTCCTTGATGCCCATGTGGCGGGCCAGATCGCGGTAGATCTCCCAGTCGGCCCGGGTGTCAAAGCGGGGAGTGAGCGCGCGCTTTCGCACGAAAAACTGCGGCGCGCCGCCGGATTTGGAGGCGATCATGGATTCGCGCTCCAGGGCCGGCGACATGGGCAGGATCACGTCGGCGAACCAGGCCGTGTCCGACCAGGAGTAGGTGACGGCCACCAACAGCTCCAGGTTGTCCCACTTCTTTTTGACGTCGGCCGTGTCCGGGAAGGACATGAGCGGATCGTGGCGATGGGCGATGTAGGCCTTGATGGGATAGGGCTCGCCGGAAGCGATGGCCTCGAAGGCCAGGTTGACCAGGCCCGGGCCGGCCTCGAAGTGGCCGCGTCCTTCCATCCAGCCCACGCCGTCCACGCGCTTGGCCTCGGGCTTGGGGAAGAGGTCGACCAGCTGCTTGAGGCCCTTCTTGCCCACATGGCCGGGCTTGTTGACCTGGGGCAGGCCGCCCTTGGCCCCGATGGCCCCGAGCAGGGCGTTGATGATGTAGGCGGTGCGGCAGACCTGGAAGGAGTCGCCATAGCGGGCGGTCATCCAGCCGGGATGCCAGATGACGGCCGGGGCGGCGGCGGCCAGCTGGTCGGCCAGCTCGCGGATGCGCCGGGCCGGCACGCCGGTGGCGGCGGCGGCGAAGTCGGCGTCGTAGGGCGCGATAAAGGCGCGCAGGGCGTCGAGATCCTGTATCCAGGCGGCGGCGAAATCCTTGTCGTAGAGGTCGCGGGTGATGAGCTCGTGGATGACGCCGAGATTGAGGGCATAGTCCGTGCCCGGGCGCACCATGAGGAAGGTGTCGGCCTTGGCGGCGGTGACGGTGGTGCGCACGTCGATGCAGGTGATCTTGCAGCCGGCGTCTTTGGCGTCGAGGAGGTCATTGACTTCCTTGACGTTGATCGCCTCGAAAATATTGCGCGTCTGGAGTACGACGTGCTTGGCGTTCTTGTAGTCGTAGAAGACGTCCTTGCGGCCGAAGCCGAACAGCGACAGGGCGGCGTGCTGGACGTTTCTGGCGCAGGCGGAATCGTGGTTGCAGTAGTTGGGGCTGCCCAGGGCCTTTAAAAAGGCGCGGTGCATGTCGCGAAACGGGCCGCCCCGGTCGGAGAGCAGGATGGAGCGCGCGCCGTGGGCGTCGCGGATGCGGGACAGCTCGCCGGAAACATAGGCCAGGGCTTCGTCCCAGGAGACCTTGCGCCATTTGCCTTCGCCGCGCGCGCCGGCCCGGATCATGGGGAACTGGGGACGTTCGTCGTCGGCGACCAAGGCTCCGCCGGCCGCGCCCCGGGCGCACAGCGCGCCCTTGATGCCGGCGGCGTGGGGGTTGCCTTGCAGATATACCACCTTGTTGCCTTCCACCGTGGCCATCATGGGGCAGCGCACGCTGCACATGCCGCAGACGCTGTAGACGTTTTTCCTGTTCATTGTTTGCTCCATATTGTGGCGGCGTTGCGTGTGCCGGAGAGTTTCGAGCCTCTCACGCACTAGCAGGAATTCGTGATCCGTGGCAAGGGAAAAGTGTTGTGAAATGAGGAACGTGGAATTAAGACAATCACGCTGGTCAAACTAGATGATTGTGAAGACGGGAACTTGTGTCCCATCCGTTGACAAGGGCGGCAAAAACCCGTTTATCCTGGGCTAAATTTCGGATCGGGCGCTGCCGGTTGCGCGCCCAGGGAGGTCTGGCGTGTTGCTATCCGATCTCGTGCGCGAAGCGGCGACGGGCCTTAAGAGCCTGTTCGTCGGCCTTGGCATCACGGGCCGGGCCTTTGCCAAGCCGGCCGTCACGGTCATCTATCCCAAGCAGGAAGTGACCAACCTCGACACCTATCGGGGGCATATCGAACTTGTGGGGCGGGAGGACAATCCGGCCATGCCGCGCTGCATCGCCTGCGGGGCCTGCACCCGGGCCTGTCCGTCCCAGTGCCTGTCCGTGGGCTGTCCCGTGGGCGCGGGGAGCGGCGGCGATCCCGAAACCCTGGAACTGGCCGGCGAGCTGATCCCGGTGGGCACGGCCATGGCCCCGGCTCCGCAAAAGGGCTGCAAGGTTCCGGGCGTGTTCATCTACGACTATTCCCTGTGCAGCCTGTGCGGCCAGTGCGTGCGAGCCTGTCCGGTGGACTCGCTGCGCTTTTCCCAGCACGTCTATTACGTCGGCACGTCCCGGGCGGATTTCCGCCTCGACCTCATGGCCCGGCTGGCCCGGCAGGCGGCCGAGGCCCCGGCTCCTGCCCCCGAGGCCCCCCGGCCGGCCGACGCGACCCCGATGGAGGAACATCCGTGAGCAAGTACATGATCCAGATGGACAAGAAGCGTTGCATCAGCTGCCATGCCTGCGAAGTGCACTGCCAGGTGAAAAACGCCGTGCCGCCCTCGGCCAAGCCGGGCAAGCTCGTGACCGTCGGCCCGGACATGGTCAAGGGCAAGCCGCGCCTGCTCAATCTTTACATGTCGTGCTTCCATTGCGAGCGGCCGTGGTGCGTGCCGGCCTGCCCCACCGGGGCGATGTTCCGGCGCGAGGAAGACGGCATCGTGTACGTGAAGGAAGAGCTGTGCGTGGGCTGCAAGGCCTGCATCCAGGCCTGTCCCTGGAAGATTCCGCAGTGGAACGAGGTCACGGGCAAGGTGGTCAAGTGCGACTACTGCCGCGAGCGCGTGGACGCCGGACTCGATCCGTCGTGCGTCACGGGCTGCACCGCCCATGCCCTGCGCTTCGTGCGGCCGGGAAAAAAAAACCAGGATGAGCGCGACGTCTACGGCAAACGGTTGCTGCTAAGGCAAATGTAGCGCGAACGTCAGACGACGACGGACTTTCGGGCCGACTCGCGGGGGATTTTCCCCTGCGGGCCGGCCTTTTTTTATCGGGGTGCGGCGGGAGCCTACCCCCGCCGCACCGGCAACAGCTCGTTTAACTCGTCGATGTAATTCTTCTCCAACTGGTTCACCCGATCGATGTGGGTGCGGAAGATCATGTCCATGCGCGGGTCGAAAAACCGGTGGGCGCTGTAGCTCGACACCGACACGAACCCCCGCCGGGCCTTGTGCGCGCCGCCCATGCCCGGGTCGTAGCGCTTGATGCCCTTGGCGATGGCGTAGGCGATGGGCGCGTAGTAGCACAGCTCGAAATGCAAAAACGGCACGTCCTCGAAGGCCCCCCAGTAGCGGCCAAACAGGATGTCGTCCTTCTCGGCCAGCATGGCCAGGGCGATGGGGTCGCGCCGCCGGGTGCGGTAGGCGGCGGCAAAAGCCAGGCGATGGCGAAACGCGCCGGCCATGCCCTCGAAAAATTCCTCGGTGAGATAGCGGCAGCCCCAGGGACCGAACTTAGTGTTGGTGCGGTCGTAGAGCTTTTGCATGAGCGGGAAGAAATTGTCCGGGATGGCGCTGCCCGAGACGATCTCCACCGTGACGCCGGATTCCTCCAGGGCCTTGCGTTCGCGGCGCACGGCCTTGCGGCGGTTGGCGTTGAGCGTGCACAGGTAATCCTCGAAGTCGGCGAACCCCCGGTTGCGCCAGAGATAGCCCTGGTGCCGCCAGGCCGTGAAGCCGTAGTCCTCGGCGGCGGCGGCGAACTCCGGCTCGGTAAATAACAGCGCCGCGCCCTGGACGCCGTTGCCCTGGCAGAACTGCTCGATGGCGGAGAAAAGCCGGCGCGACAGCCGCGTCTGGTTGGCTTCGGGGTCGGTGAGAAAGCGCAGGCCCGTGGCCGGCGTGAACGGCGTGGCCCCGACCAGGCGCGGGTAGTAGGGCAGCCCCAGGCGCACCGCCGCCTCGGCCCACAGCTGGTCGAAGACGAATTCCCCGTCGGAATGCCACTTGAGGTACATGGGCAGCGCGCCGATGAGCCGCCCGCCGAGGGTCGCCAGCAAATGGTTGGGATACCAGCCCTTGGCCGGCGCGGCGCTGCCGGATTCCTCCAGCAGCGACAGCCATTCGTATTCGAAAAACGGCGTGTCCAGGGAGGCGGCCAGGGCGTTCCAGGACGGGCCGTCGATCTCGGCCATGGACCGGGCGAAACGCACGGTCACTTGATCGTGTGGTACAGTCATGGGGACTCTATAGGCCTTGCCGGGCCTCGTGTCACCCGCTCCGGACGCAAGACGTGTCAGGCTTGAACAACAGGCTGGTGCGCCACACGCCGTTTTCGAAATCGCGCCGGGTCCAATCGGCAAACGCGGCGAAAATCGGGGCGTATTTTTCCCATTCGCTGTTGTCGAGGAGCAGAAAACCGCCGGGGCGCAGGCGCGAGGCGGCGTTAAAGGCGCATTCCACCCGGGCCCGGCCGTCGATGGACACGAAATCGAAGCTTTCCTCGGGATAATCCAAAATAGCGTCGCTGTAGGCGGCGTACTCGGGCATCCGGTGGACATGGTTCAGGCATCGCCACGGTTCCGGCCGGGCCTCGGGCCGGCCGGGATCGTCGCCCGGCGGCAGGAAGCGGCAGTCCACGTTGGCCAGGCAATGCCGGGCCAGCAGGGCCAGGGTGCGCCGCCGCCACTTGGGGCTGTGCTCCACGGACACCAGATGGAGCACGCGACTGGCCAAAAAGGCCGTGCTGCGCCCGCCGCCCCACTCGAAGCCCGTCATGCGCCGGTTGAGGCTGCGCGACAAAAAGCGCACCGCTCCGGCATTGATCCAGGGATAGCACGGGTCCGCCGCCATGCGGCAGGCCGTGGGCGCGTACAGCGCCGCCCGGGCCGCCCGGCGAAGGCCGGCGGTGAAGCCGGTCGCGCCGGGGACGTAACGGATCAGCATGGGGAAAAGGCGGCCGTTGTCGCCGCAAGCCAAGGTCTGGTCACTCTCATGCCGGGGACGCAGCTATGCGGCATGGGCAAGGGGTAAGGCGGCTAGGCCTGGCCGGCGGCCAGGGCGGCGGCGGTGTCGGGGTAGAGCGAAAATACCTTGCCCAGGTCGGCGATGCGCAGCACCTTGGCCACGCCTTCGGCGATGGAGCACAGGGCGACGGAGCCGCCCGAGGCCATGAGGCGGTTGCGCACCGTGATCAGGCTGCCGATGGCGCTGGAATCCACGAACTCCACGCCCGTGAGGTCAAAGGCCAAAACCGCCGGCGACGCGTCGAGATGGGCGGCCAACTGGCGCTGAAACTCCGGGCACACGGTGTAATCGAACATTTTGGGCAGGCCGGAAACCAGGGTCACCCGGCCATGGGCAGTGATGTGCAAGTCCATCGAATCCTCCGAGAAGCCATGCAGGCTGCGAGGGTTTCCCTACCACGCCGCTTCGGGCCGGGCAAGCCGACCCGGGGGGCTGTTCCCTCTTCCAGTCGCCGCGAAAGAGATGTATTCATGCGGAACGATCAGCCGTCCGCAACCAGAGGTGCGCCCGCGTCATGAGCAAGGACAACAACCACGGCAAACTGGCCGCCATGCCCGCTTCCTGCAATGAACCCGTCTGCAACATGCTCGACCGGGTGGGCGTTCCCCGCGATTCCAAATGGCGGGGACTGATCCTCTACATGCGCAGCATCAAGAACTACGATTTTCTCGACAACGAGCAGAAAGAACAATTCCAAGCCCTTGTCATGGAGATCCTGCGCACCCGCGACTTTTCCGACGCCAAGTTCCACGAAGTCGTCAAGGCTAACGAGCGCATCCTGGCCGCGCCCTGGAACCGGGCGCTCACCCGCACCCTGGCCGAAACCGCCGCCTTGGTGCAGGAATTCCAGGACACCTTGTTTCGCCACAAGGGCGGCGTCCAGAAACTCGAAAACGTCACCGTCTCGGCCGTGCAGTCCGGCGGCGACGTCGAGCAGACCCTTGGGGCCATTCGCCGGGGCTTTCAGGAAATGGTGGCCATGATCGAGGAGGACGCCGAAAAGATGGTGGCGCTCACCCTCACCGATGCGCTCACCGCCATCCCCAACCGCCGCGCCTTTGACGAACACATCGGCCGCGGCATCGCCGTGGCCGACCAGGGCAAACGCCAACTATCGCTGTTCATGCTCGACATCGACCATTTCAAGCGCTTCAACGACGAACACGGCCACCGCATCGGCGACCAGGCCCTGGTCGTCGTCGGCGCCATCCTCAAGGGTTTCGCCGACGAAATGAAGCAGCTCGAAGACCGCGAAATTTTCCCCGCCCGCTACGGCGGCGAGGAATTCGCCGTCACCCTCCTCGACGTGGCCAAAGCCGAAGCCGAGGAATTGGCCGACATCATCCGCCGCAAGATCGAACGCTACAACTTCGTCATCCGCGACCCCGACGGCCAGATCCTCGCCGCCGGCATCAAGATCAACGTCAGCATCGGCGTGGCCGAACTCCTCGAAGACTGCCCGGCCGGGGCCCACGACGTGGCCCACCTCGTCGACGCCGCCGACAAGGCGCTCTACCTGGCCAAGGCCTCGGGGCGAAATCAGGTGCGGGGGTATGTGAAGGGGTAGCGGGGCGAAGAGGAAGAGGAAGATGCCTCCGGCGGCCGGGGGGCTC
>ALAO01000191.1 GCA_000307955.1 Solidesulfovibrio magneticus str. Maddingley MBC34 | reverse complement strand
CAGTTGGAACTGGCCGTGGCCGACACCGGCATCGGCATCGAACCGTCACTCCTTTCGGCCATTTTCGAGAGCTTCCGCCAGGCCGACAATTCCACGGCCCGGCGCTACGGCGGCACCGGCCTTGGCCTGGCCATCAGCCGGGAGATGGCCCACCTCATGGGCGGCGACATCACCGTGGAATCCACGCCCGGCAAGGGCAGCCGGTTCGTGCTGTCCATCCCCTTCGAGCCCGGCCGGCCGCCGGAGTCGGGCTTCGGCCAGCCTCCGGCCGTCGACGCCTCTGGCGGCGGCCTGCGGGTGTTGGTGGCCGAGGACAACCCGGTCAACATCAAGCTCATGACCATCCACCTGCACAAGCTCGGTCATCAGGTCGCGGTGGCCACCTCCGGCGAGGCCGCCCTGGACAAGCTCGCCCACGCCCCCTTCGACCTCGTGCTCATGGACATCGAAATGCCGTCCATGGACGGGCTCACCGCCGCCCGGCTCATTCGGGCCGGCGGCCGCCCGGAGTTGCCCATCGCCGCGTCCGACGTGCCCATCGTGGCCGTCACCGCCCACGTGTCGCCGGAGGTGCGCGAGGCGTGCGTCGCCGCCGGCATGGACGCCTACATCGGCAAGCCCATCAACCTCAATGAGCTGGCCTCGGTGATCCGCTCCCTTGACCGTCGCCAGGACTCCCGAGACCCGCAGGCGGCAAGCCTCATGGCGGCGCTGGCCCCGGCCGCGCCACCGCTCTCCGGACCGCCGGTCGCCCTGCCCTTGGCCGACGCCCCCCAGGGCGTGCTGGACACCGATTGGGCCCTGGCCCGGCTTGGCATCGACCGACTGCTGTTCGATCCCATCCTGACCATTTCCCTGGAAGAACTGCGCCGCCGCCTGGACCTGGCCGAACAGGCCCTCAGCGGCCGGGACATGTCCGGGCTGGCCCTGCACGCCCACACCATCAAATCCGCCGCCGCCACCATCGGCGCGGCCCGCTGCCAGGAACTGGCCGCCGCCCTGGAGCAGGCCGGCAATGCCCGCGACGAGACCGCCGCCCAGGAACTCGCCTCCGGCCTGCGGGGCGCTTGCCAGGACGTCTTCGAAGCGGCCTTGTCCCGGCCTTGACGCCACGTCCGGCTTTTGCCAACACAACGGACGCAAGACACCCAAGACAAGCCTGTCGTAGGAACCAAAGCCATGCCCATGCTCATCGTCGCCGACGACTCCATGTTTCAGCGTTTTCAGTCCGCCAAGACCGCCAAGGAAGCCGGTTTCGAGGTCATCGAAGCCAAGGACGGGGCCGAGTGCCTGCGTCTGGTGCGCGAGCGCCGCCCCGACGTGCTGCTCCTTGACCTCAACATGCCCGATCCCGGCGGCGTGGCCGTGCTGGAGGCCCTGGCCGCCGAGAAGGCGGACGTTCGTGTCTGCGTGGTCACGGCCGACATCCAGGAAACCACCAAGTCGCGGTGCCTGGAACTCGGAGCCAGAGCCTTCCTCAACAAACCCGTGGACCACGACGTGTTGCGCCGGATACTGGCCGAGCTGCGCACGGAGTGCGGCTGCTAGCCATGTCAGGACGCCTGGCGCCACGGCTCTCTCGCAACCCTGCCGCCGGCCGCCCGCAAAAGGCCCGGCCGCGGGCCACGACCGCAAGACGGGGGCATCGGCATGTCGCTTAGCTCGCTCCAGCTCGACATCATGCAGGAGCTCATCAACATCGGGGTTGGCCGGGCCGCCGGGATGCTCAACCAGATGGTCAACACCCACATCCAGCTCCAGGTGCCGGTGCTGCGGGTGCTGACCCCGGTCCAATTGGCCGCCCTCTACGCCACCCGCCCCAACTCCGTTTTTTCCGCCGTGCAATTGAGCTTCACCGGCGAATTCGCAGGCTTAAGCGCGCTCATTTTTCCGCCCGCCTCGGCCGACAAGCTCGTGTCCGTCATCCTCGGCAACGGCAAGATGCCGGGCGACGTCGCGGCCATGCGCGTCGGCACCCTGCAGGAGGTCGGCAACATCGTCTTAAACGGCGTCATGGGCTCCATCGCCAACATCCTGCGCGAACCCCTGCGCTATTCCCCGCCCGACTACCTTGAAGCCGACATCGGCTCCATCATCGGCCAAAGCCAGGGCATGGTGCTGGTGGCCAGCACGAAGTTCAGCATGAAGGACCATCTCATCGACGGCGAGGTGCTCATCATCTTCAGCCTCTCCTCCTTCGACTCGCTGCTGAGCGCCATCGACTCCCTGGCGGCGGGTTAGGCCGCGCCCTTTGAAAAAGCCGAAGAGGCCTCCGGCGGCTGGGGGCCGACCGTCCCCCCAGACCCCCCGTATGGAGAAAAGTTTTAAGGGGTTTCGGCGTGGAGGCGCTCGTTAGAACGACCAGCCCAGACGCAGGGACGCGCCGGGCGCGCCGCCCGTGTCGTAGCGTTTGCGCAGGGAACCGCTCTCCCGGTAAAACGTCATGGTCCCGGGCAGGGCGTAATGCGCCCCAAGGCTGGCTTTCAGGCCCGGCATGGGTGCGAGGTCCACGAAAAGCCCGGCCCGGGGAGCGAAAAACGCCACCGTGCCGTTTGGCGCGGCCGGGTTGTCGTCGGCCAGATGGTAGTGCGCCCCGTCGATTTCCCCGGTCAGGCGCAGCGTCCACCAGGAGCCGCCCCTCCAGCTCGCCTCGGTGCGCGGCAGGCCCAGATCCACGCTGATGCCCGTGTCGGCCGGGGCCTCGTAGCGCAGGGCGAGCACCGGCACGGGCTGCACGTCCACCGGCGTGAGCGACGCGCCGCCGCCCAGGGTCAGCAGCCAGCCGCGGCCGATGGGGATAGCCAGGCCTGCCATGGCCGTGCCGCCAAGCCCCCGGATGTCGGGGGAATCCTCGTAGCCAAGATCGCCCCGCAGCCCCAGAAATCCCGACACGTCGGACCACAGGCCGCCCTGGACGGCCAGCCCTCCCTCGAAGCGGGAGAGGTGCTCGAAGGGCGCACGCCCGCCAAAGGGCAGCCGGCCGGTCCGGCTGAAGTCGTACTGGCCGGTCTCGAACCCCATGTCCAAGGCCGGATGGCCGGTTTCGTAAAAGATTCGAGCCTCTTCCCGGGCCATGGACAACCTCGCCCCGGACACGGTTTGCGGCGCGGTCCAGCCGCCGCCGGCCTCGACCCGGAATTTGCCTTGCCCGTTTTGGGCCGCGTCCATGTCCTCCAGGTCGCGCGCGAGCCCCGTGCCGGCCTCGTCGGCGGCCCGGGCCTCGCCCAAAACGGCCAGCAGCAAGGCGGCCAAGAGCAGCCCCAGTCCCAACAACCATGGCCCTAGGACCAGCCCACGCGGCTCGGTCGCCGTCACGTTTTCCCGCGTCAGTTCATCCGTCATGGTACTTCTCCTTGCCGGCCGGCCCCGGCTTGCCGGGTCTGGCGCGGATTTTGTCACCTATCGGTGACATTTGTTCCCCAAAAAAGGGCGCGGCTGCGCCCGCTGGCCGCCGGGGCGGCTCAGGCCGGCATAGCCGGCCGCGTTGCTTCAAGTGGCCTCAACGACCGTCGTTTCCGTCAGGAACAGTGGCGCGCTATCTTCTCCATCAGAGAACCAACCGCGCTGAAATCCCCATTGCCGTTATTCCCGTCGAGGGGGTCCGGGGGGGATCATCCCCCCCGGC
>ALAO01000190.1 GCA_000307955.1 Solidesulfovibrio magneticus str. Maddingley MBC34 | reverse complement strand
CCGGGGGGGATGATCCCCCCCGGACCCCCTCGACGGGAAACGTGGTCGAGGGTGGTGCGTCGATGCGACTTCAGGCGTCGCCCGGCCGTTCTGGCCGGCGACGGTATCGGGCGCGGGATCGCCGCGCTGCGCAACAACAACGGCGGGCCGGCCAGTTGGCCGCCCCGCTTGGGGATAGACGATCATGGAACTGCAACAGCTTGGATTGACGAGCTGGCATGAGGAAAAAGCCCGGTCCATGGGGCTGGAAACGAACGACATAGCTCGGGTCTCGGCCGTGGATCGCGGCCTGTACCGAGTCTGGGACTCGGCCGGCGAGACCTCGGCCGTGCTGGCCGGCCGGCTGGCCCATGAGGCCGGCTGCGGCGAGGATCTGCCCTGTGTCGGCGATTTCGTGGCCGTGCGCGGGTCGGACGCCCCCCGGGTCATCGAGGCCGTGCTGCCGCGCCGCACCGTGCTGCGCCGCAAGGCCGCCGGCCCGGGCACGAACAGCCAGCTCATCGCCGCCGGCGTGGACCTGGCCTTTGTGGTCCAGGCCAGCCGCTACGACTACAACCCCCGGCGGCTGGAACGCTATCTGGCCATGGCCGCGGCCGGCGGCGTCGCCGCCACCGTGCTGCTCACCAAGGCCGATCTGGCCTCGCCCGGGGAACTGGCCGTGCAGATGGCCAGGCTTGAGGAAACGGCCCGGGCTCCGGTCCTGGCCGTCAGCGCCGCCAGCGGCGAAGGCCTCGACGCCCTGGCCGGGCTGCTCGCCCCGGGGGTGACCTGCTGCCTGCTCGGCTCGTCCGGGGTGGGCAAGACCACCCTGGTCAACCGGCTTTTAGGCCGGCCGGCCTTTGCCGTGCGGGAGACCAGCGGCACGGGGGAGGGCGTGCATACGACCACCCGCCGTCAGATGGTCCGGCTGGAGGGCGAGGCGCTGCTCATCGACACGCCGGGGATGCGCGAACTGGGCGTACTTGGCGACGACGAGGGCTGTCTTGGCGGCTACGGGGACATCGAGGCCCTGGCTCGGGGCTGCCGTTTCGCCGACTGCCGCCACGAGGGCGAGCCGGGCTGCGCCGTGCGGGCGGCCGTGAAAGCGGGCGAGCTTGAGGCTTCGCGGCTGGAGTCCTGGGACCGGCTTGGCCGGGAGGCGGCCTTTAACGCCATGACCCTGGGGCAGCGGCGGCAAAAGGACAAGGCCTTTGGTCGGATGGTCAAAAGCGTGAAAAAGGGCCTGCGCAAATGACGTGCGCGTCGCCCGCGCGCCGGAAAGCCCGGCTTTCCGGCGCGCGGCGGCGTCTTGACGGCGGCCGGGGAACGCTCCCCGGCCGCCGTTTGTTTTCTCGCGCCTACAACTCCACTTTCACATGGGAAGCGGCGGCGATGGCCTTGGCCTTGGCCTCCTCCACGTCCCGGCCCAGGGCCAGGGCCACGCCCAGGCGGCGCGTGCCGTGGAGCTCGGGCTTGCCGAAAAGCTTGATGGCCGTGTCGGGCTGGCTCAGCGCCGCCGCATCGATGGCGAAGCGCGGCGAGGTGGAGTCGCCCTCGCCCAGGATTACCCGGGAGGCGGCCGGCCCGTAAAGGCGGATGGCCGGGATGGGCAGCCCCAGGATGGCCCGCACGTGCAGGGCGAATTCCGAAAGGTCCTGGGAAATGAGCGTCACCATGCCGGTGTCGTGGGGCCGGGGCGAGACTTCCGAGAAGATGACCGCGTCGCCCTTGATAAAAAGCTCCACGCCGAAGATGCCGCGTCCGCCCAGGGCCTCGGTGACGGCGCCGGCCATGGCCTGGGCCTTGGCCAGGGCAGCCTCGCTCATGGGATGGGGCTGCCAGGACTCGCGGTAATCGCCCTTTTCCTGGCGATGGCCGATGGGGGCGCAAAAGCTCGTGCCGCCGGCGTGGCGGACGGTGAGCAGCGTGATTTCGTAGTCGAAATCGACAAAGCCCTCGACAATGACCCGTCCGGCCCCGGCCCGTCCGGCCGTCTGGGCGTAGTCCCAGGAAGCCTCGGCCGAGGCGGCGTCCCGGGCCACGCTTTGCCCCTTGCCCGACGACGACATCACGGGCTTGACCACGCAGGGAAAGCCCACGGCGTCGCAGGCGGCCAGGAATTCTTCCCGGGTGTCGGCGAAACGGTAGGGCGAGGTGACAAGGCCCAGCTCCTCGGCGGCCAGGCGACGGATGCCCTCGCGGTCCATGGTCAGGCGGGCGGCCCGGGCCGTTGGCACCACCGGATAGCCTTCGGCTTCGAGCTTGATGAGCTCCTCGGTGGCGATGGCTTCGATCTCGGGCACGATGTAGTCGGGCTTTTCGGCCTCGATGATGGAGCGAAGGGCAGCGGCGTCGAGCATGCTGACCACGTGGCGGCGATGGGCCACCTGCATGGCCGGGGCGTTGGGGTAGCGGTCCACGGCGATGACCTCGACGCCCAGGCGCTGGGCTTCGATGGCCACTTCCTTGCCGAGTTCGCCGGAACCGAGCAGCAATATCTTGGTCGCGGACGCGGTCAGCGGCGTGCCGATGGTGGTCATGGGGGCCTCCTGAAGTGGGGAATGTCGGGCGGCGACAACGTATAAGGCCGGCGCGGCCAGGACAAGGGGGAGATGGCGGCTTTACGGCAAAAAACGGCGTTTTGCCTCAGGCCCGGCATGGTTCGGCCGCAGTCTGATCGCGTCCGGCGGCCTTGGCCCGGTAGAGTTGGCCGTCGGCCTGGGCCAAAAGATCGAGGGGCGAGCCGCCAGGCAGGCAACGCGCCGTGGCCGCGCCGCAACTGATGGTGACGCGGCAGGCCGTGGGCGAGGCCTCGTGGGGAATGTCCAGGGCGGCCACGGCCTGGCGCAGGCGTTCGGCCATGGCCGCAGCCGATGGCGCGTCGGTCTCGGCCAGGATGCAGGCGAATTCCTCGCCGCCGTAGCGGGCGACCAGATCGCCGGCCCGGGTGACGTTTTGGCGCAGCACCCCGGCCACCTGGCGCAGGCAGGCGTCGCCGTGAATGTGGCCGTAGCAGTCGTTGAAGGCCTTGAAGTGGTCGATGTCGATAAGGACAAGGGACAGCGACGCGCCGCCTCGGGCATGGCGGCGGTATTCCCGGGCCAGGGCCTCGTCGAAACGGCGGCGGTTGGCGATGCCGGTCAGTCCGTCCAGCAGGCTTTGCTCGGCCAGACGCTTGTTGGATGCCGTCAGGGCCGCCTCGGTTTTCTTGCGGGCGTCGATGTCGATGATGACGGAAAACGCCCCGGCGTAGCTTCCGGCGGCGTCCAGTACGGCCCGAGCCGATATCTGCACCCATTTCCGGCTGCCGTCCTTGCGCAACAGGCAGCGTTCGTAGACGCCGTCGAGGCCCTGGGTCCGCTCGGTCAGTTTGGCCGCGGCGTCCTCGAACTGGTCCTCGGCCAGAAAATCCAGATACGGTTTGCCCAGGACCTCTTCCACGCGGTAGCCTACCATTTCGGCCATGCGACGGTTGAGGAAGGTGACGCGGCCGTCCTTGTCCAGGGCCACGATGCCTTCCAGGGCGTTGTCGACGATGAAGCGGTACTGGGCGTCCTGCTCGCGCAAGGACCGCCGGGCCAGCTCCAACGCGTCGTCGCTTTTCTGTTGGGCCAAAAGGAGCAGCGAGAACCCGCTGACCAGGAGCATGACGTAAACAGCCGCCGGGATGACGGCGTCAACGGCGACGACAGGGGCGAGGCCGCACAGGGCCAAGGCGCTTTGGGCCGCGAACACGGCGGCCAGCAAGACAAAACAGCCGCCAAGCACGACGCGCAGGGACAGTTCCCGGGCCTGCTTTTCCAGCAGCGCCCAGGCGGGCAGGGCATAGAACGCCGCGTGCAGCGCCGGGATCATGGCCATGCGCCACTGCAGGCCCAGGCCGGCGGCGGCCAGGGTGAGCACAAGGATAATGCCGGCGGTCCAGAGGTGCGTGCGCCGGCTGACGGGATGGCCGCAAATGGCGAAGAGGGCCCAGGCTTCGTAAGCGCACCCCGTCAAGAGCAGGGGCGCGGCCACGATGGGGAAGTCGGGCGGGGCCGGGGTCATGAAGAACAGGCACAGCGAGCCGGTTCCCTGGAGGCACTTGGCCGTGATCCAAAACGGGATGCGCTGTTCGCGCGGCTTGTTTCGCTGAAAGATGTAGAGCAGTCCGGCAAAGACGAACGAGCCGAT
This sequence comes from Solidesulfovibrio magneticus str. Maddingley MBC34, assembly GCA_000307955.1. Classification (GTDB taxonomy): domain Bacteria; phylum Desulfobacterota; class Desulfovibrionia; order Desulfovibrionales; family Desulfovibrionaceae; genus Solidesulfovibrio; species Solidesulfovibrio magneticus_A. The sequence goes on along the minus strand of ALAO01000190.1, from coordinate 416 downwards.
GGCGAGGCTCAGGATAAGCGAGCGTTGGTCCATGGAATGACGTCTTGATCCCTTGCCGTGGGTGACGGAGGGCGGCAGGCCGAGGTACGGCTGGGGCCTTGCCGCTCAAGAAACACCATCGCGCCTGGGGGCCTTGCGCCCGATATCCCGGCGTTTGGGCTTACTAGCCTGCGTAGCCAGGCGAGGCAAGGGCCGGACAGGAAGGGGCGTGGGGTGTCGAGGGTTTCGGTGGAGATCTGGGGGAGCGAAACAGGGCGCAATCCGGGCTTTGGGCGGCAAAACCCAACGAGACGCCTGTAAGGGACAGGATCGCGGCGATTCGGGAATGTGGTCGCCGCGCCAAACGTTTGTGGAAAAGTCCTTGACGCCCGCCCGTGCCCCGCGTAGACAGCCCCTCCCGCTGCGGGAAACCGCGC
>ALAO01000189.1 GCA_000307955.1 Solidesulfovibrio magneticus str. Maddingley MBC34 | reverse complement strand
AAGGGCGGCATCGGCAAGTCCACCACCACCCAGAACACCGCCGCCGCCATGGCCCACTTCCACGACAAGAAGGTCTTCATCCACGGCTGCGATCCCAAGGCCGACTCCACGCGCCTGATCCTGGGCGGCAAGCCTCAGGAGACGCTCATGGACGTGCTGCGCGACCACGGCGCGGAAAAAGTCACCAACGAGAAGGTCATCAAGCAGGGCTACATGGGCATCAACTGCGTGGAGTCCGGCGGCCCCGAGCCGGGCGTGGGCTGCGCCGGGCGCGGCGTCATCACCGCCATCGACCTCATGGAAGCCAACGGGGCCTACACCGACGATCTCGACTTCGTCTTCTTCGACGTCCTGGGCGACGTCGTGTGCGGCGGCTTCGCCATGCCCATCCGCGACGGCAAGGCCCAGGAGGTCTATATCGTGGCCTCGGGCGAGATGATGGCCATCTACGCCGCCAACAACATCTGCAAGGGGCTGGTCAAGTACGCCAAGCAGTCCGGCGTGCGCCTGGGCGGTGTGATCTGCAACAGCCGCAAGGTCGACGGCGAGCGCGAGTTCCTGGAGGAATTCACCTCGGCCATCGGCACCCAAATGATCCACTTCGTTCCCCGCGACAACATCGTGCAGAAGGCGGAATTCAACAAGAAGACCGTCACCGAATGGGACCCCAAGGAAAACCAGGCCCTGGAGTACAGCGAGCTTGGCCGTAAGATCATCGAGAACACCAACTTCGTCATCCCCAAGCCCCTGACCATGGACGAACTCGAAGCCATGGTCGTCAAGTACGGCATCGCCGACTAACGCGCGCCCCAAGGAGCAAGCAGATGAAGATGATCAAGGCGATTGTCCGGCCCGAAGCGGCCGAGACCGTGACCGAGGGACTGGCCGAGGCAGGCTTTTTCACCATGACCAAGATCAACGCCTACGGCCGGGGCAAGCAAAAGGGCGTCACCATGGGCGACGTTCACTACGACGAGCTGCCCAAGACCATGATCATGATGGTGGTGGACGACAAAAGCGTCGAGGAAGTGCTCAAGATCATCAAGTACAAGGCCTACACCGGCAATTTCGGCGACGGCAAGGTGTTCGTACTGCCCGTGGAGCAGGTTTTTACGGTCCGCACCGGCCAGATGGGGCTCTAGGAGCGCGCCATGAAAGAGATCATCGCCATCATCCGGCCCAAGAAGGTCGGCCCCACCCGGGACGCCCTGGATAAGCTGGGCCTGCCGAGCTTCATGGCCGTGCGCGTGCTCGGCCGGGGCCACCAGCGGGGCATCGCCGGCGAAATCGCCTGCGACATTCCCGAGGAACTCAAGGGCCAGGGCAAGTCCGGGGGCATGAAGTACATCCCCAAACGCATGCTCTCCATCGTCGTGCCCAGCGCCGACGCCGACGCCGTGGTGCGGGAAATCATCAAGGTCAATCAGACCGCCCAGATCGGCGACGGCAAGATCTTCGTCCTGCCCGTGGACGACGCCCTGCGCCTGCGCACCGACGAAACCGGCGACGCGGCCATCATGTAGAGGGAACGTGGAAGGGAGGGGGGAAGCCTCCGGCGGCCAAAGGGTTGCCGCCCTCTGGACTCCCATCAACGAGAGAAGCATCCGGGCTTGCCGCCGAGGCGGGCGCCGGATGACGAGAGGAATCCATGCCGTACCATCTGTTCAAGTGCAGCGAGTGCATCCCCGAACGCAAGGAGCACGCCGTCATCAAGGGGCCGGGCGAAACCCTGGCCGACGCCCTGCCGCTGGGCTACCTCAACACCATCCCGGGCACCATCTCCGAGCGCGGCTGCGCTTACTGCGGGGCCAAGCACGTCATCGGCACGCCCATGAAGGACGTCATCCACATAAGCCACGGTCCCGTCGGCTGCACCTACGACACCTGGCAGACCAAACGCTACATCAGCGACAACGACAATTTCCAGATCAAGTACACCTTCGCCACGGACATGAAGGAAAAGCACATCGTGTTCGGGGCCGAGAAGATGCTCAAGCAGAACATCATCGAAGCCTTCACGGCCATGCCGCACATCAAGCACATGACCATCTACCAGACCTGCGCCTCGGCCCTTATCGGCGACGACATCAACGCCGTGGCCCAGGAGGTCATGGAAGAGATGCCCGACGTCGACATCTTCGTGTGCAACTCGCCGGGCTTTGGCGGCCCCAGCCAGTCCGGCGGCCACCACAAGATCAACATCGCCTGGATCAACCAGAAGGTCGGCACCTTCGAACCCAAGATCACCAGCGACTACGTCATCAACTACGTGGGCGAATACAACATCCAGGGCGACCAGGTCGTCATGGACGACTACTTCAAGCGCATGGGCATCCAGGTGCTGTCCACCTTCACCGGCAACGGCGGCTACGACGACCTGCGGGCCATGCACCGCGCGCACTTGAACGTCCTGGAATGCGCCCGTTCGGCCGAATACATCTGCAACGAGCTGCGCAAGCGCTACGGCACGCCGCGTCTGGACATCGACGGTTTCGGCTTCGGGCCGCTCGGCGCGTCCCTGCGCAAGGTCGCCCTGTTCTTCGGCATCGAGGACCGGGCCAAGCAGATCATCGCGGAAGAAACCGCCCGCTGGAAGCCCGAGCTCGACTGGTACGCCGCCCGCCTGGAAGGCAAGAAGGTCTGCCTGTGGCCCGGCGGCTCCAAGCTGTGGCACTGGGCCCACGTCATCCACGACGAGATGAAGGTGGACGTGGTCTCGGTCTACACCAAGTTCGGCCACCAGGGCGACATGGAAAAGGGCATCGCCCGCTGCGAGGAAGGGGCGCTGGCCATCGACGATCCCAACGAACTGGAAGGCCTCGAGGCCATGGACATGGTCCAGCCCGACATCATCTTCACCGGCAAGCGGCCGGGCGAGGTGGCGAAAAAGGTCCGTGTGCCCTACCTCAACGCCCACGCCTACCACAACGGTCCCTGGAAGGGCTGGGAGGGCTGGGTCCGGTTCGCCCGCGACGTCTACAACGCCGTCTACTCGCCCATCCTGGAGCTGGCCAAGCGCGACATCAGCAAGGACGAAATCCCCACCGACCAGGGGTTTGTCACGCGGCGCATGCTCTCCGACGTGAACCTGCCCGAGGAGGTGCGCAACTCCACCGAGCTGCGGCCCTACACCGGCGAGTTCGACAATCTGGCCTGCTACAAGGACAAGACCTACCCCCTCATGGAAAAGCGGCCGGCCCCGGGCGCGGCGGCCTAAAGGACAGCCGACATGGAAGCACTGCGCAAGGAGCGTGTCGAGCAGCTCGTCGACTACATCATGAAGAAGTGCCTGTGGCAGTTCCACTCCCGGGCCTGGGACCGGCGCAACCAGAACGAGGGCATCCTCACCAAGACCAGGCAGATCCTGTGCGACGAGCCGGTCAACCTGGAGACCCCGGCCGAGCGTTGCTACTGGGTGGACGCCGTGTTGCTGGCCGAGGCTTTCAAGGAAAAATACGCCTGGCTGGACGGCCTGCCCAAGGAAGAGATCGCCGCCGTCATGAAGGGCCTGCACGAGCGCATGGATTTCCTGACCATCGATGGGTCTCTCAACAAGGAACTCACCGACCAGCACTACTAGCCGGAGTCCGCTCCGTCAGGATTTCGGAACAAAGGCTCCCGTCCGGTCCGGTCCGGCCGGCCGGCGGGACGCCGTAAGGCGCGGCCCCTCGGCGGTCGGGGCCGACCTCCCGACCGGCATCGAACCTCTTTTGAGAAGGAACGGCATATGACTTGCGAACTCATGGAACGGCCCCGGGCCGGCGTCATCAATCCCATCTTCACCTGCCAGCCGGCCGGGGCGCAGTTCGTCAGCATCGGCATCAAGGACTGCATCGGCATCGTCCACGGCGGCCAGGGCTGCGTCATGTTCGTGCGGCTCATCTTCTCCCAGCATTTCAAGGAGAGCTTCGAGCTGGCTTCGTCCTCGGTCCACGAGGACGGCGCGGTGTTCGGGGCCTGCGGCCGGGTCGAGCAGGCCGTGGACGTGCTTTTAATGCGCTACCCCCACGTCAAGGTGGTGCCCATCATCTCCACCTGCTCCACCGAAGTCATCGGCGACGACATCGACGGCGTGGTCACCAAGCTCAATAACGGCCTGCTCAAGGAGAAGTACCCCGGCCGCGAGGTCCACCTCATCCCCATCCACACCCCGAGCTTCGTCGGCAGCATGATCACCGGCTACGACGTGGCCATGCGCGACATCGTGGCCTATTTCGCCAAGAAGACCGCGCCCAGCGGCAAGCTCAACGTCTTTACCGGCTGGGTCAACCCCGGCGACGTCACGGCCATCAAACACCTGCTGGCGGCCATGGGCATCGAGGCCACGGTGCTGTTCGAAATCGAGGCCTTTGACGCGCCCATGATGCCTTCGGGCAACCACGTGGCCCATGGCGAGACCACCATCGCGGATATCGAGGGCACGGCCAACGCCGTGGGCACCATGGCGCTGAGCCGCTACGAAGGCGGCAAGGCTGCGGCCTATCTGGAAAAGGAGTTCGGCCTGCCGACCATCATCGGCCCCACGCCCATCGGCATCCGCAACACGGACACCTTTTTGGCCCACCTCAGAACGCTCACCGGCAAGCCCATCCCCGAAACGCTGGTGCGTGAGCGCGGCGTGGCCATTGATGCGCTCACCGACCTGACCCACATGTTTTTCGCCGACAAGAGGGTGGCCATCTACGGCAACCCGGATCTGGTCATCGGCCTGGCTGAGTTCTGCATCGACCTGGAAATGCAGCCGGCCCTGCTGCTGCTTGGCGACGACAACACCAACTACCAAAAGGACCCGCGCATCAAGGCGCTCAAGGAAAACGTCGATTGGGACATGGAAATCGTCACCAACGCTGATTTCTGGGAACTCGAAGACCGGGTGAAAAACAAGGGCCTCAAGCTCGACCTGATCCTCGGCCACTCCAAGGGGCGCTTTATTTCCATTGACTACAACATCCCCATGGTGCGGGTGGGTTTTCCCACCTACGACCGGGCCGGCATGTTCCGCCATCCGGTGGTCGGCTACGCCGGAGCTATCTGGCTGGCCGAGCAGATGGCCAACGCGCTGTTTGCCGACATGGAATACAAGCATGTCCGGGAATGGAGCCTCAACATGTGGTAGGCGGCCTGGCGCGCCGTCGCGCGCCACGGCAGGGCGCGTCTGCCTGGACAGGCTGTCCCGGCAGGCGTCGCCTGGAACAGGGAGGAGGACACAATGCGGCGCACGATCATGGCGATACCTGGCGACACGGCGGCGACCGAGCCGACGGCGGCCGGCCGGGCGGGAAAACTGCTGTATTTTTGCTACGGGGCCGACATGTTGGAAAGCCGCATCCGGTCGCGCTGCGCCTCGCCCAAGGTCGTGGCCGTGGCCCGACTGGCCGACCATCGCCTGGGTTTTTACGGCTACAGCCCGATCTGGGACGGCGGCCTGGAAACCGTGGAGCCGGCCCCCGGCCACGAGGTCTGGGGCGTGGTGTACGCCCTGGGCCTTGCCGACGCCGACAGCCTGGACACCTGGCAGGGGGTGCGTCTTAACGGCACGGGATCGTATTTCCACTATCCGGCCGAGGTGACGGACGACCAAGGCACGGTCAACGAGGTGCTCGTCTATAAAAAAGACTTGCTCGGCGACCCGACCCTGCCCAGCCGCTCCTATCTCGACGTCATCGTGGCCGCCGCCCGCCAACGGGGCTTGCCTCCCCAGGCCATCGCCGACCTGCTGGCGCGGCCGGCCCGGCCGGCCGACTATCCCGTTCCCCGCTACGGCGTGGCGCGCCGGGAAGGCGTGCTTCCCGGCGAGACCTGCGCCGACTGCGGCAGCCTGGCTCCGTCCCGGACCACCGCGCCGGCCCGGGCCTGAGGCATTGATAACCAAAGGAGCATCGCCAATGTCCACGCCGACGCATCCCGGCCATCCCCACGGCGCCATGCGGCGCAAGGATCGGGAGATCACCGACCGCGCCGCTATCGACGCCGTCCTGACCGAAGGCCGTCTGCTCTATCTGGCCCTGGCCGACGACAACATCCCCTTTGTGGTCCCGGTGTTCTACGCCTACGACCATACGGGACTGTTTTTTCACTGCGCCCGGGCCGGGACCAAGGTCCGGATCATGGAACGCAACCCCCTGGTAAGCTTTGTCGTTTCCCTGGAGCAGGGGATCATCGAAAGCGATGCGGCCTGCGATTTCGAGGCGAGGCATCGCACGGTCATCGGGCATGGCCGGGTGGTTTTCGTCACCGACGAAGCCGCCAAGATCGCGGCCCTGGACCGCATCGTGGCCCGGTTCACACCGCGCCATTTCGACTATCCCAAAGCCAATCTGGCCGTCACCAACGTCGTGCGCATCGAGATTGACTCGATCAAAGGCAAAACGCACGGTTTGGTATAAGGTTTCATTGGAAGAGCAACATGTCTCAGGATTCGACGACAGTATCGTCAGTTCTGTCATGAGCCATGGAAGCGTCAAGGCAGCTTGAGCAGTCCTGGAAGAACGAAGGCCCCGATGCAACAATGCATACGGGGCCTTCGTGGCAGACTGGCGGATGGGCTGACCGGCTCCCCAGAAGCCATTAGAGCAGTGTATCCCCAGGCCGAAATTCAGCGTTGCCTTGTCCACCAGATCCGGAATTCGCTGGCGCAGAGGGCCTGGAAGGACCGCAAGGAAGTTGCCGCCTGTCTGCGCTCGATTTACGCAGCACCCACCGAGGAAGCGGGCCTCCGACGCCGGGCGGGGAATGCGGACAAAATGCGCGCCAGGAGATCGGCCGAAAAATGACACGCCATCATCCGGTGCGACTGCCTTTTGACAGTCTGTCATTGAGATTGCTGGAATCCCTGCCACAGACGTGCCGTTCCAACCTCAAGTCCAGAGCCGATGAGGCTGCTTCCTTCCATTGACCCGGCCATCTTTAGCGGTTGAGTCCCTTTCGCCGACGGGGTGTCCAAAAGGTTCTCTCAATTATGGCACGATTCGTGAATTTCCTTTGACCAAAAGCCATCTACTGCCCCGTACGACCGGAAAAGCCTGGAGGGCAAACGCAATGCAATGTATCATTCTGGCAGCAGGTCGCGGCAGCCGCTTGAGCCCGCTTACCGACGACACACCAAAGCCGATGATTAAAGTCAACGGCACGCCGCTTATCGAGAACGCCCTCAATATCCTGTCGCGCCACGCGGTGGAGCGTTTTATCGTGGTCATTGGCTATAAGGCCGACGGCGTTCGCCATTCACTAGGAGACAAATGGCGCGGCATAGATATAGTGTATATAGAAAACGAGCTCTGGGAGACGACCAACAACATCTATTCTCTCTGGCTCACCCGGGACTACTGGGACAGCGACACGCTTTTGCTCGAATGCGACGTTTTTTTCGAAGCCTCGCTTATGGACGACTTCCTTTCCCGCCCATTTACCAACGCTGCCTTGGTCGACGCCTTCGAGCCCCATATGGATGGCACTGTGGTGGAGATCAGCCCCGAAAAAAAGATCCTCCGAATGATCCCGGGCAAAGACCAGCCCATGGGCTTCGACTTCAGGGGCAAATACAAGACCGTCAACATCTACTCCTTCACCCAGGAATATCTTTCCGGCTCGTTTCTGCCCATCCTCGAGCTCTACCTCAGTCTGCGCGGCCGGCGGGAATACTACGAGTTGGTGCTCGGCGTGCTCCTTTTCATGGGCGACACCGAGCTTGCGGCGCATATCTGCACTCCACACCGCTGGTTCGAGATCGACGACTTCACGGACCTGCAACGGGCCGAGGCCTATGTCTGCGACACGGCCACTCTGTTTGAAAAGGTCAAGGCCTGCTACGGCGGTTATTGGCGTTACGACTTCATCGACTTCGCCTACCTCTACAATCCCTATTTTCCGCCGCCCACCCTGCAAAACGAGCTGCGCCTGAACCTGGAAAGGCTCCTGTCGCACTATCCGGCCGGCCAGATGGAGATCAACCAAGCCCTGTCCAACTGGGTGAAGCTCGACGCGGCCATGCTGGCAGTGGGCAATGGCGGGGCCGAACTCATCGCCGCCCTGCGGGACCGGTCGGGCAGAGTGGCAGTGCCTGCGCCCGGATTCAACGAGTACGAACGCGGCTTGGCTCCCGACCGGGTGCTTCGCCTGACGGCCGACCCCGTGGCCATGCGCCTGTCCCCGGAGCAGGTGGTGCGCCAAGTCAAGGCTGGCCAAGCGGATACCCTGGTTCTGATCAACCCGAACAACCCCACCGGAGCCGCCTATAGCCGGGCCGAGCTGCGCGCCATCCTAGAAGGCTTGGCCGGACGGACCCGGGTCATCCTGGACGAATCTTTTGCTGACTTCATGGACGAGGAATGCCAGGCGTCCCTGCTGGGCGAACTGGAAAACTATCCCCACCTCGTCATCCTGCGCAGCCTGAGCAAGGACCTGGGGGTGCCCGGGCTGCGCCTGGGCTACGTGGCAACGGCCGACCGCCAGCTCGTTTGCGAGCTGCGTGAAAATTGCCCAATCTGGCATGTTAATTCCTTGGCCCAGTATTTCCTGGATATTTTGCCCAAATACCGAACCGAATACGCCGCCTCGCTGCGCCGGGCGGCCGAGGCGAGACAGGCGATGGGGGCAGCCCTTCGGGAAGTCGAAGGGCTCACGGTTTACCCGTCCCAAGCGAATTTCTTCTTGCTCAAGCTGCCGCCCCACATTCCAAGCGCTCGACTGCAAGAGGCTCTATTCCACAAGGAGCGAATTTATATTAAGGATCTTGGCGCAAAGACCGGCCTGACTCCGGACCGCTACGTCAGGGTGGCGGTCAAGACCCTTGAGGAAAACGCACTTTTAGTCGCGGCCCTGCGAGAAACGCTAACCGAACTGACCAAAACCTGCGCCGCAGCCTAGGTCGGCGGCTTGGAGACAAAGCATGGAAGCGGCCAACGGCAATAAGTGGCTGGAAGTCTGGACCCGTAAGGGGCGTGAAGCGGAAGCCGGTGGTTTGGCCTCGCTCATGCGCGCCGACGGATTCGACGCCGGCACCGGCTCCATGACCGAGGATGACTGGCTGCGGCAGGCCGAGCGAATTGCCGTGCGCCTAGACCTGGCCCGGGCGAGAAATGTGCTCGAGGTAGGCTGCGGAGCCGGGGCCATGCTCTGGCCCCTGCGCGACCTTCCCCTGGCCTGTTACGGGGTTGACTATTCCGAGACACTGGTGGACGTCGCCTGCCGGGCAATGCCCGACATTACCGTCCAGACCGCCGAGGCTGCGGCCCTGCCCTTTCCGGACGCCACTTTCGAGGCGGTATTTTCCCATGGGGTCTTCTTTTATTTTCCCGACCTCGATTACGCGGCGCGCGCCCTGGCGGAGATCACGCGAGTGCTGATCCCGGGCAAGGGACGGGCCCTGATCCTTGACCTGCCGGACATGGCCTTGCGCGATGCCTGCGAGCGGTTCCGGCGCGAGGTGGCCTATGGCGGCAAGGACTATCCGACCGAGCAGGAAGGTCCATACCGACACACCTATTATCCTCGCTCGTTTTTCACTAATTTTGCTGCCGGCCGCGGCATGCAAGCGGAATTCTTCGACCAAGACATCGCGAGCTATCCCATGAGCCCTTACCGATACAACGTGCTGCTCCGCTTCGACCATTGCCGGGTATCCGGCTGCACCGAAGGGGCGTCCCATGCCGCTGGCGACTAAGAAGCCCAGGGACATCGTCTGGCTCTGCATCGACAGCCTGCGCGTCGATTGCCTGCGCACCGGAGGCAACGCCCAGGCCCATCCCAATTTTTTTGACCGGCTTTTCAAGGAGAGCGTCTTTTTCTCCCGGTGCCTAGCCACGGGGCAAGGCACTCTTGCCTCGGCCTTCTCGTTTTTCACCTCGCTTCTGCCTTCGGTGACAGGGGTCGTATCCCAGACGGCCAACTGCATCGTCCAGGCCGACCCCCGGGCCGTGACCGTGACCGACATCCTCAAGCACCATGGCTATTCCACTTGGCGCTACGACGACATGGGCACCTATTCCTGCCAGCCAAAGTCCGGCTTCGACCATTTCGAGGGCGGGTATTTCAACCTCCAGGACACGCCGGGGCTCTCCTTCGACGCCCCGAGACGGAACGCCTTCCTGGCACGCGTAAACCAGGCGACCTCGCCCCTTTTTTTGTACCTGCACCTTGATTACCTCCATGAATTCGGCGGCGAGTCCAGCCCCGTTTGGAGCCGAGACCGCTATTGTGGATTAGTGGCCGCGGTCAGCCGCGAGGTGCGCGATCTCCTAGGCAAGATCACCCGCATCAACGAGGCCATACTGCTGGTCAACACGGACCACGGCGTCACCCTGGATGAGGATTGGGCCCGGTTCGAAAAGCTTCATGGCGGGAACCTGAGCGAAGCCAGGGTGCGTACATTCGCTGCCTTCCGGGCGCCGGGATTGGCTCCCCGCCGCATCGACGCCACGATCAGCAGTCTGGACTTAGCTCCAACGCTGCTCGATCTGGTCGGCCTGCCGGACATGAAGGCCCAGGGCCGAAGTCTGGTTGAGGCCATGGCCGGCGGTGTGCTTACACCACAACCAGCCGTGTCCCAGTGGGCACCCAGCCCCAACACCAGCACCTCATCGGCGGGTCCTGCCCGGGAACCATCGATTCCGTTCGGTGCAGCACGGACGCCTGGACTGTGGTGCGGGAGGGGAGCGGCGAGGCGGTGGTGATCGACCCGAATGGCGAGGCCCCCGGGGCGAAAGCCGAAGCCGAGGCCCTGGCCTGCCTGGACGCGGTGGAAAACGGCCCAGACAACCCGGACGCGGTATATCAGGCGCGGGGCCAGGCCTTGCGGAAGCGCAATTTTTCGCCGTCAGTGTCGGTACTTTTGCCGGTAACGGCCGCAGAGGAAAATTTACGGAATTTACGGCCCTGTCTCCTGTCGCTCATGGACCAGGTCCCGCTGACCGAGATCCTGGTGCTCGACTTCGACGCCACTGGCAGGGCGGCCGCCGCTGTCAAGGAGTTCGACGACCATCCGTTCCTTCGCCGCCTCGATGTTGTCGGCCAACCGGGCGACCAAGCCCTGGACCTGGGCCTCGCGGCGGCGCGAGCGCAGTACCTAGCTCTAGTCTCAGCCCAATACCGCTACACCGAAAATTACCTTCAGGAATCCCTGAAAGCTCTTCGAGCCGATAGCCAAGCCGGCTTGGTAACCTGCAACCTCTACCAAGTCCTCCGGGATTCGAGGCAGGACTACCTCTACCTGGGGCCGGACAGCTTCTACGTTTCCCATTCCTTGTGGAGCGGCGGGAGCGGCAGCGTGCGAAACCTCGCGCCCTATGCGACGGGCGAGGCGGGCGAGGGCCCGCCCCTGGGCGAGTGCGCGGTGTTTACTCGCCAGGCGGCCCTGGAAGCCGGCGGATTCCTGCCTGGGAAGAACCCGGCGGCCGAAGCGATTGGCCGCATGACCGGAATGGCCAAGCGCATCCATTTGCGGCGACCCATGATTGTGACGCGGGGGTTGGTGGCCTGCCCAAGCCTGGGGCTAGCTGAGCCGAAAGAGGCGCGGCCTGGGCTTTCGGCCCTGGTGCCGCTTTGCGGCGACGACGCCTTGATCAAATCCTTGCCGCTGCTCCTTCGTTCCCTGGCGGATGTGGCTTCCGACCTGGCCGAGGTGCTGGTCCTGGCGCCCCGGGCACTTTCCGGCGAGGCGTCAGCAATGCTCGCGGACAGGGCCGGACAGGGTTGCCCGGCGCGCCTCGTCTCCGCCGATGAGCCGGACCATAATCTTTTCAACCGCGCCCTCCGTCAGGCGCGGGGCGACTATCTGGCATGGACGCGGCCGGGTGAACTTTTTGCTCCGGGATCGCTGGCACGCCTAGTGGCCCGACTCCGGGAAAATCCGACCCTGGACATGGCCTGCTCCAACCTCGCCGGCGACAGCGACGGCGCGCTGGCTGCCTATCGGGACTTGTGGCTTGGCCCGCGGGGGTTGGCAGGCGTGGTCTACCGGTCTCGGCTCCACCTCGAGGCAGGCGGTTTTACGGCGCTCCCCAACCTCGCGGGAGAGTGGGATATGCTCCTGCGTTTGGCCGAGGCCGGCAGCATGGAGGCCGTGCCAGAGGCCATGGTCTTCCCGCCCCGGGGGCGTGGCCCCAGGCCGGAGGTCCCGAGGGCCGCGCTTCGCTGTGTCCTGGATCGGGCCGCCTGGCGCATGAACGATTGCATCGACCTCATGCGGCTCTACCCGGAAGTTTTCACGGAAACCGGCGCCCCCCAGGGGGTGGAACTGGTGCGGGAGCATTTCGGCTGGCTGCTGCAACGTAACCACGACATCAGCGCCCTGGGCAAAGAATTTTCCGTCATAGGCCCGGAGAAATACTTCTCCCCGGCGTGGAAAGCCGACGAAAGGGAATACAGGCAACGCGTCGTTAGCCCCCTCAATAACGTCCTCGCCCGCCCTGGTCGAGGGAAGTAGGGAGGCAAGACAATGGTACGTTCCGATTTAACGGACAAGGCCACATCAATGAACAAGTCCATGGATTTCTTTCGCAGCCTCTGACAGGAGAATACCTATTTGGGCTGGACGCAACCGACCGCAAGCAGCGTGAAGGCGGCCGGGTGTTCAACGTTGCCGCCATGATCGCCGTGGCGGCAAACGCAGAAGGCTGCCAAGTACTCGTAGGCATGCACATCGGCCCCAGCGCATCGAATCGTTCTGGCCATTTTTCATCAAGGGCGGCGTCGAGTTGACGCGGAAGCTCCGGACCAAGCTTTTGTCCAATCTCCGAACAGAGCCAAGCCGCCTCACCACCCTCGTCCATGGACGCGCCGCCCATGAGTATAAACAGTGAGTGAAAACCACCTTGCCCTCGCCCATGTCGCGTGCTATAGCTATCTAAATTTGCTGTCTAATACGTAAAAACACCCGCAAGAGCGCGCATTCCATAATCGCTTGTACTCGGTAATATTTTGACCATCAAACACCACGCGCCCCCGCGCACCTCCCCCGCCTTGCCTTGGTCGTTGTGGCTCATCCTCGCCGTGGGCGGGGCCGCCCGCCTTTATCACCTCGGGACGCCCTCGCTTTGGGGCGACGAAATACAGGCCGTCTTCGGCGCATCCTTTCCCATTGACTACCTCTTGCGCTGGATCATGGCCATCGAAGTCCATCCGCCCACCTACCACCTCATCCTTAAACTGTTCTTACTCGTCGGCAATGACGATTTCATCCTGCGCCTGCCCTCGGCCTTGGCCGGCATCGCCAGCATCTGGCTTGTCTGGCGCATCGCCCGGGATGCCCTCGGCCAAGCCGAAGGATTATTTGCAGCCGCACTTTTGGCCGCCAATCCCGCCCATATCTGGATTTCGCGCCAAGTGCGGCCATATGCCATACTCATTTTTCTTTTTTGCGTTAGCTACCTGTGCCTGCGCCGCGTCGTCGCCACCCCAAGTCCCGCCACTATGCGCCGGTTTCTTCTCGCCAATACGCCGCTGGTATTGCTACACCTCTTAAGCCTTCTCATTCTCGGCGCACAAGGCGCCCTACTGGCTTCCCTGACCCTCCTGCGCCGATTGCCGGCGCGCTATCTGGCCACCTTCGCCCTAGCAAGCTTCGTCACCGTCCTGCCGCTTATCCCCCTGCTGCACAAAACCCTGACCCAACGGCCCGATGTCAACCAAATCCGCCCTATGGGACAGGTACTGGCTGCAACCGTAAACAATATGGTCGGACTTTTCGACTTCTTCCACACCGGCTGGCTGTTGGCTGCCACGGCCGGACTCATGGCTCTGGGCCTTGCACGACTGACCCTCCAGCGTCCTCTAGAACTGCTGCCGCCCTTGGCCTTCGTCCTCGTTCCCGTGGCCACAGTCTTGGCCAAGGGGTACACCTCTTATTATTTCGTCACGCACATCAGCTACATGTTGCCGGTGCTTCTCGTGCCCATCGCGGCAGGCCTAGGCTGGCTCCTTCGAGGCAGGATGGCGACTCTGGCTGCTCCGATTCTGGCTACGGCCGTGATAACCGCCGCCTGCCTGCCCCAGGCCGCCAAACTCTACGACACGGATTCCAATGTCATCAGCTGGTGGAGCTTCGGAACTTTCAAAACCATAGCCCGGGAAAGCATTAACCGCTTCCATGACCATGAACTGATCGTCATGGAAGACCCATTTCTGGCTGACTCCGTGGATTGGTACGCTCGCCAGTACACCGCCGTTCCGCCCTATCTCGACCAACGCCTGGGTCCCGACAACGCCGTTGCTTGCGTCAATCTCCTCTCCCTGTCGCCTGACTTTGGCGACCTCGCGCCGGCCGCCTCCAATCTCCGTTCCATGAATGTCGCAGCGAAGGATTTTCGCATCGAGGCTTTGTACGGGCTGACCGCAGTGTTGGCGCGCTCCCCCCGCATCGTCATGGGCTCCCTGCCGTTTGCCGCCACCTTGACCGCCGCCCCAACCGACGTTTTCGTTCGAGCCAAGTCCCTCGAGGGGCTTGCCATCTGCTCGTCCGGCGGATTTGGCCTCAACCCCCTGAAGTACGACACACCAGGCGTGGTGGAATACGAACTCATAAACTCGTCAGGCTCCCGCCCCGGCCGACTGGCCGTCGGTTTGGCCTATTTCAAGTCCGGAAAGGGGTGCCGCATCGATGTCGCCTACGCCTTTGACGACGGACCATGGCGCAGCGAAGCGACCAACGTCAGTTCTGATGACCGGACCTTTACCCTGATTCAGGCCGAGACGCCGCCAGAGGGGTTTTCCAAGCTGCGTCTGCGTGTTTCCCTCCTGGCCCAACAGAAGACACCTTATGCCGTCAGCGGCAATCTTCACGGCCTACGCCTCAACCAAATCTTCGTCAGCCTTTACGACGCGAAAACCGAAGGCTTGGCTTCCGAGACGATAACCACCTGGCTCAAACGCTGCATTCTAAATTCACATGCCGGCATCGGGTTCCTCGGGCATAGCCCCGAGCAGACCGTGACCACCGAAGAAGGCAGTGCCTTCACCGTACGGCATGAACGCCCCGACGCCGAAACGTTGGTTCAGACAGACCCCGCTCGTCCAGCCCGCCTGCTCGTGCGCCTACCCCGACCTAAAGGAGATATAGTGTTCTTTCCCAGGGTTACGGGTGCTGGCACTGTGGTGGTGCGCCGCCTCGAACCTGACGGCGCCCGCCGTGAAGTATTCCACCTCTCAGGCCTGCATGAGGTCTGGTCCGATGTGGCGGCACGCTACCAGGTTGACGCTGGCCGCGCGCCGGCTACCTTTGAAATCGAGCTATCCGGCGGAGCGCAGCTGTGGCGCACCGACGAAAATGTGTTCTACACCCCCTGAGCCGGGGCCAAATCTCTCCCTTGATCGTGTCGTTACGGAGATTTAACGCGCCTCTCTTTTGGGGGGGGGCACTGTCCAACCATCAGATGTATTTTCATCTGAATTGCCCTATTAGCCCAGGTTGCCGGCGGGTTATGGCGTCCTGGCCAGACGAAATCCCAGAAAATCATAGCCGGGAGAGATCGAAAAAAACCATCCTGGACGTACAACGGATATTGCTGAATTCCTGGCTGTTGCTACCTCCCCGAACGGTCCTGTTATACGGGTTATTAGCTTTACTCACCGGATTGTGCTTTTGGTGATCGCGGTAGGCATCCTCGTCCCAGGGATCGGCGACCAATTCCCATACGTTGCCGCTCATATCATGCAGCCCCAGCTCGTTCGCGGCCTTGCTTCCGACACGATGGGTGGCTCCGGCGCTATTTGCCTTATACCAGGCCACTGCGTCAGGGGCGTCTCCACCGGAGAAGCGTTCCGGTCCACCTCCACCGCGCGCTGCGTATTCCCATTCGGCTTCGGTTGGCAGGCGGAACTTACTCGATCCTGACAACTCGTTTAGCTTTTGAATGAAAACTTGGACATCCTCAAACGTAACCTTTTCGACCGGATTATTATCGTCAGCTTTATTATAAGAAGGGTTGCTTCCAACAACCTGTTTCCATTGCCCCTGAGTTACCTCAAATTTGCCTAGCCCAAAACCGTCAAGACTGACTGTGTGCACTGGCCCCTCGTATTTCCCGCCCACCTCCCCCCCGGCTTACAACCCATCTCAAAAGTCCCGGCCGGCACCCATACAAATTGCATCCCAGTAATCGGATCAGTCCAATTCTCGTTCTGCGTATCGGCGTCAGCGTTATGAATCAGTGAAGTTTCCGGGGTGGTCACTTGCGGCGGCGGTGCCTTGTGGGGCGGCGACGGCTGCTTTCCCAGCGCCTCGTCCAGGGCCTTGAGGGCATTTTGGGCCTCTCCGTCGGTCTGGGCCTCGACCGGAACGGCAATGGACACGGCAACGATCATGAGAACGAGTCTAGCAATTTGAATTGGTCGCAAATCTTATCTCCCGGGCCTCATTGTTAATTTGATGGGATGGCACCGCTCTTTTCATCGAAGATAAGGATATAAGCACCAACAGCAACCCTAGAAAAGGACATCACCTGATATAAGCTTACCGCCATTGACACCAGTTTATCAAAACGCTCCTTTCAACACCACGGCATCGACGCCGGATGCCAAGTGATCGCCCCAGCCCTTACAAATTTCCAGACACGCGCCTCCAAGCGCCAGGATTCCTTGCGTACTACCTTGCTTCCGCGTATAGAATTCTTCAATCGTCAGCGCTTCTGCAACAGGCTAGCCCCAAAAGAAACCTCAGCAGTGGGCAACACCCATGAAACGTTGCAACATTCCAGCATCCCCCAAAATTCTCCTGGCCTGGGACATCACGGTCCCGTTGCTCACTAACCGGTTTATGCTCGCGGACTTCACGCGCTGGATGCTCCTGACCTACGCGGTCATGGCGCTCGTCGCCTGTCTGATAGGGCTTTTTATCCGCGACATGAAGGCGTTTGCCGGCATCCTCCAACTCTTCGGCCTTATTTGCGCCGGGATGACCGTGTTGTTCGTGCTCATCATGCTGCTCTTTTTCAGAAACCGCATGGAACTGGCCTTCGCCATAGACGAGGCTGGCGTCAACGCCCTGGTGGCCAGTCGCAAGGCCAAGGCCGGCAGCCGTCTGGCCATCCTCCTGGGCGTCTTGGCCGGAAAACCGGGGGCCGTGGGCACCGGCCTGCTTGCCCGCGCGCAGGAGAACACACGCCTGGAATTTTCCGAGCTTCGCTGGGTGCGTTTCTCGCCAGCCTCAGCGGTCATTAGCCTGCGCGACAAATGGTTCATGCACGTCCGGCTCTATTGCCGCCCCGACAACTACGCCCAGGCCGAGGCGCTGGTGGAGAGGGGACTCGCGCGCGCGAAGTCCAAGGTCAAACCGCTGCGGGACGCCGGGCAACCATTACCGTGACGAACAATAGCGCAGGTTGCGGGTCGCCTGCGCAGCGCATCGCCTGGAGGAACAGGAGACGTCGCCTTTTTGGCTGAACATTCCATCCAAACAGAGCGCCCCATGAGCAAGCAGCCCCTTCGCCGCCCCAGAGAGTTGCCGCAGCAAAAACGCCTGTTCCTCAAGATATTCCTGCTTTGTTCACTGCTTGTTTCCCTTGTTTCCGCCCACCCCTCGCCGGCTTCCGCCCAAGAAACGCTCACCGACCTCATGCATAAAGCTGCGGAGAACTGGCAGCAGGGCGACTTCGACGCGATGCTGCCGCTGATCAACATCGAGGGCAGCAGGGACGCCGAGGGGTTCCTGCGCGTTCTCGACACGTCGATGCAGTCCATCAACACCATTAACGGCGTCCCGGCCACACAGCAGGCCCGGGATGCCTTCCGTACGCGCATCCTGGCGGAACTTGACGCCAGACGCTTCGCCCAGGTGGACGACATCCTACGCGAAGCGGCAACCAGATTCCCCAACCTGGAAGCCGCTGTGCGCACGGGTTCCTCCGGCCTGCGCCACCTGGGCAAGGGTTCGGAAGGCGGCTACCGGCCGCTGTTGTCCGACGACGACATCACCTTCGTGGGCGAAGGCGCGCAGGAGGCCAAAACCTGGTTCAACCAGCAGGTGAAAAACAGGGGGCTTGGCGGCGTCAAGGTCACGGGCTTCACCTTGAACGATCCAGGCCGGTTCACCCGCCAGGAAAGGGCCATCCTCGACCTGCTCGACCCCGAAAAATTCGTGGGCCAGGCCGCCATGAGCGGCATTCGCGGCGAAACCATGAAGAAAGGGGCCGTGGTCTTGGCCAAAGGTCCCGATGGGAAACTCGTTTTCACGCGCGTCTCGCTGGCCGACCATCTCTCCAGTCTCAACGCCACGCGATCCGCCCTGGATGCCTTCGTGGAAAACGCCGCGCGACGCTACGGCCCCTTGACCATGACCGCCAGCGTGGAGCGCCAGATCGTCAACGCCCACAACGGTTGGGACAACCTCACGGGCGCCGAAAAAGTCAAATACCTGCAGCGCTCGCGCAGAAAACTCAACGAAAGCCGGGGCGTCACCGCAGACCCTGCCACACGCCGGCTTGAAGAGATGGCCTCGCGCTTCTCGAAATTCCCGCCCCCGGAACTGACGCCCGAGGAAGCCGTGTTCCTGGCCACGCTGCGCCGCGAAAACGTCCTGGAGGGATTCAAAGCTGCCAACAACCGGCTGTTCATCCAGTCCGTGGCCGCCCGTCAGGCGGGCGGCAATCTGGCGACCAATCCCCAGGTGCGCGAGGCCGTCGACGAGTTGGCCACCGGTTTTGCCATGCTCAAGGACCTCGGCGGCAAGCCCGAGTTCCGCGACATGGTCGACGTGGATGCGGTCGTCGACGAACTGATCCGCAACGCCGACGGCAACCCCGAGCTCAAAAAAATGCTCTACACGGCCAGCAAGCAGGCCGACGACATGCTCGACGTGCTCAGACAATGGAGCGGCATGGAGAACGAGTTCGCGGCCATGCTGGCCCGCCTGCCGGCCCTGACGCCCTATCAACGGGGCAAGGCCCTGACGGAGCACAAGCAGATGCTGGAAGCCGGCGGCGGGCCAGGCATGAGCGCCCAGGCGCGACAAAACGAACTGGCCATGGTGGAGGAACTGTCCAAAGCCTCAGCCACCAAGGAAGGTGACGCCCTTGTCGTGGCCATGATCAAGAGTCCGGCCGGCAAGAAGGTGCTCGTGGGCTTGGCGCTCAGCGGCGGAGCGGTCGCCTTCTCCAAGATGCAGGAACGCTGGAAGGACGGCGGCTGGTACAGCGACCTTTCCTCGGCGGCTTCCACCCTGGTCGAGTTTCTTCCGGGGGCCATGAGCTTCGAGCGTCTGCAAAAGGACGGCTATATTTCGCCCGGCCTCGCTTATGACTTCGTCAAGGAGGCCATGTATCTCACGCCCTTGTGGCCGGCCGCCCTGTCCACGGACCTTGCGACTATGGCGTACGACGCAACCCGCGCTGTCACGCTCGGCAACTACAAGGATGATCTGGTCTATGTCCTCGAAACTTACGGAGACTTCAAGGACGGACGATTCACGGCATTGCAACTTGCCGGGGGCGAGTCCATTCCCCGCGACAGACTCGCGGCCTTCCTCAAAGAGGATCGGACGGTAACCCTCGCCAACGCCAACAGGCCGGATCTCCCCTATAACTTCTTTGGGAGGGCCGCCGACGTCTACGCCAACCACTACGTTGAGAACGATCCGGTTCTGGGCGACTTAAAAAACGCCCTGATCCATCAGATCGGGCGCATCAACGTCGGCCAGGGCATGGGGCAGATCACGGACCACGAGTGGTTGGAAGCCGCCAAATCAGGTTTCAGGCTGCTCTTTGCCGTGGAGGGCGCTTGCACCAAACTGCCCAAGCAATGGTGCGAGCTGGTCACCATCTACCAGAACAAAATCACGCAGCGCGCCGACGACATCTTCCCCAACGTGATGGTCCCCCACCTCATCTCCCTGGCCGAGGACGCGCACAAGGCGCTCACGGGATCGGATGAGGCCGTCAAGCGGCTCATGGAAGTCCAACGCGAGCTTGAACACCTCCGGGGCGCCCCGCTCGGCGTGGATCTGGCCCAGGAGGCCGCCCAGCGTGCGGCCAGGGCGAGTGATTTCGGGGTTGCCGTCTCCGCCGGGAAAACAGCCATCGCCGGGGCCTCCTCCATGGCCGGGACCTCTTCCCTCTCCGGGGAGGCGTCCGCCAAAAGGGACGAGGCCCTTGCCGAAGGCGAGTATCTCCAGGCTGCGCTGAAGGCCTACGAAACCATCCTCAAGGAGACCCGCGACGCCCTCCAGGACATCGTGGACCGCACGGGCTACAAGGAAGCGAAAGTCCTTGCGTTTCCGTTCTCGGGGAATTTCTTCCAGGACGCGGCCAAGGCCCGCCAATCCCGGCGCGGCTTCATGGCCGCCACCAACGCCATCGTGCAGGACGTCGCCAAGATCAAGGGCGCTGCCCCGGATGTGCTGGACGAGACCGACCTCAAGGCCCTGGGTATCCTGGCGGAGGTGGCGTATCGCAACCGCACGGCCCTCGACCAAGGCAACGTCGCCCCCGTCGCAACGCCCAAGGACCCCGCCAACGCGCCCATCCCGGACCTCCAGCCGCCCATGGCGGGCAAGGAGTCTCCCTATCAGTCCTGGTACAAGGACGCCCGGGAGAAGGTGAAGGCGCTTTACGCCAAGGCCGTGGACCTCAAGAAGCTGGTTGCCAAGGGCGTGCTGCTCGTTGCGCCGGGCAAGGAGATGGTCGAGCGCGTGCCGGGCGTCTTCGAGGCCAGGCTCACCGACGCCTCCCTGCGCGCCCTGTTCAATGAGGGCAAACTGCTCGTGGAGTGGACTTCGGACCAGTACGGAGCCCCCTTCTCCGAGGGGCGTTCGCTCAAGACGGCGTTCACCCCGACGGAGTCGGGGCAGGCCACCGTGCGGGCGACCTTCAGCCTCAAGGCCGAACCGGCCGTGGAGGCCTCCGTTCAGGCCGCCGTCACCGTACGCCCCGCGGAAATCGCCTCCGTTTCCTTGGCGCTGCGCCCGAACGCCCCGCAACCGGGCGCAACCGTCGTCGCAGCCGCCTCGCCCGATTCCACGTCGGCGCGGCGTCCCCTGGGCTACGAGTGGTCGTGCGAAAACTGCCGGATTGTGGAGCAGCGCGGTTCGCAGGCCCTGATCGAGGCCCCAAAAGCGGGGACGGCGACCGTGCGGGTCCGCATGACGGCCGAGGACGGCAAGGAACTGGCATCCGCCGTTGCGCGGTTGACGGTGTCCCCCCCTGCGGACAAGCCGGAAGAGTCTCAAAAGCCCAAACCGGATCAAGACGACGCGGGCAAAGAGCACGCTAAGACGCCCCAGGACGGCAACCGCACATCGCCCCCCTTGACGCCCGCCCCCGCCACGGCGCAACCGCCCTTGTCGGCCGCCCCTGCGGCGGTCGCGCCGTCCCCAGGCGTGCCGAGCCAACCCGGCGGCCAGCCGTCCCAGAGCGCCCCAAGCCAGCCCAACAGCGCCCCCGCGCCGGCTGCGCCAAGCCAACCCGCCGGGCAACCGTCCCAGAGCCCGGACCAGGGCCAGCCGCAAAAAACCGACTCGTCGACGACGGCGCAACAGCCGATCACGCCCGCGGCCGCGCCGGCCTGGACGGCGGACACGTGGTACGCAGCCCTGGCGTTGAAACAGACCGCCGCGTCGCAGTTGGCCGAACCCGGCCTGTCCGCGACGGCAAGACAAACGTATGAGGAGCGCAAACAATACGCCGAAAAGATGCTCGCGGTCTTCTGGCAACGGGAAAAGGAGCATCTCGCCGGATTGCCGGCGGTCCTTCGCCAGTGGCGTCAGGATGCGGACGGCATCTTCAACGGACAGATCGATGCGGAGACCAAGGACGCCGAGAAGAAATGGCAGGAAGTGGAAGCCAAGATGGGCTTGGGCAAATCGAGCCAGAAAAGCCGGCCAGAGGACGCTTTTGGCGTCGGCGGCAACAAGGCCCCCTACTCCAGCACCGTGACCGATTTGGAGGGAGAAACGCCCCAGTCCAAACGCATCATGGCCTCTGACGACTTCGGACCGGACTTGGGCTGCGCACAGAACATTCGGAACCAGCGAGCGGACTACCTCGGACGGCTGGACCGCAAAATCTCGGAAGCCGGCGCTCTTGTCGACGCGTTTTCCCATCAGCCCGCGGACGACAAAGCTTATGAAGCCACGATGCGCCGGGCTGAACATTTCTGGGAAGGCCCGGGGGGCATGCCACCTACAAACTGGCGCGAGGCAGGCATCAAGGAGACGCTTACCCCCCCCTGCGGCAAAGCTCCGGCCCGCTCGCTTTCCGTCGCCTCCGCCGGCGGCGACAAGGCTGCCAATCTTCGAGTGACCCTCAAGGCGGATGGACAGAGCACGGCCGCAGGCGCGCCGATGAAGGTCAGCGCCGAAGCTTCGGGCGGCAAGGCGCCGTACAAGTACCTGTTCCTGGACGCCCAGTCGGCAAAGGACAATACGGCCGTCTACGCCCTGCCGGCGGGAAATAAGGACGTCGTCGCCTCGGTGCAGGTCATCGATGCCGACAACCAGACCGCCTCGGCCAAGCTCAGGCTGGACATCGCGCCGGTCCAGATAGCATTGCAGCAAAAAAGCCCGGCCGGCAGCGGCCTCCCCGTGGGCGGGCAGGCCGCGTTCGAGGCTCGTGTGACCAGCCAGGGCAAGCCGGTCGAGGCCGGCCAATACGTCATCCGCTGGGAACCTTCCACCCAGGCGCGCTTCGCCAAGCCGGAAGGACCTGGCGTTCTCACCAATACGGCCACCTTCGCACAGCCCGGGAAGGTCAAGGTCTGGGCCGTGGCGCTGCAAAAGGAAGGCGCCGCGCTGACGACGGCAGCCGAATCCAACCAGATCGAACTGGACGTCATCGGCCCGAGCGTCTCGCTCTCGGCTTCCCCCGCCGAACCGCTGGTGGGACAGGAGGTCGTGGTCACGGCGACGGAAAATCCCAAACTTGCCGACGACGACGCGACTTACTGGTGGAACGACTCCCAAGGCGGGGCCGGCACGGGTCCAACGGCCAAGCAGCGCCAGTGGCGGTTCACGGCCAAAGAGGCCATACCCATAACGGTCAATGCCCTGCTCAAAGGCAAAAAGGGCGGCGAGGAGTTGGCCAAGGCCTCCCTGACCATCACGCCCAAAAGCTATGCCGTCACGGCCGTAAGCCTTGGACATGCCTGGGGCGGCGAGACGACGAGGCCCGTCGTCTGGAAGCCGGAAGCGGGCCTTGTCGCCCTGGACAAGGAGATCGCCGCGCATATGGACGTGGGCCTTCGCGCCGACATTGCCCCGGCCCCGGCCCAAGGACAGACGCTTCGCTATACATGGAGCGTAAACGCAGGCTCCACCCTCTCCGGGAATCCAGCCTCGCGGGAGACGCGGGCGCAGCGTGCGTCCACCGGGACCATCGAAGCCAAGGTCGAAGTTCGAGACGGGAACAACGCGCTTTTGGGCAGCGGCTCGGTGAGCGTCCCCGTGACCGTGTCTGACGAGGACGTCAGGCAGGGCAAGGCCAAGGCCCAGGAACTGGAAAAGCTCAAGCAGGAAGCCGCTACCGCCTGGAAGGCCGGGGAGATCGACCTCGCCTGCGAAAAAGCTGGGGCCGCCGCCCGAATCGATCCCAAATTCCCCGAGGCCAAGACGTACTGCGAAGGCCGCGAGCGCATCCTGGCGCTGGCCAGGCAGGGCGAGGACGAACTCGCCCGGGATGCCCTGGATCGCGCCCAGGCCAAGCTCGACGAGGCCAAACGCCTCAACGCCAAGGCCAAGGTGCTGGCCGCCCTCGAAGAGAAGATCAACAAAGCCCGGGAAGCGACGTCCAAGGCCGAAAAACTGCTGGCCCAGGCCGCCAGGCAATGGGCGGAAGGCGACGCCGAGGGCGCGGAACGGACGGCCTCCGAGGCCCTGGCCCTGGCCTCGAAACTGGATCGGGCCAAGAGCGACAAACAGCGCTATGCCGAGGGGCTGGCCAAGCTCAGGGCCAGCCTGGAACACGCCAAGGATTTGCAGTCCAAAAACGAGATCGCCCCGGCCCTGACCGCCGTCGCTAACGGCAAGGGCGTCAACCCGGCCTACAAGGCCCTGCTCGATTTGGAAAAGCAATTGCTGGAACAACAAAAAAAGCAGCAGGAGCTGGCCAAGCTTTTGGAAAAGTCCCAAAAGCAGTGGGAAGACGGCGAGGTGGACGCGGCCTGCCCGACGGCCCAGGAGGCCGCGAAGCTCGACGTGCCCGGCGGCGAGGCCAAATCAGCGGCCAACCGATATTGCCAGGGCCGCGACGCCGTCGCCCAGGCGGTAAAACACGGCGAGAGCGAACTGACGGCCAACCATCTGGACAAGGCCCAGGCGCAGTTGGAGGCCGGGCGCAAGATCAACGCCAAGGCCAAATCCCTGGCCGAGCTCGAGGAGAAGATCAACAAGGCCAAGGAGCGGCAGCGGCAGGTGGACAAGCTGCTGGCTCGGGCCGCCAAGGAGTGGTCCGACGGGGAGGCCGACAACGCGGTCGCGACGGTAGAAGAAGCGCTCAAGCTGGCCCCTGACGACGACAAGGCCCGGGAGGAGAAGAAATCCTTTTCAGGCAGGCTCGAAAAACTCCGTTTCGCGGTGGGCGAGGCGAAAAACGCCCTGACGGCCAAAAACGCCGCCAAAGGCCTGGCCGCCGTGGCCGAGGGCAAGGCCGTTAACGCGCGGTACAAGCCCCTTCTCGACGTGGAAGCCGAGCTCGGGAAACTCGCAAGCGAGAGCGCCCAGAACGAGGCCGAGCGCAAGCGCCGCAC
>ALAO01000188.1 GCA_000307955.1 Solidesulfovibrio magneticus str. Maddingley MBC34 | reverse complement strand
GGCCTCAGGCCCCCAGCCGCCGGAGGCATCTTCATTATCTTCCAGCTCTTTTTCTACAATAGCGCCGCCCCGAATGCCCAAGCCGCCACGCCCAGGGCGGCGGCGGCGAAGGCGGCCTGGGCGGCGCGTCCGGGCCGGCCGGAGCGGGCCACGGCGAAACCGGCGCAAAGGCCGAGGATCGCGCCGCACAAAAAGCCGAAGAAATGGCCGGCTAGATCGATGGGGCCGGCGTCCTCGCCGCCGGCCCCGAGCATGGCCAGCAGCATGAGCGCCGCCCCGGCCGGGGCCGAGCGACGAAAGGTCAAGGGCGGCCAGCGGTGGGCCAGACGCGCCCCGCCCAGCGCCCCAAGTGCGCCGAACACGGCTGTGGACGCGCCGAGAAAGTGCATTCCCGGCCCCTGGATCACGGCCTTGAGGACATTGCCGCAGCCGCCGGCGGCGATGGCCAGGAAAAAGGCCAGCCCCACCCCGACCTCCCGGGACAACAGCGACAGAAAAAGCGCCCCGCTGGCAGCGTTGCCGAACAGGTGGGCCGGATCGGCATGGAGGAAAAGGCTGGTGACGGCGCGATGCCACTGGCCGGCCAGCATCCGGGCCGAATCGCCAGCGGCCAGTTCCCGCCAGTCGATGAGGCGGCCAAAAATCAGGCTGCGGCCCAGAAATATTCCCCAGACGCCGGCCAGGACGCCCATGACGGCCACCACCGTCGGCCAGGTTTGGGGGCGCTCGGCCCGGGCGGCGGCGTCGGCCTCGGGATCGGGCAAGGGTCTGGCCTGCCGCTCGTCGGCGTAGGCGGCCAGTTCGTCCAGGGCTTCCTCGGCCCGGCGGCGCGGCACAAGCAGGCGGTAGCCGCCGCCCTGGCGGCGGATGGCGTGGGGGATGGCCCGGGCGGTCAGGACGAGTTCCCATTCCCGGGCGCGGATGGCCGTGGCTGGCGAGGCCGAGCCGGTGGCCGCCTGGGTGAGGTCGCGCAGCCCGGGCCTTGGCCACAGCGAGGCCCGGGCCGGCGGCGGCAGGGCGCGGCGCGGCGGAACGGGACGGGGGGCGTCGGTCACGGGGCGGACTCCGGGGAACGGTTCGGGCGGATGACGCGGCGTGGCGTGAACATGTGGACGCCACTCTACGCCGGATGGGGGTCGCTTCGCAACGTGGGGGCCGGGAGGGGGTCGCGCCCCGTGCCGGCCCCGCCGCCACGCGCGCTTCGCCGTCCGGAGACGGGCCAGGCCCTTGCCGCCGGGCGCGCCGGTCTGGTAAGGCCCGGCCATGAACCAAGCCCGCAAGCCCATCTATTCCGTCTTCTTGCTGCTCATCCTGGCCGGCGCCTTGACCCTGGCCGCCATCGTGCTCACGCCCTTCGTCAACATCCTCATCATCGGCGTGGTGCTGGCCGCCTTGTTTCGACCCGTGCAGCGCCGCGTCGAGAGACTGTGCGGCCCTCGGCCCACCCTGGCCGCGCTTTTGACCACCGGGCTCATTTTCACCTGCATCATCATCCCGATCTTTTTCTTCCTGGGGTCGCTGCTGGCCCAGGGCGTGCAGTCCGTCAACGCCCTGCAAGCCCAACTGGCGTCCACGGATTTCAACAAGCTTTTCAGCCACGAAGCCATTGCGCCCTATATTGACTGGGTCCAGGAGCATCTGCCCTTCCTGGACCTCAAAAAGCTCGCCCTGCAAGCCGATCTTATCGACATTTCCAAGACCGCCGGACAGATGCTCATCGACAGCGGCACCAAGATCATCGGCAACGTGTTCGTGCTGACCATGAACTTCGTGATCCTTATGTTCGTGCTGTTTTTCCTCATCCGCGACGGCGAACGCATGATGCAGCGCCTGCGCTACCTGCTGCCCTTGACCACGGACCAGGAAAACCGCATTTTTCGCCAGCTCGACGACGTGGCCAAGTCGGTGATCCTGGGGGCGTTCTTCATCGCCCTGGCCCAGGGGCTGGCCGGCGGGATCGGGCTGTTCATCGTCGGCATCAAGCCCTTTTTCTGGGGCTGCATGATGGGGTTTGCTTCGCTTATCCCGGTGGTCGGCACGGCCATCATCTGGCTGCCCGTGGCCATCTTCCTCATGCTCACCGGGCAATGGCAGTGGGGGCTTTTCCTCATGGGCTGGGGGGCCGTGGTGGTCTCGGGCATCGATTCCATCATCCGTCCGCTGCTCATGCAAAACCGGTCCAACATGTCCACCTTCTGGGTGTTTCTCTCCATCATCGGCGGCATCAAGTTCTTCGGAGCCTTGGGCATCCTCTACGGTCCGCTCATCCTCGGCTTCGCCATGGTGATGCTGACCCTTTACGCCGAGGATTACCGCCACGTGCTTGAATCGCGCGGCGCGGACCCGGCTCCGGCCGATTGCCTGCCCGAGGACTGACCCTCCCCTCGGCCGTAGGCCGCCCTCCTCTCGCCGGCCAAGAGACCGACGCCAGCCCACGCTTCGCCTGTTCGAGCCGTGCCCGGACATGATCCGACGTCGCTGCATGGCCCATCTCCTGCCCGGGCTTCAGGCCGGATCGCGACGATACGGCCCATGCGAAACGCCTGTCTTCGACTGCGACAGCAGCGCAACTATTCCATGCACAGCCATCCTGTCCGAGCAACGCGCTTGACAGTCCATATAAATATTTGTCAATGTCGCATCATCAACAATGTAGTTTAAAAATAAGTATTACGAATACCAGACAGGCGATTAAAAGCCGCAAACATGAAATAATTACGATGGTTCCGAAATACATGCAATCAGGAGACTTCCTCGCAACATGCGCCGTTTCACGCAAAACAGGGTCGGCACATCCGGCGCCGGAACACCATGATACTCGAATACCTCCGCAAACTCCTGTTCTTTGTGCACTCCAGCGACAACACGGAGTCGCCGGCGGCCGTCATCAAGGAGTCGCTGGCCAGACGATCGATCTACCAAGTGAAGCTGCAACAGCCCCATGGGCTCACCGACCGGCTCAACTTCCGGCCCGTGGCCATGAACGGCGAGGCTCTGGAAATCGAAAGCCTCTACCATCCCGTCGATCCGGCCAGCCTGACCCCGGGCCAGCCCATCGACATCACCATCTATCTGCTCCCCGACGCCGACCATCCGCCAGGATTCATCAATTGCACCACCAGCCTGATCGAAGCCGTCTCGGCCACGCGCCTGCGCCTGGCCCTGCCCCGGCACATCGACCGCATCTCCCACAACAAGACCGACCGGCTCCAGCTCGATTCGCGCCACGCCCCAATCCTGGCTGCCTGGTGTCTGGTCAAGAAGTGCGACAACATCCGCCTGCTCAAGATGGTCAATCCGCTCATCCTGCACATGCCCAAGGGTTTCGACCACGAGCGGGGACTCATCGACATCTCGCCCAAGGGAGCCTGCGTCTCCCTGGACCGCGAAACCTACCGCCTCCATAAAAAGGACATCAAGACCGGCCGGGACTTGCTCCTCCAGATGGCCTTCCCGGGTCCCACCGGCAGCCAGCGCCATGAATTCCTCATCGTGGCCGCCATCCGCTACCAGCGCCCGAACCTCGTTTCCGGCCGCATGGAACTGGGGCTGCAATTCAACCACAGCTTCTGCGCCACGCCCAAACCCGCCTGGCTGGCCTGCAACACCGAGGGCATCGCCGAACTCAAGTGGCTGCTCCAAGAATATAAAAAGCTCTACCTGGCCGAGATCAGAACCAAGCTCTCGGCCCTGTGCGACCCCGACAGCCTGGAGGCCGCCGGCAACGCCCTGCCCGACGCGCCGGCCGACTGCGCCCTGAGCTTCCAGGCCGCCATGAACCAGGCGGCTCTGGGCATCTTCAACGGCTGCATGCCCCAGCTCAGCAACGTCCGGTTGGCCATGCAGTTCCTGCGCGCGCGCCTGCCCGACGCCGAAGGCCAGGACATTTTATCCAATGGCCTGGAACAGCTTGAAATCGCCACCATGCGCCTGGAAAACATTCAGGAAACCACGGCCGGCGACAGCTGCGCCTTCGAGACCCTGCGCCCGCGCGACATCGTGGCCCAGGCCTTGTCCTTTTTCGAGCACACCCTGGCCGCCAACGGCATCGCCGTGGAGCGCTCCTTCCAGGACAACCTGCCCGACATCCAGGGCGACCCCCGCCAGTTGCGGCTGCTTTTAAAAAATCTCCTGGTCAACGCCCTGGAGGCCATGCAGCCCCACGGCGGCAGGCTTTGCCTTGGCGTCTCGGTGGACATCCACGAAAACGATCTGGTCATTGCCGTGGAAGATTCCGGCGGCGGCATCCCGCCCGATATGCGGGCCCGGATCTTCGAACCCTACCAGAGCATCCCCGGCAACGGCGCGCCGGGCCTGGGGCTGGCCGTGGCCCAGCGCATCGCCAGCGCCCACGGCGGACGCATCGAACTGTTCACCAGCCTTGGCGAAGGCTCCACCTTCGCCGTGCGCCTGCCCCTGGCCACCCCCGTCCCCGAGGCCAGGCCCGTCAGCGAGGTCCGCCCATGAACCGCGTCGCCGACCCCAACGACTCCGACCTGTCCCGGGAGGATGGTCTTCTGGAAACCGGCGGAGCCTGGACCCGGGTCCTGGCCGTGGCCAGCGGCAAGGGCGGCGTGGGCAAGACCAGCGTGGCTGTGAACCTGGCTTTTTCCCTGGGCGGACTCGGCAAGCGGGTCTGCCTGCTCGACGCCGACCTGGGGCTGTCCAACGTCGACGTGCTGCTGGGCATCAACCCGGTGGTCACCCTGGAGCAGGTGCTGTTCGAGGGCGTGCCCATGGAGCGGGCCATTTTGTCCGTGGGGCGAAACGTGGACGTGGTGTCGGGGTCGTCGGGCGTGTCGCGCATGGCCGAACTGTCGCGCAACAAGCGCACCGATCTGGTGCGCGAGTTCCACAAGCTCATCAACTACGACTATCTGCTGGTGGACAATTCTCCCGGCATTTCGGCCCAGGTCGTCTCGATGTGCCTGGCCTGCGGCGACGTGCTGGTCATCGTCAATCCCGAGCCGTCCTCCATCACCGACGCCTACGCGCTCATCAAGGTGTTCAAGGAAAACGGCCTGCACCGGCCGCCGCTTCTGGTCATCAACCGATCGCTCTCCCACCAGCGCAGCCTAGCGGTGTTCGAGCGCATCCAGAAAACCGCCGAAAACCACCTCGGCGTCCACTGTCGCCTGGCCGGCGTCATCCCCGACGATCCGGCGCTGTACCGGGCCGCCACCCGGCAAACGCCCCTGGTGGAAATGGAAAGCGCCTCGCCGGCCGCCAAGGCCTTCCGCGACCTGGCCCGCCGACTTGACGCCGCCGGCCGCGACAGCGGGGGCCTCACCCGGCCGGAGCATTTCTTCGACCAAACCGTCATCCGCCTCCAGCAGGCTCCGATCCTGCCGCCGGGCCTTGGCGGTTCGGAGCGGCCGGCCCTGACCGACGAACTGGCCCGGCGGCTGGAAGCGCTCATGCGACGGCTGGCGGCCAACTCCCGGCTGCTGTCCCAGGCCGACCCCGAGGCGGCCCGGGACACCGAAGCCCGCATCGAGGACGTGCGCGAACTCCTCGACAGCCTGGCCGCCGGACCGCAAGCCGAGGCCGGCGGCGGGCCCGTCGCCGAGGAGAACGCCCAGGACCGGATCGAAACGCCGTCCCCGGCCCCGAGCCTGTCCCAGCCCGACCAAAAGGCCCTGGTCATTTGCCCCGATCCCATGTGGCGGGCCATCCTCGAAAACATCCTTGAGGACCTGGGCCTGGGACTGTGCCCCGTGTCCGACGAGGCCGCCGCCGTCCAGCCGCCGGACCTGCTCGTGGTGCGCCAGGCGCCGTCGGCAGGGCTCGCCGACCTGCTGGCCGCCAAAGGGGATCGCCCCACGCTCTATCTGGCCGCCAACCACGACCAGGCCGCCCGGTTCGCGGCCCTGCCGGCCAAGGAGCCGCGGGAGATACTGACCATGCCTGTGGAGCTCATGGACATCCAGGGCGCGGTCTGCAATCTGCTGGCCGTCGCCGCGAGCCGACGCCGCGAGACGCCGCAGGTGCCCCACCACGACCATCGGCCATGAAAAAAGCCCCTTGCGGGGCTTGGGAGTCCGAGGACGGGCGACCCTCAAAGGGGCCGCCCGGTCGTCAGACGGGACATTTGACTTCCTTGGTCGAGCCGGGACCGGCCAGGGGACGGAAGCATTTCTTGCCGCCGCCACAGATGGGACATTTCCAACCCTCGGGAAGATCCTCGAAGGACGTACCGGCCGGTATCTTGCCTTTGCGGTCGCCCCGGTCGGGATCGTAGATGTACCCGCAATTGGTGGTCTGACACTGCCACATGTTCTCAGGCGCGGACATGCTCGCTCCTTTGCCCAGGGACGCCAGGCGTCCCGGCACGGCTCGCGTCGCTCCACGAAAAGCGCTTCGGACATTTCGCGGACAACAAACTGATCCCCTGCATTTTTCCTGAAAATACTCTCGTATTTCCCAGGAATGCGACACTAGTCGACCTTGAAAAACGCCTTGGCCAGGGCCTGGCAGACCGGGCACTTCTCGGGAGCCGCGCCGGCGATGGTGTAGCCGCACACCGAGCAGACGTACCAGTCCTCGACAGGATAGGCGGCGGGGTCCTTGGCGGCGGCGGTGTACAGTTCGGCGTGGAGCTGCTCGACGGCGTTGGCGAAGGTGAAGCCGCGCTCGGCCGCCTTGTCGCCCTCTGCCTTGGCTTCCTCGATCATGGCCGGGTACATGCTCTTGTATTCGTGGGTCTCGCCCTCGATGGCGGCCTTGAGGTTCTCGGCCGTGGTCCCGATGCCCTTCATATTGCGCAGGTGGGTGTGGGCGTGGACGGTCTCGGCGGCAGCGGCGGCCTTGAACAGCTTGGCCACGCCGATCATGCCGTCTTTTTCGGCCTGGGCGGCAAAGGCGAGATACTTGCGGTTGGCCTGGGATTCGCCGGCAAAAGCTTCCTGCAGATTGTTCATGGTCTTGGACATCATGTGCTCCTTGTATTCAGTTGGGTTGATTGTTTTCGCACAAACCAAGGCAGCGGCGGCACACGCCGCGTACCAGCACCTGGGCGTCGCGCACGCGGCCCCAGGCGGCCACTTCCGGCGGCAGATCAGAAAGCCCGGCTCCGGGCATGACGAAATCCTCAATGCCCCCGCACTGCAAGCACACCAGATGGTGATGGGGCGACGCGTCGCCGTCGAAACGGCTCTCCTCGCCCCCGCCCGGCACCCGGGTCACCAGTCCCCGCGCCTCCAGCGAAGCCAGGGTGCGGTAGACCGTATCCAGGGAAATGGCCGGAGCCGCCTCCCGGACCCGTCGCCAGACCGTCTCGGCCGAGGGATGATCCCGGGCCTCGACCATGGCCTTGTATACCAGATACCGTTGATTGGTAAACTTGAGGCCGCTTTGGGCGAAGAGTTTCTTGAGCGCGTCGATCTGCATAAGTCTTATTCCTAGTTGCTGTTGATTCCTATCTAGAGAATACGACTTGCTCCGTCAACCGTTTTTTTGGGGGTTGCGGAAATAACTACATCCACCAATGCCGGCCGGCCCGCCACAGGTCGGGCAGGGTCAACGCCCTGCCCCGGCCGAGTTTCTTGGCCAGGTAGACAAAGAGGTAGGCGGCGGCCAGGGCGTCGTGGCGGGCGTCGTGGGCGGCGAATTCGGGCAGACCGTAGCGTCGGCACAGGCTCGGCAGATCGAAGGCGGCATGTTCCAGCCCGGCCCCGCCCTCCGGGGACAGGCATTTTTCCTCGTAAGCCATGGCCAGGCGCAGGGTGTCGATGCAGGGCGCGGCCAGTTCGCCGCCAAGGAGCCGGCGGCTGGCGGCATTGAGAAAGGCCATGTCCAGATCGACATAGTGGCCGACGATGACGGCCGGGCCGATGAAATCAAGCAGCCGTCGCAAAACGGCCTCAAGATCGTCGGCTTGGCTGAGGGCCGAGGCGGTCAGGCCATGGACCAGGGACGACTGACGCGGCACGTCGCGCTGGGGCCGGGTCAAGGCGGCGAAGGTCTCGCCGGCCATGATGGCCAGACCGCGCAGGCGCACGGCGGCCACGGACACGATGGCGTCGCGTTTGGGGTCAAAACCGGTCAGTTCGGTGTCCAGGACAACGAATTCGAGGTCGCCAAGCCGTGCTGCGACCTCGCGCCCGGCCTGGGCGGCTTGGTGGGCGGCCAGGGCCGGATGGACCGGGGGACGGGCGAAACGACGGCCCAGGCAACGGAGAAAGCCGGCCAGCCGTGGGTTCATTGTCCGGCCTCCATCCCCTGGAGCAGCCCGGCCAGGGTCTGGCGCAGGGCCTCCACGGCGGCAAAGGCGGCCCGGCATTCCTGGCGTTTCCTGGCGGAAAGCGCTCCCGGCCGGGCCACGACATCGGGGTCGGCCTGGCCGGCCAGCCGGGCGGCCAGACGCTCGCCCTCGAAGAACGCCCAGGCCTGGCCGGCGTTTTGGGCCACTTCCCCGGGCAGATGCCCCCCGGCGGCCAAGGCGGCCAGACGCCCGGCCGTGCCCAGTTGCGGTAGTCCGCGAAAGGCCGCCGCCAGCCGGGCCATGGCCGCAACCGCCCCGCTGCCGCGTCCGTCCAGATCAAACGCCGGGGCAAAGCCTCCGGCCCGCTCGGCCAGCTTCCCCTGGTGCACGCCAAGGGGCGTCGGCCGGGCCACCACCGCGCCCAAGGCGGACAGTATCAAGCCCGGGTCCGGCCGGTCCTCTCGCAGACGCTGCCGGACCGCATCCATAAGCCCGGCCCCGCCCACGGCCGGCAGCAGGTCCAGGCCGTCCAGATCCCGGCCCTGGGCGGCCAGGGCCGTGAGGCCTGAGAGCCGCACCGGACCGAGCAGCCGTCCGCCGCCCAGGCGGCAGGCGGCCAGCTCCTCGGCCAGGGCCGGCAACACGGCCCGGCAGTAGGTGTCCATGGCCCGCTCCAGGATGTCGTCTCCGCCGCAGTCGATGGCCACGACCGCGTCCAGCCCCTGGCCTGGCAGGAGTTCGCGCCGGGCGGCCGGCCCCAGGAGCAGCCAGCACCATTTGCCCGGCGGCGGGCCGAAGCGCCGCTCGGCCAGTTCCACCAGCCGCCCGAGCAGGCCCTGGGCGGTCATGGCCAGGATGCCGCCCACCGTGGCCGCCCCGGCCCCGCGCGCGGCCAGGGCGGCGGCCAGGGGGCCGGCCCGATGGGACAGGGCGACAAGATCATCCAGGCCGGCCGCCCGACGGATGGCCCGCAAGAGGGCCATGGGCGAACGGCCGTGGGCCAGGAGCAGATCGTTGGCCGTGACCAGCCCGGCCGGGCGGCCCTCCCGGGTCACGAGCAGATGGCGGATGCCGGCCTCGGTCATGCGGCTTAAGGCCTCGAAACAGGGTGTGGCCGCGTCGATGACGGCCACGGGCGCGGACATGAGGGTTTCGACCGGGGCGGTAAGCCCCATGCCCCGGGCCACGGCCCGGCGCAGGTCGCGGTCGGTGACGATGCCGATGACCGTGCCCGAGGCCTCGCGCACGAGCACCGAGCCCACGCCGGCTTCCTCCATGACCCGGGCCGTGGCCGGCAGATCCGTGCCCCGGGCCACGGACACGATGCCCGGCGAGGCCACTTCCCCGGCCAGCCGGGTGAAGAGGTAGTCCCCGTCGGCCTCGGCCGCGTCGGGCCCCAGGCCGTCGTCGGCCCGGCAGGCTTGCTTGTCCAGGCAGTTGGCGAAAAAGGCGGCCACGAAGGGATGACGCTTGGCCATGGCGGCGAAGGCCGCGCCGGGCAGGCGCACCAGAAACACGTCGCCGGCGGCCACGGCCCGGCAACCGGACGACGAGCCGGGAAGCGCGCCGCCAAGGCCGAAACACTCCCCTTCCCCGCGCGCGTCGGCCAGCCCCGGGCCGTCGCCCTCGCTGACAAAGGCCACCGAACCGCGCTGGATGCAGCACACGGCCGGCTCGGCCGGATCATTGTCAGCCTCGGCGATGGTCTCGCCTTCCAGGAACAGTTCCACCCGGCCGGCGGCGGCCAGGATGGCCCGTTCGTCCGTCGGCAGTTGGTCAAAGGGCGGCACCACGGACAGGAAGGCAGCCACGGCATCGGGTTGGCGCGAGGGATCGGGCAGGGACATGGCGGGCCTCCGGGGTCAGGTCAGACAGTGCAGGCTGAAGTGATGCTTGAGGATTTCGGATAGTCGCCCGGCGGCGCGCAGGGCGGCGTCGAGGTTGGCCAGCGACTCGGCGGTAAGGCGCGCCGGGACGAGCCGGTTGTCGGCGGTTTGCCCCCGGCTCCAGGCCGTGGCCTGGGCGGACAGGCGCAGGGACTGAACCCGGGCCAGGCCGTCTTGCAGGGCCTCGGCCAGTTCCGGTTCCATGCGCTCGGCCGCGACCAGGCCGGCAAGCCGCCCCAGGGTGTCCGGCGCGGCGATGCCGGCCTCCAGGGCCAGGGCCTTGACGCCAAGGACCAGCGGATACACGGCGGCGGCCTTGAGATCGAGGGTCCCGTGGCCCAGCCCAAAAAGCCCGCTCGGGAGATGGCCGAAAATAAGCGTCGGCGGTCCGAAACGCAGGGCCTCCCGGGCCAATCCCCGGGTGAGCAGGCTCGATTCCATGGCCCGGCGACGCACCTGTTCGGACAGCGCGGCGGCCAGGGACGCCTCGCCCCAGACCGGACGCAGATCAGCCAAAAGCGAAATGGCAAGCACCGCCTCCTCGTCCGGGCGGGCGGCGGCGGCGTCCACGACGGCGAACCAGTCCGCAAGTGTCCGTCGCCAGGCCGGGCTAGCGGCCATGATGCCCTTGGGACAAGGCGGCATGCCGGCCTCGGCCAGCAGATGTTCCAGGCGGGCGGCAAAGGCGGCAAAAGCCTCGTCGTCGGCTCCTTCGCCGAGGATCAAGGCATTGTCCTGGTCCGTGGCCAGTAACTGCTCGCGCCGGCCCTGGCTGCCGAGCACGGCCAGGCAGTAGGGACCGGCCGTCTCGGGAAGCTGCGGCGGTCCCTCCCGGGCCAGTTCGGCCGCCCGCACGAGAAACGCGTCATACAACTGGCTGGCCAAACGCCCGGTTTCCAAGGCGTCGGCCCGAGGCTCGGCCCTGTCGGCGATGCAGCGACGGATGCGCTGCAGCTCCCGGCCCAGTGACAGGCTGTCGGGAGCGGCGGACAAGGCGGCGAAAAGGGCGGCGGTTGCGGGGTCCATGGCATCTCCCAAGCCTGGCGACAGACGGCAAAACGGACCGGGGAGAGCCTCCCCGGTCCGTTTGCGGGCGATCACTCCGCGCCCACGCCCAGATAGTTGCGGATCTGCTGGGCGGCGTAGAGGGACTGGGCCCGGGCGTCGGGGACCAGCACCGATCCGAGCCAGCCGACCAGGAAGGCCAAGGGCATGGACACCAGGGCCGGGTTCTTCCAGGGGAAGATGGGGGCGGCGTTGCCGAAGATGTCCACCCAGACCGTGGGCGACAGGACGATGAGCCCCACGGCGGCCACGGCGCCGGCCACGATGCTGGCCGTGGCCCCGAAGGTGCTGGTCCCCTTCCAGAGGATGGAGAGGAGCAGCGCCGGGAAGTTGGCGCTGGCGGCGATGGCGAAGGCCAAACCCACCATGAAGGCCACGTTTTGCCCCTTGAAGGCCAGACCGAGGAGGACGGCGGCCAGGCCAAGGCCGATGGTCGCCCGCTTGGCCACCTTCATCTCGTTTTCCTCAGTGGAGCGGCCGGCCCGGAACACGTTGGCGTAGAGGTCATGGGAGAGCGTCGTGGCCCCGGCCAGGGTCAGCCCGGCCACCACGGCCAGGATCGTGGCGAAGGCCACCGCCGCGATGAACCCGAGAAACACGGTGCCGCCGGTCACTTCGGCCAGGAGCAGCGCGGCCATGTTGCCGCCGGCGTCCATCTTGGCCACCACGTCGCGGCCCACGATCACCATGGCGGCGAAACCGATGATGAAGGTGAGGATGTAGAAGTAGCCGATGAGCCCGGTGGCGTAGAACACGGATTTGCGGGCGGCCTTGGCGTCGGGCACGGTGTAGAAGCGCATGAGGATATGGGGCAGGCCGGCGGTGCCGAACATGAGCGCGATGCCAAGGGACACGGCGTCCAGGGGATTGGCGACCAGGCCCCCGGGATTGAGCACCTTTTCGCCGTAGGTGGCGGCGGCCGCGCCGAAAAGCGCCGTCACGTCGAAATTGAACCGGGACAGGGCCATGATCACCATGACCGTGGCCCCGGCCAGGAGCAGCACGGCCTTGATGATCTGCACCCAGGTGGTGGCGAGCATGCCGCCAAAGAGCACGTAGGCGATCATGACCGCGCCCACGGCGATGATGGCCGTTTCATAGGGCAGGCCGAACATCATCTTGATGAGCGCCCCCGAGCCCACCATCTGGGCGATGAGGTAGAAGCACACGGTTAAAAGCGAACCGACCGAAGCGGCCACTCGGATGGGCTTTTGGGACAGGCGGTAGGCCACCACGTCGGCGAAGGTGTATTTGCCGAGGTTGCGCAGGGGTTCGGCGATAAGAAACATGATGATGGGCCAACCGACCAAAAAGCCGATGGAATAGATGAGGCCGTCGTAGCCCTTGAGCGACACCAGGCCGGCGATGCCCAGAAACGAGGCGGCGGACATGTAGTCGCCGGCCAGGGCCAGGCCGTTTTGCCAGCCGGTCACCGAGCGGCCGGCGGCGTAGAACTGGGAGGCCGAGCGGCTGCGCCGGGCGGCGTAATAGGTTATGACCAGGGTGGCGGCGATGAAGACGAAGAAAAAGATGATGGAGGTGGCGTTGGGTTGGCCGATGGTGCTGGTAAACGTGTTCATCCCTGGTTCTCCCGCATGGCGCGTTTGATGGTGTTCACGGTGCTGTCGTAGTCGTCGTTGGCCCAGCGCACGTACAGGCCGGTGAGCAGCCAGGAGGCCAGGATGACGCCCAGGCCGACGGGGATGCCGAGCGTCAGGCGCTGGCCGACGCGTTCGGCGAAGATGTCGGGGCGAAAGGCCAGGATGACGATGAAGCCGTAGTAAATGGAGAGCATGAGCGCGGTCAGGGTCAAGGAGACGGTCCAGCGTTTGCGCACGAGGGCGGAAAACTGGCCGGCGTCCGGGGCGTGGGCGGCGGGCGGGGCGTTGTCTGGTTGCATGGATCGTTCTCCTTGTCTCCGGCCTGGGGCCGGGCCGGGGTTGGTCCGGGCGTCCCGTCGGCGACGGCCGCCGCTTGGGGATGGGCCACAAGTAGGCGGCCCGCGACAAAGCGGCACGAAAATTTCGGCGGACGGCGGGATTGGCCCCATGGCGGGCGGACGGCGGCGGGAAACCGAGGAAACGCCGTTTACCGGCGCGGGACTGCCGTTGGCCGGGACGGACGGCCGAGAATCGGAGACTGCGGGATTGGGCGAGGTCGCGGCAAAAGACGCCCACGACAAAAGACACTCAAAATCAATACCTTAGATCTATAGCGGCCTGTGCGGGGGGGGGGGGGAATTC
>ALAO01000187.1 GCA_000307955.1 Solidesulfovibrio magneticus str. Maddingley MBC34 | reverse complement strand
CTAGTGTCGCGTCCGCGAAAAGCGCCTCTGGCGTTTCGCAGGCAACAAACTCAACCCATGAACTTTCCTTAAAAAATACGCTCGTATTTTGTAAGGAACGCGAGACTAGAGCGGCAGTTCGAGCTGCTTGGGACGGCGCTTTTCCGCGATGAGGCGCTTGAGCTTTCGGGGCGAGACGCCGATGCGGTAGGGCCAGACCGGGCAGGCGGCCTTTTCCCGGCAACGGCGGATGTCGCCGCGATCGCCCAGGGTGCAGCGCAGGCAGAAGCGGCGGATGACCCGCACCACGCGCACGCCGAAGCCCTCGGGCACTTCCTTTAAGCGCAGCGGATGGAACGGACAGTCCGCATCGACGCAGCCGGCGACCAGACTACGCTGGCCGCCCATGCAGGCGGTCAGGCAGTAGCGGCGAACGGCCTCGATGGGGGAAACGGTTTTGGCGGCGTCGCCCTGGCGCATGGGTCCTCGCGGAAGCGGCCGGCGACGATTGCCGCGCGGCCCGGAATTTCGAGTTCCATAGTCCGGCCCACGGCGGCTGGCAACCGCTTCGGCGGCCCTTTTTCAGGAAATGAGCACGGCCAGCGCTTCCCAGGCGGCCAGCGCGCCAATGGCGGCGATAAGCCCGGCCCCGACCAGGGGCAGCCAGCGCGCCGCCCGGCCAAGCCGGCCCGAGTCGCCCAGAAACCGCACCCCGGCCAGGCACAAAAGCCCCACCCCGGTCAGCACGCCGGCCAGCCCCAGGCCGAAGGCCGCGCACAGGATCAGCCCCCAGCCCGGCCGGCCCAGGGCGATGGCGGCCAGCATCAAGGCCAGGGCCGACGGACACGGGACCAATCCGCCGGAAACGCCCAGGGCCAGCAAGGCGCGCCAGCCGACCGGACCGGCCGGGTCGTCGCCGTGGCTATGGGCCAGCCCACCGTGGCTGTGCCGCAAACCGCCGTGGCTGTGCCGAGCCTCATCGTGTCCGCCTGCGACGCCGCCGTGGCTATGGGGCACTCCACCATGGGAATGGGCCAGACCGCCATGGCTGTGTGCCCGCTCATCCCCTGCCCGGCCGCGAAGCCGCCAGAGGCCGCGCGCCGCCATGGTCCCGCCCACGGCGCACATGCCCAGGCCCGAGGCCAGGGCCAGCCAGGGCATGAGCCGCTGCCGGCCGGCCTCGTCGGCGGCCAGGACGGCCGCGCCGCCCAGGAGAAACACGCCCGCCGTATGGGTGACGGCCACGGTGAGCCCGAGCCAAACGGCATGACGCCAAGTGCCCCGCGCGCCGACAAGATAGGCCCCGACCAAGGCCTTGCCGTGGCCTGGCGTCAGGGCATGGACCCCGCCCCAGGCCATGGCCCCGGCCAGGACGCCGGCCAGGGTCCAGGGCGAGGCCGTGGGCTGCTTCAGGAAATCGCCCACCCGTCCGCCGTCCAGCCAGCCGGCGAACTGCCCAAGGCCGGCCGCACCGCCCTCTCCAACGAAGCCGCGAGACGCCAGCAGCAGGCCGGCCAGGGCCAAGGCCAGCCCCAGCGCCCCACGCGCCCTCCCCCGCCAGCCGCCCTCCAGGCGCGGCAGCCAGGCCGCGCCCAGGGCCGTCAGCAAAAAGCCGCAAGCCGCCACGCCCGGCACGAACTGCCAGCCGGCCCGGGAAGCGGCCCAGTCCGCCCCGCCGCGCCAGCCAAGGGCCAGGCCGAGGCCGGCGGCGCACAGGCCAACCAGGCCAGGACGGCAAGGCCGGGGCCAGGCGGCCAACGCGCCGCAGGCGGCCAGCGACAAGCCGGCCAGACCGGCGGCGGTCCGGGGCAACGGCCAGAGCGCGCCGCCGCAAACGCCGACAACCAGGGCCAGGGGCAGGAGGCCAACGGCCAGCCGGCCGCCGCCGCGCCCTGCCTGGGCGGCCAGAAAGGCCAGTCCGGCCAGGGGCAGCAGATGCTCCCACGAGGTCAGGGGATGGAACAGGCCGGCGTAGAAATCGCCCACGTCGGCGCTGACCAGATGGGCCAGGGCCGGCTCGGCCCGGCCAAGGACGATGGCCAGGGCGGCCAGACAGACGGCGAGCAAACGTGACGGCATCAGGCCCCCAGCATGACGGCGGTTCGGGCGATGGTCAGGTAGGCCCCGGCCGTGCCGACCACATAGGCCGGGGCGTAACCGGCCCAGGCCGGCCAGGACAGGCCCAGGCGGGCAAGCGATGCGGCCACGGCCAGGAGCGCGGCCACGAAGGCCAACTGGCCGATCTCCACGCCGAGGTTGAAGCCCAGCAAGGTCATAACCAGAGCCTCCCGTGAAAGGCCAAACCCGGACAAGCCGCCGGCAAATCCCAGGCCGTGGAGCAGGCCAAAGGCAAAAGCGACGGCCGCCGGCCGGCGGATGGCTAGGCTCGTTTGGCCGCGCAGCTGCCGCACCATCTCCGGGCCGAGAAACAAAATGCTCAGCGCCACCACGGCGTTGACCGGCTCGGCCCGAACGCTCACCAGCCCCAGGGCGGCGGCGGCCAGGGTCAGGCTGTGAGCCACGGTAAAGGCCGTCACCGTCTCCACCAGCCGCCAGCCGCTCCGGGCCAGACAGACCAGCCCCAGTACAAAGAGCAGAT
Organism: Solidesulfovibrio magneticus str. Maddingley MBC34; assembly: GCA_000307955.1. Lineage (GTDB taxonomy): Bacteria > Desulfobacterota > Desulfovibrionia > Desulfovibrionales > Desulfovibrionaceae > Solidesulfovibrio > Solidesulfovibrio magneticus_A. The sequence continues at coordinate 2,317 of ALAO01000187.1, read as the reverse complement.
GGTCGATGCCGTAGCCGATGTGGCGCAGGCCCAGGGCCACGGCGTCGGTGAAGTCCGCGCCGGCCGAGCCCTGGCCGGCCAGGGTCAGGCCGTCCTTGTCCGGGGTGACCACGGCCGAGGACTCCCGGCCGTCCAGCCCGAAATAGCGCACCACCACCCCGGCCGTGGTGGCGTCGTGGCCGGAAAATAGAATCCGCTTGCCGACAAGCCCGCCCGGCGCGGCGATGCGCCAGGATTCAAGATGCCAGTCCGGCAGGCTCATGACGATTGGCGGGCTTATTTGCTTCGCGCCGTCGGGCAGGCGCAGGACAAAGGGCAGGCGCTGGCCCTCATAGAGCGGCGTGCGCCACAGCACGTCGAAGCCTTCGGGCGCGGTCTGGCGCAACTCCAGCACGGCCGGCCGGGTCTCATGGGCGTGGGCGGCCACGGGCGCGGCCAGGAGGCCGGCCAGGACGACGGCGGCAACGGCCAGCGCGACAAGGCGGCGCGTCATGGCCGATCCCCGGCCACGGCCGCCGGCAGGACGACCGCATAACGGGCCAGCGCGGCCGCATAGGCCTGCCGCCGCTCGGCTTCCAGGCGATGGCGCTTCCAGGCCTCGGCCACGGCCGGCCGGGCCGACTCGAAGGGCGGCGGCGAGCCACGCCGGGCCGCTTCGACAAAGACCAGATGCCAGTCGCCAAGGGTGGCCAGCGGCCCCTGCCAGGAGCCGACTGGCAAGGTGGTCAGCGCGGCGGCGAAGGCGTCGCCGAAAAGGGCGGCCGCTTCGGCCGGAGTCACGTTTTCGGAGCGCTCGGGCAGTTCGGTATGGTCGCCCAGGCCCTGGCCGGCGGCGGCGTCCCGGCCGGCAAGCGCGTCGCGGGCCTGTATGGCTTCTTCCTTGGCCCGGCCGCCCCGGGCGCGGTCGGAAAAGGCGACCTGGCGGAAGGTCAGCTCGGCAACCGGCGCGAAGGCGGCCGGATCGGCCTCGTACAGGGCGCGCAGTTCGTCCTCGGACGGTTCGGGCAGGCTGATCCCCTGCTCCAGCCGGACGGCGGCCAGGGCGGCCAGCCGGCGACGGACCAGGATGTCCTGGGCCTCCAGGCCGGCGGCCAGGGCCTCGCGCACGAGCACTTCCTCGCGCACCTGCTCGTCGGCCAGCCGGCGCAGTTCAGCGGGCGTCGGCTCCCGGCCCCACTGCATCCGCCATAGACCGGCCAACTGGCGCAAATCCTCGTCAGTGACGACGATGGCCGCGCCGCCCGCGGCCGGGGGCGGCCCGGCCGGGCGGACAAAAGTCCCCAGGGCGAACAGCAGCGCGCCAAGCACCAGAAAATGGGTCAGCGGCTCGCGCAGGATTCGCGTGAAAAGTCCAGACGGTTGATCCGGTCGCATGGCCGCCAGATGGCCCGGCTTGGGGCGCTTTGGCAAGGGGGGAATCGCCGTATCAGGCCAGGGCGTCGGTCATGAGCAGACGGTGGCGTCCTCGCTGGCCAGAAACGGTGTGACCCGGCACTGGAAGGAAAAGAAATACGGGTAGTTGTCCTTGATATGGTCGAGATAATGAAGCCATTGCAGCAGGATCTGGGAATAGATGCGCTTAAGGTCCAGGCGCAGATGCTCCCGGTCGCAGTCCGGCAGCGCGTCGAGCTTGGGGCGATGGGACAACTCTTCCTTGAGGTGGAAAACGGCCTGCAAAAGCGAGGTAAAGGTCTCGTGTTCCAGGATGTTGGGATGCTCAAGCAGGCGCACGAGAAATTCCGAATTGGCGGCCAAAAGCTTGCCCATGGCGGGCAGGTCGATGGCGGCCATGTCGAGATCGTAATGGTAGTTCTTGAGAATCCCTTCGGCTTTCTTGAAGTTTTCCTTGGTCCAACGCAGGGAGACGTCGCAGCTTTCCCGCAGGGCCGAAGCCCCGACGTCGGCCCGGATGAGCCGGCGCACCAGGCTGGAGCCTACCTGGCTGAAAAAAAGCCCGATGAGCATGTCGAGCTTTTCCGCCCGCAGCCGCTTCTCCCGCCGCCCCAAAAACATCTCGGCGGCCGCCGCCAGGATGCCGAAAAACGTGCCGCCGCCGGAGAGAATGAGCGCCATGGCCAGCAGCTTGCCCATGGGCGTGACCGGATGGATGTCGCCGTAGCCGACCGTGGCCACGGTGACGACGCTGAAATACAGCGCGTCCAGGGCGGTCAGGCCCTCAATGCGCATGAAGCCCAGCGTGCCGACCAACACCACGCAAAAAAACACGGCGGCAAAGACGTACAGGCGGGTGCGTTCCATGCGGTCTCCAGGACGTCGGGAGGGAAGAGCCTCCGGCGGCCGGGGGCCTGAGGCCCCC
>ALAO01000186.1 GCA_000307955.1 Solidesulfovibrio magneticus str. Maddingley MBC34 | reverse complement strand
GGCCTGAGGCCCCCAGCCCCCCCACCTGGAGAAAGGTTTACTGGGGGAGCGCGGGATTGGCCCTGCCTTGCCCTCTGCGCCGGGGGGATGATCCCCCCGGACCCCGGCAATAGGGGAGGGCGGTCCCGTCGCCGCGCCCGTTCTTATCGAGGACGCGCCAAGCGCGGCGCAACGCCGTGACGTGCCCTCCGGCCCCTGCTCGCTGCCCGATACGCCTTCACCCTTCCCGCTGCCCTCCATGCTCTGGCCGGCCGCCAAGCCGTCACGAAAAGCCTCCCAGGGGCACGAAGCCTTTGGAGACCGTGCAAAGAACATCGCTTGGCCATGCCCAAGACACCCCTTGGACAGCACGCTAAAATTTTCACGAAAAGCCAAATGCGGGAACATATTCTCCGCAACAACCAAATTTCTTGCGAATTACTGCACAGTAAAAAATCATTCATCAGTCATACAACAACGAATACAACGGACAAATCTTATGGTCCATCAAGAACAACAGCGATAAAACCGCCTAGGACGCCGTATCACCAGCACGGTTACACACGAATAAAAATAATTTCTATATAAACTTTCCCTCTGGCGGGCCGATAAGGCAGGCAGACGACAACCTTGCCTTGCAAGAGGAGAAGCATCATGAGCACGGATCTCATCAGCAATTCGTACAGCGGCACGACCACGTCCCTGAGCAGCCTGCTTGGCACGTCGAGCACGAGTTCCACCGATTCCACGGCCGTGGACAACCTGGCCTCGGGGCTGTCCATCAAGGGCGACGGCGGCGATTTTTCCAAGGGGGCCAAGGCCATGCAGCAGCTCAAGGATTTGGCCAGCTCCGACCCGGACAAGTTCAAGGAAGTGACCCAGCAGATTTCCGACAAGCTCTCCGAGGCGGCAGGCAACGCGACCGACTCCAACACGGCCAAGATGTTGTCCAGCATGTCGGAGAAATTCGCCTCGGCGGCCTCGTCGGGGTCCATGGATTCCCTGACCCCGCCCCAGCCTCCGACCGGCAGCGGCGGTCCTCAGGGCCAGGCGGCGCAGCACTATGCCAGGCAAAACGGCGACAATCCCATGGCGACCATGGACAGCATCGTTTCCAGCGCCCTTTCCGGCGTCGGGAGCGCCGAGGCCTAGGGTCGCGGCCGTGAAAAGCGCCCAGGCGTTTTGCCGGCAACAGCCTGACGCCATGCGGCTTTCTTAAAAATACTCTCGTCGTTGTTACGAAAAGCGACACCAGCGTCGCCCCCGACGACGACTCGGGAGCTTTGCCGCCCAAGCAGCCGTGGTTTCGGCGGTCGCCGCCAAGGCGCGACAGGATCGCTACGAGGCCGCGACGCCCGTCCCCACGTCTTTGCAAACGCAGCGCCCCGCCTCCCGGCGTGACCGGAAGGCGGGGCGTTTCACATTGCGGCTGTCGCCGTGGACTGGCTGCAAGCAACATCGGACGGCTGGTTGCCCTGCGCGACCGAGACCGATATACCGGTCCCGTCCTGGCTCACCGCGCCCGCGCCGCCGTTGTCCAACGCAGGCTTTCACCTATCGCTCTTGGCTGTTGGCCGACAAAACCACCGCCCAACAACCCCCCTTACCCCTTTTCTTCAGCCGGGGGATCTGGGGGCCTCAGGCCCCCAGCCGCCGGAGGCATTCTTCCCGTCTTCTCACCTCTTCTCACCTCTTCTCTCTCCGTCGTCCGCTACAACCCTCCCAGCCGGACGTCTCGTCCCAGCAGCGCGTTCTCCAAGGTCAGGGCCTCGGCCGGCGGGTGGCGGAGGGCGAGATCCTGGAGATCGTCGAGGTAGCGCCGGGCGTGGCTGAGGTAAAACGACAGGGCCGGGGCGAACTTGCGCCCGACCAGCCCTTCGATGAACAGGCGGCTGATTTCGCGTTCGCGCAGCAGCACGTACTGGGAGAGCAGGAACATGCGCCGCTCCTCGGCCGACATGGACCGCATGGCCCGGGCCAGCACCGTGCGGGCGCGGGGCTGGTACATCCAGAAATAGAGAAAATCCAGGGCGTTGACGATGACGATCTTGTCCAGGTCGCCTTTTTGGGAGCCGATGGCGTTGATGAACTCCTTGGGCGTCTCCAGGAGCTTGGTCACGTCGTCGCTGGGATAGAGCAGCTCCAGCAGGGAGTAGGTGTCGTAGAGCTGCTTGAATTTCTCGCGGTAGTCGCGAAGGCGCATGCGCACGTACTTGGAGCGGTCGGCCAAGCCTTCGATGCCGGCGGCCACGCAGTCCGAGGCGAACTTGGAGACGATGGCGGCAAAGGGTTCCAGAACCGGCTCGGGATCGGGCAGGCCGCCCTGGATGAGCAGCCAGGACAGGCCTTGGTTGAGGCCGTAAGCCAGGGGAATGGACAGCACGGACCTGAACAGGTTGCCCACGGCCGCCGACTTGGGCAGCCCCCGCAGCAGGTTGTGGCTGGCCAGATACAGGCCGTTGGCCACGGCCATGCAGGCGAAAAGCAAAAGCGGCGCGCTGGAGGTGGTGACGCCAAAGCCCTCCCCCAGAAGCAGCGTGCGCACCACGATGTCCAAAAGTGGCACGGAAAAACCCGTGAACATGAGCGAATCGGCCAAGCGGTCGAAGCTGACGTAATCCTTCCAGGTTAAAAGCGGCGTCCGGCGAAGGCCGCCGCAGCCGAGCACCGCCTGGATGACGTTGCGCACGCCCGTGATGCCAAACCAGATGAAAGGCCCAAGCCAGGCCAGCACCCACCAGGAATTGATGCTGGCGAACGAGGCGGCGGCCACGGAAAAGCCCAGGCCGATTTTCAGCACGTTCTTGAGCGTGTTGCTCAGATACCGCCAGGATAAGCCCAGGGGGCGGCGCAAGGCCTCGGCCCGGGCCAGCCAGCGTTGGCTGGCTTTTTGCTGGATGCCGCCCAGGGTGTGAATGTTGGCGGTTTGCGGCGTGGCCTTGAAATAGCGCTTGCCCACCCACTCCAGCACGTAGCGGTAACCGGCCAGGCGCAGGCCGGGCAGGCCGCGCAGGAACCGGAAGAACCGGGCCGAGAGGTCGCTGGAGAATTCGTCGGGCAGGGTGCTCACCCGGGGCGAGACGGCCACGCCCACGGGAATGGCCCGGCGAAGGCTCGCCCCGGGCCGTCTTTCGCGGCGGGCCAGGCGCTTGCGGGTCCGAGCCGGCAGGGTATCGGCCACCACCAGCCCCATGCCGTGGCAGCGGGTGGACTGGCCGGTGGAGTCGGTGCCGATGCGGGCCGAAAGGGGGCGGGCGCGGTAGGCGGCGGCGATGGCGGCCACGTCGCGGCGCAGGTCGCGCAGGCTGGCGGCGGTTTCGGCGTCGCCGCCGGCCTCGGCCGCGTCGGCGGTGCGGTTTATGAGGCGCTTTAAGGCCACCACGTTGCCGGCGTTGGCGATGGAAATAAGGGCCAGGGCGTCGCCGCCGTCGCCGCCGCCAGTCTCGAAGACGCGCAGGTTGAAGGCGTCGCAGCCGGTGATGTCGCCGCGACAGGCGAAAAGAGCCAACAGCACGTCGGCGAAGGGCATCTCCGCCGTGCACAGGGCCAAGCTGTTGCCGACATGCAGGGCATGTATCCGCCGGGCCAGCTCAGCCACGTCCACGGTCAGGCGCTCGGGCAGGGTTTCGCCGTCTTGGGGGGCCTCGGGCGCAGCGATGTCCGGGTTGGCGGCCGGGGACAGGTAGTCGTCGAGCAGCGATTCCACGTCCAGGCTGTCGCGCTCGGCCAGGAGCGGACAGGCTTTGTCCGGCGCGGCCGCGTCCAGGGTTTCGCCGGCCTGGGCGTCGAGCAGCGGGGCCAGGGCGTCGCGGATAAACCGGGCCAGATGGAGCAGGCTGGCCTGGCCCGAACCCACGAAGGCCAGGAACTCCTCGTGGTCAAGGGGCGGCAAGTCGAGGCCGTAGCGGTCGCGGATGGTTTGGCGGTGGCGGTCGTTGAAGGCGGCCAGCACGGCCAGGACATGGCGCTGCTCGCGAAGCGACAGCTCGAAGCCCTCGCGCATGAACTCGCGCACCCCGGGCTTCTTGAGAAAGGCCGTGAAATCCTCGGGCCGGACAAAGCCGCGCGGGGCCCAGACGAGCTTGACGTGGCCGCCGCGATGCCGAGCCAGGCACTCAATGCCGATGTCCACCCGCATGTCCATGATGGCGGCGGCTTCGAGCAGTTCGGCGGCGGTTTCCGGGCGCACGAAATGGTAGTGGATGACCGTGAGCCGGCGAATGCCCTTGATCCAGGCATCCATGATAAGGTGGGTGGGCGATTTGCGGCCCTTGGTGTTGGCGTCGTGGACGTGGTCGTCAAAGGCGATCTGGTTCCACTCCTCGGGCATCTCCAGCAGATGGTACTCGGCCAGGAGCTTTCGCACCACGCGCGGCCGGCCGGACACGGCGCTGCGGAAATCGTGGGCCAACTCCAGTTGGCGGCGCGGGGTGTCCCGGGAGCGCACCAGCTCCTTCATGATCTGCAAGAGCACCCGGGCGGTGTTTTTTTCCAGCCCCGACTCGGCCGCGGCCATGACCTCGTCGCGCAGCGACCGCAAGGCGGTCAGCCGGTCGCCGGCCATGCCGGCTTCCAGGGACCCGAGCAAGTGGATGACGGCGTAAGCGATGCGCAGCCCCTTGGGCGCGGCCATCTCCTTGATGCCGTGGGGATGCAGATACGGCGCGAGCAGGCGCTTCATGCTCGACGAACCGCGCCGGGCCAGCACGTCGTTGACGATGCGCAGCAGTTCGTAGTCGCCGGCGTCGAAGCACAGGCGCGAGAGGGCCGAACGCGGCACGCCGTCCAGGGCGTGGGCGCTGGCGTTGGCTTCGGGCAGCGGCGGAATCCCCTGATCCGGGGGCATGTTATGGGTCATAACCTTGTCTTATTTTTCACAATACGCCTACCGTTTCCCCTTGTCCGCGTCAAGGGGCCGTCCGGAAAAGCGCTTTGTCTTACTAGGGAAGCGATTGCCTTGGCCGGCCGGATTGTTCATACTGTGTTCTCGGACGGGAAGCGGTTTGTCCGTCAAAGGCTTTGGAGGAACGAGGAACAATGACCAAGCGCAAAGCGCCGGCCGCCGCCCTGGGCGTGGTGCGGGAAGCGGCGGGACGCATCCGCGAGATCGAGGCCGAGGCCGGTCGGCTGCTCCACGAGGCCGGGGACAAGGCCGGGTATATTCGACTGTTGACGGAGAAGTGCCTGGTGCTCGAAGGCCTGCCCGACGAGGCCGACGAGGCCCTGGAAGGCAGCGCCGCCGACGGCTCGGGCGCGCTGTTGTCCGGGCTTGAGGACTTCGCCCGCCGGGCGGCTTTGGCCCTGCAGCTGGAAAGCCCGTTTTTCATGAGCGCCCTGCTCTATCCCGAGGACTACCGGGACGGCGATCCCAACGACCTGGAGCGGTTCATCGACCGCTTCGAGGCGGCGTAAGCGCCATGCAGGTCTTTTCGCCCATCGTCATCAACGGCATGCGGCTTAAAAACCGCTTCGTGCGCTCGGCCACCGGGGAAGGGATGGCCAACCCCGACGGCTCGGCCTCGGACCGGCTGGAAGCGCTGCTCAAGACCCTGGCCAAGGGCGAGGTGGGGCTGGTTATCTCCAGCCACGCCTATGTGGAAAAGCGCGGCCAGGCCCGGGCCTCCCAGCTCGGGGCGCACTGCCCGGACATGGAAGCCGGCATCGCCCGGCTGGCCCGCATCGTCCATGCCTACGGCGGCCGGTTCGTGGTGCAGCTGGCCCACGCCGGGCTGCGGGCCGACCCGGACGTGACCGGCGAAGCGCCGCTTGGACCGTCGGTTCCCGAGGACGCCGCCGCCGGCCGGGCCATGGAAGCCGAGGATCTGGCCCGGCTGGAAGCCGCCTTTGGCGCGGCGGCGGCCCTTTGCCGCGACGCCGGGGCCGACGGCGTGCAGATTCATGCCGCCCACGGCTATGGCCTGAGCCAATTCCTCTCGCCGCGCACCAACCACCGCACCGGCGCCTACGGCGGTTCGCTCCAAAACCGGGCCCGGCTGCTGCTGGAAGTGCTGGGAGCCATCCGGGGCCGCATCGGCCGGGACTATCCGGTGCTGGCCAAGATCAACAGCGACGATTTCATTGCCGGCGGATTCACTGCAGCCGAGTGCGTCCAGGTCGTGGCCTGGCTGGAGGCGGCGGGTCTCGACGCGGTGGAGCTCTCTGGCGGGGTGTTCGAATCCGGGCGGCTCAATTTCTCGCGCCCGGGCCGCATTGCCATCCCCGACGGCGAGGCCTGGTATCGGGAGACGGCCCGGGCCGTCAAAGCGGCCGGCGTCACCATGCCGCTGCTCCTGGTCGGGGGGCTTCGCAGCCTGGAGACGTGCGAGGACATCGTGGCCTCGGGCGACGCCGAGCTGGTCGCCATGTCCCGGCCGTTTATCCGCGAACCCGGGCTTATCGCCCGCTGGCAGGCCGGGGACACGGCTCCGGCGGCCTGCGTGGGCGACAATCTCTGCTTCGCGCCGGCCCGTTCGGGCCAGGGCCTTTATTGCGTGACCGAAGCGAAACGGGGGTGACGCCGCGTTTGTCTGCTTCATGCGCCTGATCGTGTTCCTCGATCAGGGCCGCCATGCCTGCCTCCAATATCTTGCGTCGTCGCGCCCATGTCGTGTCATGAGGCGTTTCGTTTTCCGTTGACCGAAAAACCCCTCTCACTTAGTCGAAAATACAAAGTCCGGCGAGCGCTTGGGGGCCACGGGACAAGCGGCCCGGACCACTGCCGACGCGCCGGCCCAGCGGGCCATGATCTCGGCGCTCATGGCCGACGCCGGGGCCGTGTCCCACATGGACTACGCCACCTGCTTTTCCGGGGCCTGGCAGTGGTACGCCGCCGCCGGGCGGGGGCTTATTCGATCTTGTTTTGCATGAAGGCGATGGTCTTTTCGGGCAGGGCCTTGGGCGGCGCGCCGTCGCGCGAAAGGTCGGTCAGGTCCTCGGTGACGGCCAGCATGAGGTTCGTGAAGCGCGACTGGTTGCGCAGGCGCTCCCGGGCGTCGGGATTGTGCCAGGCGTCTTTTAACAGTTCGGCGGCGTGGTGGTGGATCATCAGCGCCATGGGCTTGGGCATGGAGCCGTAATACTCCAGCATGTTGGCCTTCATGTCGTCGATGCTGGCCAGAAATTCCGTGAAATTCTCGGTTTGCCGCTCCTCTTCGAGCTTGGCCCTTTTGCACTCCTCCTTGAAGCGGATCTCCATGAGCTCCAGGCGCTGCCTCAGCTCCTGTTCGGCCACGAGCTTTTCCTCGCGCAATTTGTCGAGATCGGCCTGATGAGCCAGCTGCCAGTCGGCGGACTCGGTTTTCATGGTGTTGATGAGCCGGGCGACGAACCGGGCGATGTTTTCCGGCAGGGGCATGATTACCTCGTATGCTCGAAAAAGGTTTCCACGGCCGGGGAAACCTGTTGGGCGTCGTTGCTGTCGAAAATGACGTGCAAGGCGTAAAGGCGCTCGAAGTCCACGGTGACCACGGCCCGCTCGATGAAGGCCGAGGCGCGCTGGGCCTGATAGGGGGTCAGTTCGCGCTGACGGGTTTTGAGCTGTCCGTGGACGAGGCGGGCGAGTTCGCGGATGTTGCCGCGCTGGCTGGCCAGGAGCAGGCGTTTGCGCCGGGCCTGACCGCGTTGGGCGATGTCGCGCCGGATTCGGGCGTGTTTTTGCCGGCGACGCTCCAGCCGGCTGTGGCGGCGGTAGAGGAAAAAGGCCAGGGCCAAAGCGCCGAGCACGGCCGGGGCATAGAGGGCGAGCACGGAGAACGAGACGTAGATAAGCGAGAGTTCGGAGAAGAGACTTTGCGGCATACTGGCTTGCCGGCGTCGGCGGCCGGCCTGGGGCCCGACGGCGCGGGCGCGGTTTACCGGACGCGCGGCGTCCGGGCGATGGCTGGCGGCCAAGCCGCCTCCAGCGAGGGAGGCGTCGGCCCAAGCCTGACAGCTAGTCCAAAGCCCGTGCCGCGTCAAGGCAGCTTCGCGCTTTCGCGACTTAATGAACAATAATTTAAGTACGTTACCAACTCAAGCCAAGCCACCCTAACCGCCCGAATTTCCAAGTCGACCGGCTCCTTGGCACCCCTCGCGACACGCCCGCCCTGCGCCGCCTCCCCCCTTGACCCTTTTCTTCCGTCGGGGGGTCT
>ALAO01000185.1 GCA_000307955.1 Solidesulfovibrio magneticus str. Maddingley MBC34 | reverse complement strand
AGGCCCCCAGCCGCCGGAGGCATCTTAAGTTATTTCTTTCGCTTACTCAGCCCACAACACGCGATTGCGGCCGGTGCGTTTGGCTTTGTAGAGGGCGGCGTCGGCGGCGGCCAGCATGGCGTCCACAGAGCCGTGGGGTTTGTCGCAGATGCCGATGGAGATGGTGACGCCGATGGTGTTTTTGCCGGCCTTGGCCTTGGAGCGTTCGATGCTGTTGCGCAGGTCGTCGAAGGCGGCCATGGCTTGCTGGCCGGACAGTCCCCGGGCCAGGACGCAGAATTCCTCGCCGCCCAGGCGCGCGGCCACGTCGTGGCCCCGGAAACGGTTGCTGAGGCCTTGGGCCACGTGCTTGAGGACTTCGTCGCCGGCGGCGTGGCCGTAGGTGTCGTTGACCTTTTTAAAGAAATCGATGTCGATCATGGCCAGGGTCATGGGCGTTTCGCCCCGGGCCAGATCGGCGTGGAGGGTCTTGGCGGCCTCGAAGAAGTGGCGGCGGTTGTACAGGCCGGTCAGGGGGTCGCGGATGGCGGTCTCGCGCAGTTTCTGGATGTATTCGAGCATTTCCAGGTTCTGGGTGACCCGGCAGTAGAATTCCTCGCTGGAAAAGGGTTTGTTCAAGAAATCGTTGGCGCCGTTCTTGATGAACCGGGCCGAGAGGATGGTGTTGCCGTAGGCGGAGATGCCGATGACGGCCAGCTCGTCCTTGCGGCGCAGCCGGCGGATGCGGCGGGTGAGTTCCACGCCGTCCAGGCCCGGCATGAAGTAGTCGGCGATGACCACCTTGATCTCGGGGTGGCGCGAGATGGCGTCCAGGGCGGCTTCGCCGTTTTCGGCCTCGTGGACGATGAATTCGTGGGCCTCGAGCAGGCGCATGAGATGGCGGCGCACGGTGGAGGAGTCGTCGACCACCAGGACGTGGATGTATTTGTTCAGCGACACCCGGCGCACCAGGGAGCAGAGATAGTCCAGGCTGTCCGGGGAATCCTTGGCGACGTAGTCCACCACTTTTTTCGACCAGATGCGGTCACGCACGGCGCAGTCGACGTCGCCGGTGAAGACGATGGACGGGATGCCCTTGCCGATGACATAATCTACGATGCGTCCGTCGGCGGCGTCGGGCAGGTGCAGGTCGAGCAGAGCCACGATGTAGTCGTGGTTGTCGGGATTATCCTCTATGAGGTAGCGGGCCTCCTCGAAGTTCGAGGCCCAGCAGGCGTCGAAGAAAAGCTCATCCTCGATCTTGCGGATCAGGATGCGGGCAAAGACCTTGCTGTCTTCGACGATGAGGACTTTTTCCATGCGAAACGACCGATGGAAATGGGTGAATGATTTGAAGGTAAACCGTTTCAGGCGAAAAGACCAGCCCGGTCGGGCGATCTTTCCCCGGCGGCGCGGCCGGCCGTCCGGGGCCGTGTCGGGACCGGGCCGTTCATGACCGGGCCGTCGCCGCGCCAGTTGGCCGAAGCCCTGGCCGTGGAGGGGGCGTCGGCCCTTTCGGGCGAACCATCGCGCACTCTGGCCGAGGGACTGTCCCTGGGCGTGGCCGTGCTGGACGGGCAGCGCCGTTTCGTGCGGGGCAACGCCCGGGCCAGGGAGTTTTTCGGGCGGGAGGGCGTGGCTTGCCATCGGGGACTTCGCGGCCGGGGGGAACCCTGCCAAGACTGTCCGACCGGGGGCGGGCCAGCCGTGATCGCGCCTGGCGCGGCCTGCGTCGGTCTGGGGCCGGACGGACGCGACGGCGTGGCGTGCGTTTTCGAGACCGGCGTGTGGACGGTCCAGGAGGGGCTTCTCCCGGTGCTCGAACAGGCTCCGAATTCGATTTTTGCCGTGGACCGGGATTTTCTGGTGCGTTACGTCAATCAGGCCTTTGTCTCGCTGCATGGGGGGCAGGCCGGGGATTACCTTGGCCGCCATTTGGGCCATGCCATCGGGGCGGCCATCTTTTCCCGTTTCCATGCGGCGGCCCTGGCCGCCCTGGACAGCGGCAGGCCAAACTCGGAGGAAGTGACGCTGGTCCACGGCGGCCAGGAACGCGAGTATCTGGCCACGCGCATACCGTTGTTGCGCGACGGCCTGCCCCTGGGCGTGTGGGGTTTGCTCACGGATATCACCGACCGCAACGCGGCCCGGCGGGAACTCGACGCCAGCCGGCTGCGGTATCAGGCCCTTGTGGAGGGGCAGACCGAACTGGTGGCGCGCCTGGACCCGGCCCTGCGGTGCACCTTCGTCAACGCCAATCTGGCCGCTCATTTGGGCGCGCCGGCGGAATCGCTTCTTGGCGGCCGCTTTGACGACCGCTTGCCCGAGGCCGAAGGCCTGGCCCTGCGTCAGCGGTTTCTGGCCCTTTCTCCTCGCGCGCCGACCTGCGAACTGGAGTACGGAATGGTCCTGCCTTCGGGCGAGGAACGCCGGGTGCAGTGGTCGGTGCGGGCCATTTTCGATGAATCCGGCCGCATCGGCGAATACCAGGCCCTGGGGCGCGACGTTTCGCTTGTGCGCCGCATGGAGCGGGAGTTGTCGCAAAGCGAAGCCAAGTATCGCGACATCTTCGAGCATTCCGCCGAGGGCATCTTCCAGTTCGCACCGAGCGGGGCCGTTGCCGCCTGCAATCCCGCCCTGGCCCGCATCCTCGGCTACGCTTCGCCGGAAGCGGTCCTGGCCGAGCCGGGCGACCTGTTCACCCGCATCCAGGCCCGGCAGGAGGACCGCCTGGAATTCCTGCGCCAGCTGGCCCGCCACAACCGAGTCTATGATTTCGAGATGCAGGTGGTGCGTCGCGACGGCCGGGCCGCCTGGCTGTCCGTCAACGCCCGGGCGGTGCTGGACGCCGACGGCCGGCTGGCCCGGGTGGAGGGCGCGGCCCGGGATATCACCGACCGCAAGCGGGCCGAGGGCGAGCGCATGTTGCTCGTTTCGGCCGTGGACCAAAGCGCCGAGGGGCTGGTCATCGTCAGCCGGGATTTCCGCCTGGAATACGCCAATCCGGCCTTTGCCCAGATCGTGGCCGGCGGCCAGGGGATGCTTGGCCGCGACGCCCTGAACACGCTCTTGGCGCCGTTTCTGACCGAATCCGTGTGCAAGATGCTGGGGTTGGGGCTGCGCTGGTCGGGCCGGCTGCGCCTGACCCGGCCGGGCGGCGAGGAGGCCGTGGCCGAGGCGCTCATTTCCCCGGTGCGCGACACGGCCGGCCAGGTGGTCAACCACATCCTGCTCGTGCGCGACATGACCTACGAGCTCGACCTGGAACGCCGCCTGCGCCAGGCCGAGAAGCTGGAAGCCATCGGCGTGCTGGCCGCCGGGGTGGCCCACGACTTCAACAATATCTTAACGCCCATCCTGCTCAATTCCGAGCTGGTGCTGTCCGATCTGCCAATGCTGCACCCCCTGCGCAAGCCGCTGTCCGACGTGGTGCTGGCCTCGGAGCGGGCGCGCGATCTGGTGCGCCAGCTCTTGGCCTTCAGCCGCCAGGGCGAGATCTCGGTGGCCGACCTGCCCCTGGCCCCGCTGGTCAAGGAAACGGCCAAGCTGGTGCGCGGCATGGCCCCGGCCGGGGTGGAGCTGAAGCTGGAGATCGGGGCGGAGCCGTATTGCGTGCGGGCCGATCCGGCCCAGATGCATCAGGTGCTGGTCAACCTGTGCCTCAACGGGGTGCAGTCCATGGTTGGTGGCGGCCGGCTGGAGGTGGGGTTGGCCCCGGTGGACGGGCCGCCCCGGCCGGAAAGCGGGGGCATCGTGGCCGGCGCGCCCCTGGCGACCCTGGCGGCGGGGCCGTATGTGCGGCTGTGGGTGGAAGACACCGGCCACGGCATGGCCCCGGAGGTGGCGGAGCGGGTGTTCGAGCCCTTTTTCACCACCAAAAAGCCCGGCCAGGGCACGGGCATGGGGTTGGCCGTGGTCCATGGTATCGTCAAGAGCTGCGGCGGGGCGGTGATTTTGACCACGGCCCAGGGCAAGGGCAGCCGGTTCGAGGTCTATCTGCCCCGGACGGCCGCGCCCGACGCCTGTTCGGCCAAGCCGGCCGACGGCGCGTCGCGCTGACCCAACGCCAAGCCCCCTTTACCCTTTGTCTTCATGTGGGGGGTCTGGGGGC
>ALAO01000184.1 GCA_000307955.1 Solidesulfovibrio magneticus str. Maddingley MBC34 | reverse complement strand
CCCCGCCGGGGGGATGATCCCCCCGGACCCCCCGAATGGGGGGGCGGTAAAATGAGCGCGGCCTGGACAACGCGCTCGGATGAGAGAAAAATGCAGTTTAATGTGTTGACGATCTTCCCGGAATTTTTCGATTCCTTCCTCTCCTGCGGGCTCATGGCCAAGGCAGTGGAGGCGGGCGTCGTTGCCGTGTCGCGCGTCAACCCTCGCGATTTCGCCGTCGACCGCCACCATACCGTGGACGACCGGCCCTACGGCGGCGGCCCGGGCATGGTCATGGGCCTGCCCACCATGGTCGCGGCCCTGCGCGGCCTGCCCGCGCCGGGAAAAATCCTCATGCTCTCGCCGGCCGGGAGGCCGCTGACCCAGGCCATGGCCGCCGATCTGGCCAAGGAGCCAAGCCTCACGCTGCTGTGCGGCCGCTACGAAGGCATCGACGCCCGCCTGTTCGATCTTTTCGACGTCACCCCCGTGTCCGTGGGCGATTTCGTGCTCTCGGGCGGCGAATCCGCCGCCGCCTGCCTCATGGAGGCCGTCTCGCGGCTCGTGCCCGGATTCATGGGCAAGGACGCCTCGGCCGACGAGGAAAGCTTTTCCGCCGGGCTGCTCGAATATCCGCACTACACCCGGCCCGAGGTCTTCGAGGGCCTGCCCGTGCCGCCGGAGCTGCTTTCCGGCAACCACGCCGCCATCGCGGCCTGGCGGCGGCAGCGGTCGCTGGAAACCACCCTGGCCCGCCGGCCCGATCTTTTCGATGCCACGCCGCTGTCTCCCGAGGACGCCGACTTTTTAAAGGGCACGCCGCGCCGCCGGTCCGGCCGCAACTGCCATATCGGCCTCGTCCACGGCCCGGTGCTCCTCAAGGACGGCTCCGTCGGCACAGTGTCTTTGACAAATCTCGACGTCCACGATATAGCGCGCGTTTCCCGTACCTACGGTCTGGGCGGGTTCGAGGTGGTGACCCCGCTTCGCGACCAGCTCACCCTGGCCGGGCGCATCGTGGAGCATTGGCGGGCCGGACCGGGGGCGCGCTCCAATCCGGACCGGGCTAAGGCCCTGTCCCTGGTGCGGCTGCACGAGACCCTGGACGCGGCCCTGGCGGCGGTTTCGGCCGAGCACGGCCGGCCGGCGGCCCTGGTCGCCACCAGCGCCCGGGGACCGGCCACGCTGTCCTTTGCGGCGGCGCGGGAGATGATGGCGGCGCGTCCCATGCTGGTGGTTCTGGGCACGGGCCATGGCCTGGCCGAGGACGTGCTGGAGCGGGCCGACGGGGTGTTGCCGGCGATCCGGCCGTTTTCGGACTACAACCACCTGTCGGTGCGGGCCGCGGCCGGCATCTTGGTCGACAGGCTGATCGGCGACGCGCTGTAGCAGGGCGTGCCTTAAGCATACGACTGTATGGTTAAGGAAAAATTTCGGGAGTAAGCGTCGAAGTCCGGAGGCCGGGCTTCGAGGGCGCGACGCTGCAAGCGTCGCGGCGGCGAGACAACGACATTCCAAGGCCGGACGGCGCGGGGCGCTTGCGGCTTTATCCGAGGAGAAAGCGTTATGAACGTTATTGACCAGCTTGAACGCGAACAGATGCGCATGGACATTCCGGCCTTCCGTCCCGGCGACACCATCAAGGTGCACCTGCGCATCATCGAGGGCGAAAAAGAGCGCATCCAGGTCTTCCAGGGCGCGGTGCTGCGCCTGCGCAAGGGCGGGGTGGATTCCACCTTCACCGTGCGCAAGGTCTCCGACGGCGTGGGCGTCGAGCGCGTGTTCCCCATGCACTCGCCGTTTATCGAGCGCATCGAAGTGGTTGCCCAGGGCAAGGTCCGCCGCAGCCGCCTGTACTACCTGCGCGCCCTGCGCGGCAAGGCTGCCCGCATCAAGACCAAGACCGCTTGGGATTAAGCTTGCGGCGACACGCCGTGGTCCCCTTGGGGTTCCATCTCTCGGCCGCGGCCTGCCCGGCGTCCTTGGTGACGCGGGCAGGCGCGGCTTTTGGCGCTTGCGGCCATGGCTGATATCGCCAAAAACCGGCTCGTGGCCGGCGTGGACGAGGCCGGCCGGGGCTGTCTGGCCGGACCGGTGGCCGCCGGCGCGGTCATCCTGCCCGAGGCCTACGACCTGCCGGGCCTGACCGATTCCAAGAAGCTTTCCGCCGCCAAACGCGAGGCCCTGGCCCCGGCCATCAAGGCCCAAGCCCTGGCCTGGGCGGTGGCCTTTGTCTGGCCGGACGAAATCGACCGCATCAACATCCTGCAAGCCACCTTCGCGGCCATGGCCAAGGCCCTGGCCCATTTGCGCCTGGCCCCCGGGCTGGCCCGCATCGACGGCAACAAGACCATTCCCGAGGCGCGCCTGGGCCTTTTGGCCGCGAAGCTGCGCCAGGAGTGCGTCATCGGCGGGGACGCCAGCGTCCCGGCCATATCCGCCGCTTCCATCCTGGCCAAGACCGCCCGCGACCGGCTGCTTCACCTCTACGACCGTCGCCATCCCGGCTACGGTTTCGCCGCTCACAAGGGCTACGGCGTGGCTGTCCATCTGGAAGCCCTGCGCCGCCTGGGCCCTTGCCCCATCCACCGCCTGACCTTCCGGGGCGTGCTGCCGGATACGACCCCGCGCCAGCTCGGCCTGCCGGGCCTGTAGGCCGCTATGGACGCCTGTCTGCGTCCTGCCTCCCATGATCGCACGCACGCCGCTTTCGCGCCCAAGGGCGGTGAGGTGGCCAGAGGGCTTGCAGCCCGGGAGCATTGCCCATGACCGCCAAGCATCTGGAATTTGGACGCGCGGGTGAAGCCGCCGCCGAGGCGCATCTTGTCGCCAAGGGCTTTGTCGTGGTGGCCCGCAATTACCGAGCGCGCGGGGGCGAGGTGGATCTGGTGTGCCGCGACGGCGACACGGTCGTCTTTGTGGAGGTCAAGGCTCGGGGGGAGGGGATGCGCGGCCGGCCCGAGGAGGCGGTCACCCCGGCCAAGCGGGGGCGCATCGTGCGGGCGGCGTCGCAATTTCTGTCCGAGCGCGGCTGGTGGGACCAGCCGTGCCGGTTTGACGTGGTGGCCGTCGAGGGCCGAGGTGGTCGCCTGACGGCCAGCCACGTGGCCGATGCCTTCAGCCTTGAGGACGCCGGCCCGGCCGGCCGTCTGTTCCAACCCTGGTAGACAGGGGCCGCGTCCCGTCCGCAAGCGTGTGCGAATGTCCGGGACGCGGCCCCTGCGATCCGTGGTTCGTGGCCGGCGTCGCGCTTTGGGGCGAGTCGGCGGGGCCAACGTCTTCGGTAAGCGCCTGCGCCGTTTCGCGGGCAACCCGCGACGCACAGCAATTTTTCTGGAATACGCCCGTAGTGTTGAACGCGACGCTAGTCTTCCTCGTCGACCTCGCCGCAGGGGCTGTCCTCGGGCAGGGAGAAGGCGTTGGCGGCTTCGATGATGCGGGCTTCGATGTAGGCCACGTCGTCGGCGTCGCCGGAGTCGAGGTCGAAGCAGTAGCCGTCCTGGGAAAGCAGCCCGCCGGGGATGAGATCGCCGCGCTCTTCGGGGTCGGTGATGGTGTCGGCGTAGAAGCACACCGACAGGAAGCGTTCGCCGTCGAGGGTGGCCACGTCGACCATGGTGATGACGGGGCGGCCGCGATGGGGTTCGGCGCGCAGGCTGTAGCTCGCGGGCGGGCGGGGGACGAAGTTGACGGTGGCGCCCTGGAGGCTTTCGAGCACGGTCTTAAGGCGCACGAAGGCCATTTTGACGCCGTTTGGATCGTCGGTCCACGAGTCGATGAAGGCGGCAAGTTCGGACATGTCGTTTCTCCTAAAGGTAGAACAGCACGAGCAGGTAGGTAGATAGCCCGATCAGGGAGAAAATAAAATCATTGGTTTTCATGGGAACCTCAAAAAAAGTTGTTGCCAAGCCCGGCGGGTTTGGCTAGATATCCCTTCTCGCCGCTGCCGAGGTAGCTCAGTCGGTAGAGCAGGGGACTGAAAATCCCCGTGTCGGGAGTTCAATTCTCTCCCTCGGCACCATAAGAAATCAAGGGGTTAGCTGAAAAGCTGGCCCCTTTTTCTTTTGTCTGCCGCATGGTGTCCCCCCACATTTCCCCGGTTTGCCACGAAACGGGGCGAGCCGAAAATAGCCCAGGCCCAGCGGGATGGGAAGCGGCCGCAGGGGGATCGGCTTGCTTTGGGGGCAGCCATGGCTGGCCCTGTCTCGTGATTTCTCCCCCCTGTTCAGTGTCTACGGCATAGCGTAAACAAGGCCATGCTTCGGACCGCCTTCGCCATCCTCGGGTCAACGGCCCTGATTGTGAGATTCTGCCTTCTCGGCGGATTGGGACTCGGGGCAATGCTTGCCATGCTCTATGCAATCTATTGGGCTGCACGGTATGGCGGCTTGCCCGGTGCCAGTCTGGCCAGTATCTGGGTGCGTGTGTACGAGTATCTCTTGCCGGATCGTTATGTTGTTCTCAATACCGTTTTCATCCATTGCGTCCAGATGCCGCTTGTTGTGCTGCTCTGGGTGCTGTTTGTTCTTGCCTTGTTGCTCGACAAATTGGTGCGCGCGCTGTTTTGGCGGATGGGAATGGCTATTGGGTCTGACGAAATAGCCTGAACGTCGACCGGCCGAAACGCTGGGGTTGCGCGAGGCGGCCGATCTCTCGCCGCCCTGGCGCGGCGCAAGCCCTGCCCCTGGCGCCAAGGCCTGGGGAGCAAAAGGCAACGCCACTCCCCCTAGGCTGTCGGCAAGGAGACGGGCCCGGCAGGGGCCTTTCCCTGGGGCTGGGAACTGGGCGGCGCGCCCCGCCGGCTTTCGGCCTGGGCGCGCAGGTGGCGCACGAAGGAGAAGAGATTTTCCCCCATGCCGCAAAGGACGATATAGCGCCGCAACCGGCTGGGGTTGCGCCAGGCGACGACGACCAACTGCCGCCAGAACTGCCCGCGCGCCTCGCCGACCACGCCCTGCCGCCAGATCAGACGCAAGAGGGGCATGACGTCGGGGCTGCGGTTTTGCTGGGCCACGGCCAGGGCGGGATCGGCTTTGGCCTTGGGCGCGGCTCCCGGCCTGGAGCCCCGGGTCGGCCGCATGGCCAGGGTGGCCCGAAACGCCCGTCCCAGGTAGGCCCCTGGCGCGTAGAGGGCGTTTAAGGCCGAAAGCTGTTCGGCGAAGATCGCCTCAATGGGGCGCTGGGGCGTGAAATTGGTCAGGGCGTCCCAGCCGCTTTCCTCGATGCCGTCGTGCAGCCGGCCTTCGGCCTTGAGCCTGTCCCACAGAGCGGTCAGCGGCAGGGCGCGCAGGACGTTGACCATGACCCAGGGCAGATCCCCGGCCTCGGCAAAGGCCCGCATGCGCTCGCCGGCCCCGGCTTTTTCACCGTCCATGCCGAGGATGAAGCTGCCGATGACGCTCAGGCCATTGGCATTGATGGCCCGCAGGGAATCCAGCAGCGGATTGCGCACGTTTTGGTGCTTGCGCGCCGCCGTCAGGACGTCGTTGTCCGGGGATTCGATGCCGACGAAGACATAGGAAAAATTGGCGGCGGTCAGCAAGTCGATCAGCGGGACGTCCTGGCCCAGGTTGATGGAGGCCTGGGTGATGAAATCAAAGGGTTCGCCGTGCCGGGCCTGCCATGCGATGATGCCTTCAAGCAGGGCGGCGACCCGGGGACGGTTGCCGATGAAGTTGTCGTCGGCCACGAACACCGTGCCCCGAAACCCGAGGCGGCGGATGGCCTCCAGTTCCTCGAGGACCTGCTCCAAGGTCTTGTGGCGCGGAACCCGGCCGAACAAGCTCACGATGTCGCAGAATTCGCAAGCAAAAGGACAGCCCCGAGAGGTTTGCAGGGACATGGATTCATAATCGCCCGGGGCGATGAGGTCGTAGCGGGGCGGGGGGGAGTCGGCCAGGGCGGGCTTGTCCGTGCAGACGAACCGGCCGCTTGTCTGGCCGGCCGCGATGGCGGCCACCATTTGCGGGATGGTGTTTTCCCCCTCGCCCTGGATGAGGAAGTCGCAACCGGCCTCCAGCACCTCGTCGGGCGCGGTGGTGGGATAGGCTCCGCCGGCGGCCGTGAGGATGCCCCGGGCCTTGGCTTCCCGCAGCAGGCCCAGCAGGCTTTCGCGCTGCACGAGCATGCCCGAGACGAACAGCAGGTCAACGCCCTCCCAGTCCGCCTCGACCAGCGGCCGCACGTTGAGATCCACCAGTCGGATGTTCCAGTCCCTCGGCAGCAGGGCGGCCACGGTCAGCAGGCCCAGAGGCGGCAGCAGGGCCTTTTTTCCGGTCATGGCCAGGGTCTCGCGAAAGCTCCAAAACGACAACGGCAACGCCGGGTGCAGCATGAGGACATTGTGCATGATGCTCCCGATTATCACATCCGCGGCACGCCCTCCATGAATCATTTCCGTTTTTTTTCTTTTCCCGGCCGGATGGCAGGGCGGGCGGGGAGCAGGGGAGACGGCCGCCCCTTTTGACAAGCCGACGCGGCATTGCTAGGCCGACGTCATAGGTCGGCAAAAGGGGCGGCGCATGAACAACGGGGCGATGGCGGCTTGGTTGCTGCTTTTTGTCATAGGCGGGTTTGCCGTTCCTGGCTTGGCCGTGGCGCAGTCTGACGACGGCCGTGTACTGCGGCCCTCCGCGCCGCGGTACGGGGCCCAGGCCCGGGGGCAGCTTGTCGACGAACTGTGCCAGTGCGCCGTGGCGGCCCGGCTCGCCGGGGCCATGGCCTTGGCGACCAACGACCAGGAGACCCAGCGAAAGGCCGTAGCCAGGAGCCGGGAGTTCCTGGCGGTGGCCAAGACCTACATGTCGCCGCAATATGTCGATGCCCGGTACAAGTCCATGGCGCTGCCGCTTTTGACGCCCGAGCGCTTAAACGACGCCTCGGCCAACGCCTACATCCTGGAGCGCGCCCACATGTGCGCCTACATCCTGAAAAATGTCCACGAACGTCTGCTCTACCTCAACGACCTCGCCAAGGGGCGATGACCACGAGCGAAGCACGGCGGCCTGAGAGCGTATCTCTGCCCTGGCGGCGTATCCTGGGCGTAACCAGATGCGCGCCGCGCCGCGCCGCGCCCGGTGCGTCCCGGCCGGCCAAACCCCAACGGCGTTGCGAGGGTTTCATGGTTCAAGCCTCCCGATTCCTGGTCGCCGCCTGCCTGTTGCTGCTGGCCGTCCTGGCCCTGCCCCGAGCCGCCCGGGCCTGCACCTTGTGGGCGGCAAACGGCGCGGACGTGGCCGGCGGCGGCGTCCTGCTGGTGAAAAACCGCGACTATCCGCCGGGCCATCCGACGTCTTTCGCCCTGGTGACGCCGAAGCACGGCTATAAGGTCATGGCCATGCTTTCCACGGGCACGGGCCAGCCGAGCATGGTCGGCGGCGTCAACGAAAAGGGGCTGGCCGTGATCACGGCGGCGGTGGGCTCCATCCCGCGAGCCGAGCGCAAACGGCGCACCCAAGAAGGCGGGCTGGTCTATCCGGTGCGCCCCATGCTGGAGCGGTTCGCCACGGTGCGCGAGGTGGCCGCCGCCAAGGACCTGCTGGCCGGCGTGCGCCCCATTTTCGCCATCGTGGCCGACGCCCATGAGGTGGCCGTGTTGGAATCCTCGGGCAAGGCCTGGAAGATCGAGATCATGCCCCGCGAGGCGTTTACCGCCCATACCAACCATCCGCTGCTGGTCGACACCCCGGACATGCGCCAGGAGCCGGACGCGCCCGGAAGCGTCGTGCGGTTAAACCGCATCCGGGAACTCTGGGCGTCGCTCAAAAAGCCGGCCGATCTGGCCGCCGTGACCGCCCTGGCCCAGGATCAGGCCGACGGGCCGGACCGGTCGATCCTGCGCACCGGCTCGGCCCCGGACAAGGCCCGCACCGTAGGCTTGCTGGCCACCTGGCTGCCGCCGGACGGCGGCGCGCCCCGGGTCGTCATCCGGGTCATCGATCCCCTGGGCGCGCGCCAAGCCGAGGCCGCCCTGGCCCTGGACGCCGCTTTCTGGCGTACGGCGCCGCCTCCGGGACAGTCGCGCATCCTCTTGCAGTAGTGTCGCGTCCCTTGAAAAATACTATTGTATTTTTCAAGGGACGCTCAGTCCATGTCGGGCAGCAACACCGCGCCGTCGAACTTGCCGTCCGGGCCGATGCGCAGGCGCAGCATCCGGCCGCCGCTGTTTAAAATCCCGATCTCGATGGAAAAGGTCTGGCCGTCCACGGAGTGCCAGCCGCCGACGTCGTGCTTGACGTGTTTGCCCGACTTGTTGGCTTCGATGGCTTGCCAGATCTCGCAGACGTCCTTGGCGCTGACCTCGGCGAGGCTTTGCATGAGCTTGTGCAGATCCTGCATGTGCATGGCGGCGGACTCCTGTTGGCTGGGGGTTGGGGCGCGGGTCAGAAGAGCCAGATGTGTTCGAGGTCGGCCCCGTCGCGGCCTTCGGTGCGCCGCTCCCGGATGACCTTGGCCGGCCGTCCGGCTGCCACCATGCCGTCGGGCACGTCGTGGACGACCAGGGAGCCGGCGGCCACGATGGCCTGCCGGCCCACGGTCACGCCGGGCAGCAAGGTCGCCCCGGCGTAGACCTTGGCGTAGTCGCCCACGGCCACCGGCCGGTAAATGCGCTCGATATGCGAGGCCTCGCCGTGGCTGTGGGTGAAAACCCGCACGTCCTCGGCCAGGGCCACGCCGTCGCCCAGGGTCACGCCGCCCTTGGTGTCGAGATAGACGTTGCGGTTAAGAAACACGCCTTCGCCCACCCGCAGCAGGCGGGCGAAGTTGAAACGCACGTTCTCCTCGGCGGTAAAGGCCGCCCCGCAGTCCCCGAACAGCCGTCGGGCCAGCAACCGGCGAAAGGGGATGGCAAAGGGCACGATGAGCGACAGAGGCAGCTTGTCGAAGGCGTCCCACAGGAAATGCAGGTGGCGCTCGGCCGGGGTGAAGGGATGCTCCTCGGCCTTGGGCAGGGTCTCGGCGTAGAGGGAGATGCGGCTGACGGTGTCGTATTCCAGGGGCGGCGCTTCGATGATGGCCAAAAGCTCCAGCACGGCCTCGGGTTCGTGGACGCGCAAAAGGAGTTCTTCCGCTTGGCGCAGGCGGCAGGAAAACCAGTGGGGCACGGCATATCCTCCGGTGTCGCGGCAAAGCCGGGGCTGGGGCGTTTCCTTCAAAATCCGTTGCCTGGCCGAGGGACGGCAGCCTGGCCGGACGGTGTCCCGCGTCGCCGCCGCGCCGGCGTCGCGGGCGCAGGGCGAGACTGCTCCAGGATAGGCGAGAGGGCCGCGCCAGGGCAAGGGCCGCGAGGATTGCCGGCCGGGCGGGACCAAAATAGATCGGGTGTTCCCGAAGAACGGCCGGTCCGGGCTTGGGGGCCGCCGGGCGTCGGCCGGGAGACCAATAACGCCCGACATCCTTGGAGGACGCTCGGTCATATTCGTGCCCAGTCAGGCCCGGGCCGGGATAAAAAAAGACCGGGCGTCCCTGGCGGGACGTCCGGTCCTTGTGCCGGCTGACTGGGCCGCGCCCGGGCAGGCGCGCGCTATTCAGGCTTCTGGCGGCGTTCCCAGAGTTTCATGTCCTTCATCTTGGCCCGGCGTTCCCGGGCCAGGGACTTGCAGGCCAGGGCCTGGGTCTTTTTAAAGCCGTACTTGGCCCGGTACTCCTCGGGAGTCAGACCGTGCGAGGCCAGGTGCTTGCGGGTGATGACCTTGAAGGACTTGCCGCACTCCAGGCAGGTGATGGAGGCTTCCTTGATGGACTTCTTGGGGTCCATGCCGGGAGCGGCCGCTTCTTCCTGGCCAAGGACGGGCTGGCCCGTGGTCAGGGCGGCAATGCCGCTGGCCACGGATTTGACCATGCTCAAAATTTCTTCCTCGGTCATGGGACGCGAACCGGCCTGGGCTTTGACGATCTCCAGGGCGCTTTGCAGATACTCTTCCATGGATTTCCTCTCAATGAATTCAAATTGAAGTCGGCGGTATACAGAGTGTTCTGGTGGGAATCAAGTCATATTGTACACGCTTTTAAGAATCCGTAAAGCGGATATTGGGTTCGCGGGATTGGAGCGTTCGATGCATTGCCCACCCTCCCCGGGTGGGCGTGAGCGTCTTGGCCGTCGCAGTGTTGCCGCAGCGACCCTGGCCGGGTAGCTCGCCGATGGCGGCTGGCCGGCGTTACGCTCGGCCGGGGAGTGGCGTCCCGGGCGGCGGGTGTTGCCCACATGTCGCCCTGGTGCTAACAATGGCTGTAAGAACCGTGACGGAAGACGCTTGGTCTGTCGCCCGGTTGGCTTCTTCAGGTCGAGTGTGAGCGGGCAGAGGGGATTTTCATGGTTGTTGCCTTGTCGGTCGATGGGGATGCCGGAAGCTCCGCGGACTTTCCCGTAGCCGGGGTCACGGCCGGGGATGCCGGTCGCCTTGGGGATTTTCTGGCGGCTCTGCCGGCTGACTGCGCTGGCGCCGTGGTGGTGCTGGCGGCCGGGCTCGGGCCTTGGGAGCTGGCCGCCCTGGCCGGGCCGGGTCGGCTATCCGTGGTTGCGGCGGAACACGAGGCGCGGCTTGCGCCGGGAACGGTTTACCTGGCCCCGGCCGGCGACGGCTGGATCGTGGCCGGCGGGCGGCTGCGCCAACAGTCGCCGGGGCCGGCCGACGATCCCGTTGATCTGTTTTTCGCCTCCCTGACCCGGGAGCGCGGGCCCTGGGCGGCCGCGGTCCTTCTGGACGGCGGCGCGACGGCCGGCGTCCGGGCCATGCGGGCCGCCGGGGGGCTGGTGTTGGCCGCCGGCGGCCCGCAGGCTGCGCCGGGCGCGCTTGCCGCCCCGTACAACGGCGCGGCTCCTGACGTGGTCCTGCCGCCGGCGGCCATAGGCGCGGCCCTGGCCGCCTATTGGGCCGGACTCGGCTGCGGCGCTCCAGACGGCGCTCCTGCCGACCAGACGGATTTTGACCAGACGGCCCTGGAGCGGGTGCGGGAACTGCTGGCCGCCCTGGCCGGACACGACGCCCAGGCCTACAAGACCGGCACGCTGCTTCGCCGTTGCAAGAAACGCATGTTGCTGGCGGCAAGCCCGAGCCTGGCCGACTACGCCGACCGGCTGGCCGGCGATCCCGATGAGCTGGACCGGCTTTTTGACGACATGCTCGTCGGCGTCACCGCGTTTTTCCGCGATCCCGAGGCCTTTGCCCTGATCGAAAACACGGCCCTGCCCGACATCCTGGGCCGGCTGGAGCCCGGGGAAGTCATGCGGGTCTGGGCGGCGGCCTGTTCCACCGGCGAGGAGGCCTACAGCCTGGCCATGCTCCTAGCTGAGCGTCCCGAGGTCCGGGAGGGCCGGCGGGCCATCAAGCTTTTCGCCACCGACATCGACGCCAAGGCCCTGGAAACGGCCCGGCGCGGCGTCTACCACGCCCGCCACGCCGCCGTCTTGTCCTCGGCCCGGCGCGAGGCCTTCTGCCGCCCGGTCGGCGACGCCTGCCAGATGGCCCGGCAGTTGCGCGAATCCATGGTCTTTGCCGTGCACAACTTGCTGCGCGACCCGCCCTTCCTGGGCATGGATCTGATTGTTTGCCGCAATTTCCTGATTTATTTAAACCCCGAGGCCCAGGCCAGGGTGTTGTCGCTTTTTGCCCACGCCCTGCGTCCCGGCGGCTATCTGCTCCTGGGACCAGCCGAGGCCCTCGGCCCTGCCCAAGCTTTTTTCACCACCGTGGACAAATCCTGGCGGCTGTTTCGGCGATTGCCCGCCACCGCCGCCGTGCCCATGCCCACGCGGTTTGTGCCGCCGCTGGCGGGCGGCAGCCCCAGCGTGGTGCCGCATAGGGTCGTCGCCACAGGCCATGAAGGCTTGGCCGAGGCCTCGCTTTTGGCTCGCTATGCCCCTCCGGCCGTGCTGGTGACGGCCCAGGAACAGATTGTGCGCCTCGTGGGCGACCTCAATCCGTTTTTGGAGCTGGCTCCGGGCGAGCCAAGCCTGTCCCTGGGCAAACTCGTGAAAAAGACCTTGCGTCCGGCTGTGCGCGAGGTGCTCGCTGCCGTGGCCCGGGACGGCGGTGAGCGGTCGGCCGGGCCGGCTGCCCTGCCTGGCGTCGCCGCCGGGGGCGTCGTTGTGCGCGGCCTGCCCGTGGCCGACGGCTTGGGCGGCCAGACCTATACGCTGCTTGTCTTCGAGGTCCTGGCCGGCGGGGCGGCCGTCGCCCCGGCCGCCCCGCCGTCGCCCGACCAGGCGGAGCTGGTCGGGTGCTACGAGACGGCCCTAGAGCGCCTGGGCGACGACCTTGGCCGGGCCGTGTCGCGCTATGAAACCCTGACCGAGGAACTGCGCGCCGCCAACGAGGAGCTGGTCGGGGCCAACGAGGAACTGCAGTCCTCCAACGAGGAGATGGACGCCTCGCGCGAGGAACTTCAGTCGCTCAACGAGGAACTCAATTTCGTCAACGACGAGCTCCAGCACAAGGTCGACGAATTGGCCCAGGCCCGGGGCTTCGTGGAAAACCTCCTGGCCGCGACCAACGTCCCGACCCTGGTCCTGGACGCCTCCCTGGCCGTGGCGCGCTTCACCCCGGCGACGACCTGCCTGTTCCATCTGGTCCCCACGGACATCGGCCGGCCCGTGGCCAACATCAAGACCACCTTCGAGGCCTCGCGCCTGCTCGACGACTGCCGGCAGGTCCTGGCCGGCGCCGGCATCATCGAACGCGAGGTGCGTTGCGAGGACGGCCGCTGGTTTGTCCTGCGGGCTTATCCCTTCCGGTCGCCCGAGGGCGCGGTGGACGGCGTGGTGCTGACCTTTGGCGAAGTGACGGCGCTCAAGCAGGCCGAGGCGGTTTTGCGCCGGGGCAAGGCCGAACTGGAAGATTTGGTGGCCCGGCGCACCGAGGAATTGCGCGAAAAGGTCCGGCTCCTGGATCTGGCTCCGGTCATGGTGCGCGACATGGAGGGCCGGATCACCTACTGGAACACCGGCTCCCGGGAGCTTTTCGGCTACGCCCCCGAGGAAGCCCTGGGCCAAGTTTCTTGGGAATTGTTGGCCACGGAGTCTCTCCAGCCCCTGACGCTGGTCACCGACGAACTGTTGCGCCAGGGCCGCTGGACCGGGGAACTGCGCAAACGGGCCAAGGACGGCCGGCGCGTGGATTTGGCCGTGACCTGGGTGCTCAACCGCGATGCGGCCAGCCGGCCGGTTTCCATTCTGGAGGTGGCAAGCGACGTCACCGAGCGCAATCGTCTGGAGACCCAGGCCCGGCGCTGGGAGCGGGTGTTCGAGAGCGCCGGGTTCGGCCTGGCCCACGTCAACGCCAGGGACAACACCTTTATCGAGGTCAATCCGGCCTTTGCCCGGCAGCGCGGCTACGAGCCGGACGAACTTGTCGGCCAGCCGCTGGCCCTGCTCATTCCCGAGGAAGAGCGGGCGTGCGTCCGGGAGGCCATCGCCGGGTTCGACGCCCATGGCCACGGCGTGGTCGAGACCGTCCATGTCCGCAAGGACGGCAGCCGGTTCCCGGTCCTGGTGGAAGTGACGACCCTTCGCGCCGCTTCCGGGGCCACGGTTTCCCGGGTGGCCTATGCCCTGGACATCACCGAGCGCAAGCGGGCCGAGGAGGCGCTTCGCGACATGGCCCGGTTCCCGGGGGAAAATCCCAATCCGGTGTTGCGCGTCCTGCCCGACTTCACGGTTGCCTA
Source organism: Solidesulfovibrio magneticus str. Maddingley MBC34 (assembly GCA_000307955.1). Taxonomy (GTDB): domain Bacteria; phylum Desulfobacterota; class Desulfovibrionia; order Desulfovibrionales; family Desulfovibrionaceae; genus Solidesulfovibrio; species Solidesulfovibrio magneticus_A. The sequence continues at coordinate 8,894 of ALAO01000184.1, read as the reverse complement.
CGCCAACCCGGCCAGCCTGGAGCTTTTGGAATCCCTGGGCGGCGCGCCGGGTCAGGCCCTGCCCGAGGCCTTGCAACCCCTGGCGGCGGCGGCCTTTGGCCAGGGGATGCGGGCCAGCGGCGAAATTGTCGTTGGCTCCCGCCTGTTCGCCTTTTTCGTCCAACCCGTGCCCGGACACGGCTACGCCAACGCTTACGGCCTGGACATCACCGAGCGCAAGCAGGCGGAGACCGCCCTGGCCGCGAGCGAGGCCCGCTACCACGGCTTGTTTGAATCCATGGCCGAAGGCGTGTGCCTGCTGTCCATGGTGCGCGATCAGGCCGGGCAGGTGGTCGATTACCGCATCCTGGACATCAACCCCGGCTACACGGCCATCCTCGGCATTTCCCGCGACCAGGCCGTGGGCGGCAGCGTGCGGGAGATCTACGGGGTGGACGCGCCGCCCAACCTGGACGTCTACGAACGTATCGTGGAAACCGGCCGGCCCGAGTCCTTCGAAACGTATTTCCCGCCGCTGGAGAAGTATCTGCGCGTCTCGGCCATGCGCACCGGGCCGGACCAGTTCGCCGTGGTCTTCGAGGACGCCACCGCCCGCGTCACGGCGGCCAACGCCCTGGCCCGCAGCGAGGAACGGCTGCGCCAGCTCGTGACTTCCGCTCCGGACGCCATCATGGTGCAATGCGAGGGCCGGTTCGCCCTGGTCAATCCGGCGGCGGCCCGCCTGTTCGGCGCGGCCGACCCCGAAGCGTTGATCGGTCGGGATATCCTGCCCATGATCCATCCCGATTCTCGAGAAGCCGTGCGCCATCGCATCCGCACCGTCAACGAGGGCCGAATCAGCCAACCCCTGGTGGAATTGCGCTACCTGCGTCTGGACGGGACCTCGGTCTTCGTGGAGGCCGTGGCCGTTCCCTTCGAGTTCCAGGGCAAGCCGGCGAGCCTCGTCTTTACGCGCGACATCACGCAACGGGTGCGAGCAGCCGAGGAAAAACGTCGTCATGACGCCCTGGCCGAAGCCGTGGCCCGCATCCAGGGGGCGTACGTTTCGGGGCAGTCGGCCGAAACGATCTTTGCCGCCGCCCTGGCCGAGGTGGTGGCCGCCACCGGCAGCCGCTTCGGCTACGTGGCCGAACTCGTCGAGGACGTTCCGGGACGGCCCGTCCAGCGGCTGTTGGCCGTGTCCGACCTCGGCGACGATGCGGCTTCGGGTTCGCCCTTGTCCTCCGGCGAGGCCCGCAATCTGCTATTTACCGCCACGGACGGGCTTTTGGCCGCGGCCTGTCTGGCCGGCGAACCGGTCATCGCCAATGACCCGGCCGGCGATCCCCGGTCCCGCAGCCGGTTGCCCGAAGGCCATCCGCCCCTTGAGGCCTTTCTCGGCCTGCCTTTGGAGCACGGCCAGGAGTGCGTGGGGGCCATTGGCCTGGCCAACCGGGCCGGCGGTTACGACGCGGCCCTGGTCGAGCAGATCCGGCCCCTGGCCCAGGCCTGCGCCCGGATCATCGAACGCCTGCGCCTGGACCGCCGGCTCATTGCCGCCAAAAAGGCGGCTGAGGCGGCCAGCCGCTCCAAGTCGGAATTCTTGGCCAACATGAGCCACGAGATCCGAACGCCCTTAAACGGCGTGCTCGGCATGCTCCAGCTTCTGGATGGCACGGACCTCGACGTGGAGCAGGGCGAATACGTGGACAACGCGGTCAAGGCCTCCAAACGCCTCACGCGCCTGCTCTCGGACATTCTCGATTTGTCCCTGGTGGAATCCGGCCGTCTGCTCATCCGCCAGGAAGCCGTGGACCCGGCCGATCTGCGCGGCGCGGTCATGGACCTGTTTTCCCTGCCGGCCCGGGAAAAGGGCTTGTCCCTGTCCGTGGGCCTCGATCCGGCCCTGCCCGAAAGCCTGTGGGCCGACGAGGCCAGACTGCGCCAGATTCTGTTCAACCTCGTGGGCAACGCCGTCAAATTCACCGACGCCGGGGGCGTATCCGTGCATATCGCTCCGGCCTCACGAAAGTTCGACGCGGGTTTTCATCTGCTGATCACCGTGACCGACACCGGCATCGGCATCCCCGACGACGATTTGGGCGTCATCTTCGAGCCGTTCGGCCAGGTGGAGGGGGTTTACGTGCGCCGGTTCGGCGGCGCGGGGCTGGGGCTGTCCATCGTGCGCCGGCTGGTGGGGCTCATGGGCGGCGAGATCGCGGTGGCAAGCGAACTGGGCCAGGGCACGTCCATCCATGTTTCCCTGCCCTTGGCCCGCCAGGCCTCGGCCGGAACCGGCCCGACCGCCTCGAGCCTGGCGTCGCGCTCCTTGGCCGGCCCGCCGGTCCTGAGTCTGCTGCTGGCCGAGGACGACGCGGTGAGTCTCATGAGCTTCGCCCGGATGCTCGAAAAGGCCGGCCATGCCGTGGACGTGGCCGAGAATGGGGCCGAGGCCGTGGCCATGGCCTCGCGCAAGACCTATGACTGCATCCTCATGGACGTGCAGATGCCGGTGATGGACGGCGTGGCCGCCACCCGGGCCATCCGTGAAAACGCCGCCCTGGGAGAAGGGGCCGCGACGCCCATCGTGGCCATGACCGCCTACGCCATGGCCGGGGACCGGGAGAAGTTCCTGGCCGCCGGCATGGACGACTACGTGAGCAAGCCCGTGGACGCCAAGGAGCTGGAACTGGTGCTGGCCCGGGTGACCGGACGCGGCCAGGAGTGATCCGGCCGCCGACCCGATGCGCGCCGGCGCGAAAGGCTTTGGAGCCTTTCGCGCCGGCGTTTCCATTTACTGAGCCATCATGGGCTTGTAGTGCATGGGGATCTTGATCTTGGGGTCGAGCTGCTTGGCCTTGGCGAAATCGGCCTTGGCTTCGTCGAACTTGGACATGGCCCCGTAGCTCAAGCCTCGGTTCTTGTAATAGACGGCCTGGGGCTTGCCGGCCTTGCTGTGTTCGATGGCCTTGGTCAGGTCGGCCACGGCTTCGGCGTGCTTGTTCTGCATGGCCAGGATGCGGGCCCGGTCATAATAGGCGGCGGTGTAATCGGGGTTGAGGTTGATGGCCTTGTCGAGGTCGGCCAGGGCCTCGGCGGTCATCTTCTTGTTGGCGTAGGCCGTGCCCCGGTTGGTCAGGGCCAGGGGCAGGAGTTCCTTGGGCGTGGCCGGGTTGTCGATGACCTTGGTCAGCAGGGCGATGCCGTCGTTCCAATGACGGTCGTTCACGGCGGCGACGCCCTTTGCGTAGTCGGCGTTTATGGGATTCACGGCGGCGTGCTTCTTGGCCAGGGCCGGGGAAGCGGCAAAGAGCAGTGCGGCAAAGGCAAGAATGAGGATGTCGCGAAGCTTCATCGTAAGCCTCCGTAGTGTTGAAGGTTGAAAACCTCCTTGTATTGTATGGGGTGTTGCGTGGATTTTGGCAAGGGGAGAAACTGGATTATTGGACTATGCCGGCTGGATTGTAATGTATGGTGTCGTTCCTGTTGGAATTATTAGGTGTATAAAAATAGTTTTAATATAAAACGCTTTGTTTGTTATGGTTAGAGTATTGTCATATTGTCAGGGAAGGCGCTGTCGAAGCGGCGTATTCTTTCGTCGACCAAGGATCGGCCGGCATGGCTCGTCCAGTCCGATCCGATGGGCCGTAAAAAAGCCCGCGACGGCGAACCGTCGCGGGCTTTGTCGTTGCGTCGGCCCGGCAGGGCGTCGGCTAGAAGTCGTAGTTGTAGGAAGCCACGTAGTCCTTGATGCGCTTGTGGGCGGCGTCGATGCGGGTACGCAGGTCCTTCTTGTACTGTTCCAGGTCCAGGGTCTTGGTGGCCACGCCCGTGTCCATGGCCGCCTTGGCCACGGCCGGGGCTTCCCATTCGAGCATGCGGAAGTCGAGCGCCTTGGGGATGACGTAGTCGATGCCGAACTTCACGTCTTTTTCGCCATACATGTCCATGACCTCGACGGGCACGGGCTCCTTGGCCAGGGCGGCCAGGGACTTGGCGGCGGCCATCTTCATGGCCTCGTTGATCTTCTTGGAGCCGGCGTCCAGAGCGCCGCGGAAGATGAACGGGAAGCCCGAGACGTTGTTGACCTGGTTGGGGAAGTCCGAGCGGCCGGTGCCCATGATGGCGTCGGGGCGGGCTTCCTTGGCGTCGTTGTAGGGGATCTCCGGGTCCGGGTTGGCCATGGCGAAGATGATGGGGTTTTTGGCCATGCTCTTGACCATGTCCTTGCTGACCAGGCCCTTGGCGGACAGGCCCAGGAACACGTCGGCGCCCTTGAAGGCCTCGGCCATGTTGGCGAAGGCTTTTTTCTGGGCGAACTGGGCTTTGGTCGGGTGCAGGTCGGTGCGGCCGGCGTGGATGTGGCCCTTGGAGTCGAACATGGCGATATTGGCCTGATCGACGCCGAGCGCGACGTAGAACTTGGAGCAGGCGATGGCCGCCGCGCCCGCGCCGGAAACCACGATCTTGAGGTCTTCGATCTTCTTGCCGGCGATCTCCAGGGCGTTGATGATGCCCGCGCCGGAGATGATGGCCGTGCCGTGCTGGTCGTCGTGGAACACCGGAATGTCCATGATCTCGATGAGGCGCTGTTCGATCTCGAAGCATTCCGGAGCCCGGATATCCTCGAGGTTGATGGCCCCGAAGGTCGGTTCGAGGAGTTTGACCGTCTCGATGATCTTCTCGGGGTCCTTGGTGTTGAGGTTGATGTCGTAGACATCGATGTCGGCGAAGGTCTTAAACAGCACGCCCTTGCCTTCCATGACCGGCTTGCCGGCCAGCGCGCCGATGTTGCCAAGGCCCAGGACGGCTGTGCCGTTGGAGACCACGGCCACGAGGTTGCCGCGGTTGGTGTACTTCCAGCCAAGCTCGGGATCGGCGGCGATGGCCAGGCAAGCGTGGGCCACGCCAGGCGAATAGGCCAGGGAGAGGTCTTTCTGGTTCCGGCAGGGCTTGACGGGCACGACTTCCAGTTTGCCCGTGCGCCAGACCGAATGGTAGTTCAGGGCTTCTTCCTTGGTGAAAAGCGCCATTGTGATACCTCGCTTGGTTGGTTTCCCGCGTTGTTACGCGTCGGCGGAATCTTCCGCCGCGTTGTCTGGTGGTGTGGCGGCCGTCGCGCCGCCGAGCAGACGGTCGGCGATGGCCTTGGCCGCCCGGCGTCCCGCGCCCATGGCCGAGATGACGGTGGCCGCGCCGGTGACGATGTCGCCGCCGGCAAAGACATTGGGGATGGACGTCTCGCCCGTGGCCGGATCGGCCACGATGTAGCCCCGGCGGTAAGTCTCCAGGCCCGGGGTGGTCTGGCTGATGAGCGGGTTGGCCCCGGTGCCCACGGCCACGATGGCCATGTCGGCTGTAAGCGTGCAGGTGTCGCCCTGGCAGGCCACAGGCGTGCAGCGGCCCGATTCGTCGGGCTCGCCAAGCTCCATGCGCTGGAGCACGATCTGTTTGAGCCGCCCGGTTTCGTCGCCGATAAATTCCACCGGGGCGTTCAGGCACAGGATGTCGAGCCCTTCTTCCTTGGCGTGGTGGAGTTCCTCGCGGCGGCAGGGCATTTCGTGTTCGGTGCGGCGGTAGGCCAGGGAAACCTTGTCCGCGCCCAGGCGCATGGCCGTGCGGGCGGCGTCCATGGCCACGTTGCCGCCGCCGAAGACGACAACGTGCTTGGCCGGGAAGGTCGGGGTGTCCGTGGCCGGGAACTTGTAGGCCCGGCCCAGGTTCACCCGGGTCAGGTACTCGTTGGCCGAGAACACGCCGATGAGGTTTTCGCCGGGCACGCCGAGAAAACGCGGCAGGCCGGCCCCGACGCCGATGAAGACGGCGCTGTAGCCCGACTCCAGCAGCTCGGGCACGGTGATGGTCTTGCCGCCGACCCAGTTCGTCCGAAATTCCACGCCCAGGGCCTTCATGGCCTCGACTTCCTGGCGCACCACGGCCTTGGGCAGGCGGAATTCCGGAATGCCGTAGACGAGCACGCCGCCGACCTCGTGCAGGGCCTCGAAAACCGTGACCGGGATGCCCCGGGCGGCCAGATAGCCGGCGCAGGTGAGGCTGGAGGGGCCAGAACCGATGCAGGCGACTTTCAGGTCGTCGTGCGGCATGGCGCAGGCCGGGCCGCCGGTGACGGTCTCGCAGGCGGTCTTGGCCAGGTGCGTGTCGGCGACAAAGCGTTCCAGGCGGCCGATGGCCACGGGTTCGCCTTTCTTGCCGACGATGCACGAACCTTCGCACTGGGTCTCCTGGGGGCAGACCCGGCCGCACACGGCCGGCAGGGAGTTGGTCTGGCGCAGCACGGCGTAGGCTTCGTCGAGGTCGCCGGCTGTGATCTGTTTGATGAACCCGGGGATGTCGATCTCCACCGGGCAGCCCTTACGGCAAGCCGGCTTTTTGCATTGCAGGCAGCGCTTGGCCTCGGCCAGGGCCATCTCGGCCGTGTAGCCCAAAGCCACTTCCTCGAAGTTGCGGGCCCGGACCTTGGGGTCCTGCTCGGGCATGGCGGTGCGGGGGGCTTTCGTCATCTTACTTGGAGCATTTGCAGCCATGGCTTTTAAACTCCTCGTAGGAAAGACGTTCCTGATCCTTGAAAGCCGTCAGCCGGGCTCCAAGCTCGCCGAAATCCACGGCATGGCCGTCGAATTCCGGTCCGTCCACGCAGGCGAAACGGGTTTCGCCGCCAACGCTCACGCGGCAGGCGCCGCACATGCCGATGCCGTCAACCATGATGGAGTTGAGGCTGACCGTGGTCTTGACGCCAAACGGCCGGGTGGCCTCGGCCACGGCGCGCATCATGGGCACCGGGCCGACGGCCACCACTTCGGCCACGGTCTTGTCGTTTTCGAGCATTTCGACGAGCAGGTCCGTGACCAGGCCTTGCCGGCCGCAGCTGCCGTCGTTGGTGGCAATAAGCACCTCGGGGCAAAAGGAGCACAGTTCGTCGCGGAACAGCAGCAAATCCTCGCAGCGCGCGCCGATGATGGTCACCACCCGGTTGCCGGCCATGTGGTGGCCTTTGGCGATGTGGTGCATGGCCGCGATCCCGGTGCCGCCGCCGACGCAGATGACCGGGCCGTCCACTTTGTGGATCTCGGTCGCGCGTCCCAGCGGTCCGCACAGGTCTTGGATGTCGTCGCCGGCATCCAGGGTCTCGAGATGGGCGGTGGTCTTGCCCATGACGAGATAGACCAGGGTGATGGTGCCTGCCTCTTTGTCGGCGTCGGCGATGGTCAGGGGAATGCGTTCCCCGTCCTCCCACACCCGAAGGATCACGAAGTTGCCGGGCAAGGCCTTGGCCGCGATATGCGGGGCCTCGATGACCAGTTCGCTGGTCATGCCCGGAATCAGTTTGCGCTTGCGCAGGATCCGGCTTGGCATTGGGGCTCCGATGCGCGCCGCGCGGCGCGTCTAGCCGAGGTTCGGTTTCACGTACAGCTCCCCGCCATGACAATCGTTTATGACCAACAGCGGGAAGTCCTTCACCGTCAACTCCCGTATAGCCTCAGGGCCAAGGTCTTCGTAAGCGATGACCTTGGCGTCGGTGATGCGCTGGGACAACAGCGCGCCGGCTCCGCCGGTGGCGCCCAGGTAGACCGCCTTGTACTCGGCCAGGGCGGCCTTGACCGCGTCGTTGCGCTTGCCCTTGCCGATGGAACCCTTGAGCCCCAGCGAATGCAGGCGTGGGGCATAGGTGTCCATGCGGTAGCTCGTGGTCGGACCGGCCGAACCGATGGGACGTCCCGGAGGCGCGGGAGAAGGCCCGACATAATAGATGAGCGCGCCCTTCAGGTCAAAGGGCAGGGGATTTCCGGCGTCCAGGGCCTCGACGAGGCGTTTGTGGGCGGCGTCGCGGGCGGTGTAGATGTGGCCGCTGATGAAAACCACGTCGCCGGTCTTGAGCTTTTCGACGTCGGCCTCGGTAAGGGGCGTCATCAGATGATGTTCGGCCATTAGAAGATGACCTCCTTGTGGCGGGCGCTGTGGCACTGGATGTTGACGGCCAGGGGCAGGCTGGCCAGGTGGCACGGCGCGATCAGGATCTTGACGGCCAGGCTCGTGGTCTTGCCGCCAAGGCCCATGGGGCCGATGCCCAGGGCGTTGATGGCGGCCAGCAGTTCGTCCTCGAGCTTGGCGATTTCGGGATCGGGATGTTTGTCGTCCAGTTCGCGCATGAGCGCTTTCTTGGAATTGACGGCGGCCAGTTCGAAGTTGCCGCCGATGCCGACGCCGACGATGGTGGGCGGGCAGGGGTTGGGTCCGGCCTCGGCCACGCGGTTCACCACGAAGTCCTTGATGCCCTTCCAGCCCTGGGCCGGGGCGAGCATGGTGACGCGCGACATGTTCTCCGAGCCGCCGCCCTTGGCCATCATGGTGATTTTCAGCTTGTCGCCGGGCACGATGTCGAAGTGGATGATGGAGGGCGAGTTGTCGCCGGTATTTTTGCGGGTAAACGGATCGCAGGAGGATTTGCGCAAAAATCCGTCCTTGTAGCCGGTGATCATGCCGTCGTTTATCGCCTCGCGCAGGGTCGAGCCTTCCACGCGCACGTCCTCGCCCACTTCGACGAAGAACACGGCCAGGCCGCAGTCCTGGCACAGGGGCAGTCCGGTGTCCCGGGCCAGATCGGCGTTTTCCAGGAGCTGGCGGAAGATTTCCTTGGCGGCCGGGGTTTCCTCGGCGGCGTGGGCGGCCTCGAAGGCGGCGCGCACGTCGGCGGGCAGCTCGCGGTTGGCCGCGATGCACATGGCGGCCACGGCTTCGCGGATGTCCTTGGCTTGTACGATCTTCATGCTAGAAGTCCTTTTTAAGGAACTTGGGCAGGATGTTTTTCACGGCGGCGAAAGCCATCTTGCGGCGCAGCTTGCCAAGCTGTTCCTGGAGCGGGATCTGCTTGGGGCAGACGTCTTCGCAGGCTAAAA
>ALAO01000183.1 GCA_000307955.1 Solidesulfovibrio magneticus str. Maddingley MBC34 | reverse complement strand
GACCCAGTCGGCGGTGGCCATGCTGTCCCAGGCCAACTCCATGCCGAAGATGGCCATGCAGCTCATCGGCGGTTAATAAGCCAGCCGGTCGATCACAAAACGCAAAAGGCCCGCCCGGGAAACCGGGCGGGCCTTTTTGCTTTGGCGCGATGCGCCAGGCGATTGACGCCGCATTCGCGAAATAATCCACGGCGATTAGCCGGCAACGGCATGAAGCCGTGGCGTTGCCGGAAAATGGCGGCTCGCCCCCCCAGTGACGCTTAGCTAGACGCAGCCGCAGGTTTTCAGAAAAAAACGCAAGGCAGGGAACAAATAGCGCTTGGCGTGGTGGATGACGTAGAAGCTGCGCCGCATGTCGAGATGCGGCACGTCCAACGCGACCACGCTCCCCCGATCGAGATAGGTCCGCGCGGCCAAGGTGGAGACCGCGGCCACGCCAAGGCCTGCATCCACGCACTCCAACACGGCCAGGGAGGAATGCACGACCAGCACCGGGGTTATGGCGCGGATATCCAAGCCGGCTTTGGAAAAGGACAACTCTAGGGTCTGGCGCGTGCCTGAGCCCTGCTCCCGCATGATCCAGGGAAGCTTGGCCAGACGATCCTGCCAGCCGTCGCCGGTCAGGGCAGGGAGCGCCAGGGAGGTCGGCGCGACGACCACAAGGGCATCGTCGAGATAGGGAAGGCTCACCAGCTCGGGATACGGGGCCGGTGCGCCAATAATGCCGACATGGACCGTGCCCTCGGCCACTTTTTGGGCGATCTCGCTGGTGTCGCCGCCGGTCAGGTCCACCCGGACCTCGGGGTAGGCGTCCACATAGCGGGCCACCAGCCGGGGGATGATGTAGTGGGCCGGGATGGTGCTGCCGCCGATGACCAGTTCGCCGGCCACCCGGGCGGACAGGGCCATGATGTCGGCCTTGGCATGGTCGAGCTGGGTAAAGATGGTGGTGCAGTAGCGGTAGAGCACGTCGCCGGCCTGTGTCGGCAGCACGGTCCGGCCGAGGCGGTCGAAGAGCTGGGTTTCAAGTTCTTCTTCGAGAGCCGAGATATGGGCGCTGATGGTGGGTTGGGACAGCAGCAGCTCTTCGCCGGCGCGGGAAAAACTGCGCAGTTCGTAGACTTTGGCGAAGGCTTGAAGTCGTCGGACATCCATCTTGACCATACCCCCTATCGAAAAAACTGATCCATAAGGTCAAAAAAAAGCAGGGCCCCAAGGACCCTGCTTTGGAGTGATCAAGACTAGGCCTCGGAAGGAGCGTCCTTGGAAGCTTCTTCCTTGGCGGCGGGGGCGGCCCCGGCCAGCTTGGTCAGTTCGATGACGGCCATGGCGGCGCAGTCGCCGGCCCGGGGCAGGCTCATCTTGACCACGCGGGTGTAGCCGCCGGGCTGACCGGTGAAGCGCGGGCCGATCTCGTTGAAGAGCCGAGCCACGAGCTGATGGTTTTCGAGCACCTTGTAAGCCATGCGACGGGCGTGCACGCTGTCGGTCTGGGCCAGGGTGACAAGCTGCTCGACAACGCCGCGAAGTTCCTTGGCCTTGTGTTCGGTGGTGCGGATCCGCTCGTGGATCAGCAGCGAACGAGCCATATTGCGCAGCATGGCCTTGCGGTGCGCGGCGGTCCTGCCAAGTTTGCGTCCGGATTTGTTATGCCTCATCGGTCTGCTTCCTCTTGAGCCATTCCTGGTATTTTTGGTCGAAGTTCTCGATGCGCATACCGAATTCGAGACCCATATCCTCGAGAACACGGCGGATTTCCTCAAGGGATTTCTTGCCGAAGTTCTTGGTCTTGAGCATCTCGTGTTCGGTTTTCTGCATGAGTTCGCCAACGGTCTGGATATTGGCGGACTTCAGGCAGTTGGTGGCGCGCACGGAGAGCTCAAGTTCGTCGATGCTCTTAAAGAGGCTGGGGTTGAGCTCGATGTCGTCACGACGCCGATTCTTCTCCGCCTCGGATTCCTTCTCGTCGAAATTGATGAAAACCGTGAGTTGATCCTTGAGGATCTTGGCGCTGTAGGAAATGGCGTCCTCGGGGGCGATGGAGCCGTCAGTGGTGACTTCCAGCACGAGCTTGTCGTAGTTGGTCATCTGGCCGACGCGGGCCTGTTCAATGGTGTAGGCCACCTTCTTCACAGGCGAGAAGCTCGCATCCAGGAGGATCAGGCCGATTTCGGATTCGAGCCCCTCGTGCATGTCGGCCGGGACGTAGCCCTTGCCCATGCGCACTTCGAGGTCGATGCGGAAATCGCGGTCTTCGGAAAGGGTGGCGATCAGCACATCCTCGGACAGCACCGAGACGTTGTGATTGCCCTGAATGGCGCTGGCCCGAACTTCGCCCTTTTCCTTGGCGAGCAGGGTAAGCCGCTGGGGCTCGTCGGTGGCCATGGCCAGCCGCACCTGCTTGAGATTGAGGATGATTTCAGTCACATCCTCAATGACTCCCGGAATCGTGGAGAATTCGTGCTGCACCCCTTCGATGCGGGCGGCGACGATGGCCGCGCCCTGCAGGGACGACAGGAGCACGCGACGCAGGGCATTGCCGAGCGTCGTGCCGAACCCGCGTTCCAGGGGCTCGCACACGAACCGTCCGAACATCTCGGTTGAGCTCGGGTCCTTTTCCAGGACTTCGGGCTTGACGAGTTCGGTCCAGTTGCGGGAGTTGATGAGCCTTTGGCCGTTACGAGTCAACATGGCGTCACCTTAGGCAAAGGGTCTTTGCCGATTACTTGGAGTAAAGCTCGACGATGAGCTGCTCGTTGATCGGGAACTGCACGTCCTCGCGGGTGGGCAGCGCGATGACCTTGCCTTTGAGCTTCTCGCCTTCAACCTCGAGCCAGGCCGGGGTGCCGCGACGGGCGATGACCTGCTGGGCTTCCAGGATGATGGGCGACTGCCGGTTGCGTTCACGGACTTCGATGACGTCGCCGACCTTGACCTGCAAGGACGGGATGTTCACGCGACGGCCGTTCAAGGTGAACAGGCCGTGCCGCACGAGCTGCCGGGCCTGGTTGCGCGAGGTGGCGAAACCCAGGCGGTAGATCGTGTTGTCCAGGCGGCGTTCCAGGGCGGAAAGCAGGTTTTCGCCGGTGACGCCCTTTTGCATGTCCGCGCGCTTGAAGTAGTCGCGGAACTGCTCTTCCAGGATGCCGTACATCTTGCGGGTCTTCTGCTTCTCGCGCAGCTGGACGGCGTAGTCGCTCATTTTTTTGCGGATGCGGCCGTGCTGGCCAGGGGCGTAGGGGCGGCGCTCATGGGCGCACTTGTCGGTGTAGCACCGATCGCCCTTCAAAAACAGCTTGGCCCCTTCCCGGCGGCAAATCCGGCATTTCGCTTCAGTATAACGTGCCAAGGTCGTTCCTCCTCGATGTGCCGCGGGGTGGCCTTCTTGACCTTTTCCCCGCGTGTGTCGGTCCTCCGAGGCTTCTGTGCGCCGGGTGGGACCGAATAATGAGCCAGGCCCCGGTCTGGAGGCCTGGTCGTATAAAATACCGCTGTGCCGCCGAGGGAACCGTGCCCTCGGCCATCCGCTCCAACTAGACGCGACGCCGCTTGGGCGGACGGCAGCCGTTGTGGGGGATGGGCGTGATGTCGCGGATGTAGCTGATCTTGAATCCGGCGTTGTGAATGGCGCGCATGGCGGCCTCACGTCCGGACCCCGGCCCCTTGACCAGAACGCCGACGGTGCGCATGCCGTTTTCCTGGGCCTTGCGCGCGGCGTTCTCGGCGGCGACCTGGGCGGCAAACGGGGTGGACTTGCGCGACCCCTTGAAACCAGCCCCACCGGAGGTGGCCCAGCTGACCACGTTGCCCTTCTGATCGGTGAAGGTCACGATGGTATTGTTGAACGTGGCCTGAATGTGGGCCACGCCCACGGGAATGTTCTTGCGTTCCTTTTTGCCGGTGCGGCGCGGTTTCGCCATACGCGTATCTCCAAAAAGCCCGTTTGGGGCGTGTTGCCGTGTTGCAGCGGACGCTAAAAAACGCGTCCGCGAAAGGTTACTTCTTCTTCTTGGCCATCACGCCGCGACGCGGCCCCTTGCGGGTACGCGAATTGGTGTGGGTGCGCTGTCCGCGACAGGGCAGGCCCCGGCGGTGGCGCAGGCCCCGATAGCAACCGATGTCCATAAGGCGCTTGATGCCGGCGGTGATTTCACGCCGCAGATCGCCTTCGACCTTGTAGTTGGCTTCGAGTTCCTTGCGGATAGTGTTGGTTTCCTCGGAAGTCAGGGCGTCGGAATTTTTCGTCCAATCGACGCCGGTGGATTCGAGGATGCGCAGGGCCGTGGTACGGCCGATGCCGAAGATATAGGTCAGCGCAATGTCCATCCGCTTGTTTTTGGGAAGGTCGACTCCCGCGATTCTGGCCACGACGTTCCTCCGTTATCCCTGACGTTGCTTGTGCCGGGGGTTATCGCAGATCACCCGCACAACGCCGTGGCGCCGGATGATTTTGCACTTGGGACAAAGTTTTTTCACCGAAGGTCTAACTTTCATGCCGTCTCTCCGTCTCCTGGCGACGGAAACGACCGAGGCCGCGCGGGCGTCGGTCGCGTCAATCAGCCAGGCTTAAAATCCGAGGACCGTTTTTGGTCACAGCCACCGTATGCTCGAAATGCGCGGACAGGCTGCGATCTTTCGTCACGGCCGTCCAGTTGTCGGACAACACTTCGACGTCGGGTCCCCCCGCCGTCACCATGGGTTCGATGGCGAGCACCATCCCGGGAAGAAGCGGAACGCGGGGCGCGTCCTTGGGCTCGAAATTCGGAATTTCGGGCTTCTCGTGGAGCTTCCTCCCGATGCCGTGACCAACGAACCGTCTTACAACACTTAGGCCATGGCCTTCAACATGTTTTTGCACGGCCCGCGAAATGTCATACAGGTCATTGCCGGATATGGCCTCGGCTATGCCCTTTGCCAAACTCTCCCGAGTCACCTGCAAAAGCTTGGCTTTCTCAGGACTTATCTCGCCAACCGGGACCGTGGTGGCGGCGTCTCCGTAAAATCCGTCGTAGACGACGCCCATGTCGAAACTGACCAGATCCCCTTCCTGAAGCACCCGATCGGACGGGAAACCGTGAACGACTTCCTCGTTGACCGAGCAGCACAGGGCGAACGGGAAACCGTACATGCCCAGGAACCCCGGCTTGACCTTGAAATCCGCGCAGCGCTTCAGAGCCAGCTGTTCGAAAGTCATGGTGGTCACGCCCGGTTTCACCGCTTCGGACAGCTCCCGGAGGATCACGGCCACGATGCGGCAGGCTTCCCGCATGGAGGCCAGTTCAAGGTCGTTTTTGAGGTAAATCCCCCTGACCTTTTTCAAACCTACTGCCTGCCCTTGATTCTCCCCTTCTGCATGAGGCCTTCATACTGACGGGAGATAAGATACGACTCGATCTGGGACATGAAGTCCATGGCCACGCCGACCACGATCAGCAGGGAGGTGCCGCCGAAATAAAACGGCACGTTGAACTGCTGGATCAGCATCATGGGCAGCACGCAGACGGCGGAAATGTACATCGAACCCCACAGGGTGATGCGAACCAGCACCTTGTCGATGTATTCCTTGGTCTTGGCCCCGGGCCGGATGCCCGGGATGAAGCCGCCCTGCTTGCGGATGTTTTCGGCGATGTCAGCCGGATCGAAGATGATGGCCGTGTAGAAATAGCAGAAGAAGACGATCAGCGCGATGAAGATCACGTTGTAGGTCATCGTCTGCGGCGAGAAGAACGAGGCCACGGTCTTGAGCCAAGGCACGCTCGAAAACTCGCCCAAGGTCGCCGGGAAAAGCAGGATCGAGGAGGCGAAAATGGGCGGAATGACGCCGGCCGTGTTGACGCGCAGCGGCAGATGGGTGGTCTGGCCGCCGTACATCTTTCGTCCGACCATGCGCTTGGCGTATTGGATGGGAATGCGCCGCTGCCCTCGCTCCATGAACACGATGGCGACCAGCACGGCCAGCATCAGCGCCACGATAAGGATGAGCATGAGCGGCGAAAGTTCCCCGGCCTTGAGCAGATCGAAGGTGGAGAGCACGGCCCGCGGCAATCCGGCCACGATGCCGGAATAGATGATCAGCGAAATGCCGTTGCCGATGCCCTTCTCCGTCAGCTGCTCGCCAAGCCACATAAGAAACACCGTGCCTGCGCACAGTGTGATGATGGTCATGAGGCGAAAGCCCCAGCCAGGCATGAGCACCACCGGCGCGCCCGTGGGGCTGGCCATGCTTTCCAGGCCCACGGCGATGCCGAAGCCCTGGATGCAGGTGATGAGCACCGTGCCGTAGCGGGTGTAC
Source organism: Solidesulfovibrio magneticus str. Maddingley MBC34 (assembly GCA_000307955.1). Taxonomy (GTDB): domain Bacteria; phylum Desulfobacterota; class Desulfovibrionia; order Desulfovibrionales; family Desulfovibrionaceae; genus Solidesulfovibrio; species Solidesulfovibrio magneticus_A. The sequence goes on along the minus strand of ALAO01000183.1, from coordinate 9,346 downwards.
TGGGTGATCTTTTTCTTCCCGGCGGCCCCATCCTCTTTCTGCATCTTGGCCAGCTCGGGGCTGACCACGGTCAGCAGCTGGATGATGATGGAGGCGGAGATGTAGGGCATGATCCCCAGGGCGAAGATGGAGAGGTTGCGCAGCCCTCCGCCGGAGAACATGTCGAACAGGCCAAAAAGGGTGTTCTTGGCGCTTTCGAAGAAATCCGCCAGTGCGGCCGAATCCACGCCCGGCACCGGGACATGGACGCCGATGCGGTAAACGGCCACAAGCAGGAAGGTCCAAAGGAGCTTTTTTTTCAGCTCCGGCAGACGGGCAAGATTCTCGACTCCGGTAAGGGCCACGGCAACTTCCGTTTATTCAGTAGGGGTTTCGGCCAGAGCCTCGGGCGTTCCCAGGGCGATGACCTTGCCGCCGGCGGCGGTGATTTTCTCAGCCGCCTTGGCGCTGAACTTGTGGGCCTCGACGGTGACGGCGGCGGCGACTTCGCCGACGCTTAAGATCTTGACCAGGGCGCCGGCCGGGGCCAGACCGCGATCATAGATGTCGTCGAGGGTGATGGCGTCCTTGCCGTCGAAGGAAGCCAGCAGCCGATCAAGATTGATGGGCTGGAAGACGACCTTGAACGGGTAGTTCTTGAAACCGCGCTTGGGCAGCCGGCGGGCGATGGGCATCTGGCCGCCTTCGAACCAGGCACGGTGCTTGGCGCCGGCCCGGGAATTCTGGCCCTTGTTGCCGCGACCGGAGGTGCAGCCCCAGCCGGTGCCGCGGCCGCGGCCGACGCGCTTGCGGCTGGCCCGCTCCTCGGGGAAGGGATAGAGCTCGTGGAGCTTCATGACTCGGTCACCTCAACGAGATGTTGGACCTTCGCGATCATGCCGACCAGGGTGTCGGTTTTCTCGAAGGAGCGTTCCTGGCGGATTTTCTTCAGGCCAAGGGAAGCCAGGGTGGCGCGCTGCTTGGGCGTGTTGCCGTAGCGGCTTTTCACCAGCTTGACGGTAATGTTTGCCATGGCGTTGCGTCCTTACTTGCGGGGCGTGGACAGGGCCTTGCCGCGCATGGCGCTGACGGAGTCGGCGCTGCGAAGCGAAGCCAAGCCTTCCATGGTGGCCCGCAAGACGTTGTGCGGATTGTTGGTGCCGATGGCCTTGGTCAAGATGTCATGGACGCCGCAGGCTTCCATGATGGCGCGCACCGGGCCGCCGGCGATGATGCCGGTGCCTTTGGAGGCGGGCTTGAGCATGACGCGGCCGGCGCCGAACTGACCGAGGGTCTCATAGGGCAAGGTTCCGTCCAGCAGGGGGACACGGATCATGGCCTTGCGGGCCTGTTCCGTGGCCTTGCGGATGGCTTCGGGGACTTCGTTGGCCTTGCCAAGTCCGTAGCCCACGGAGCCCTTGCCGTCGCCGACGACGACCAGGGCGCTGAAGCTGAACCGGCGGCCGCCCTTGACGACCTTGGCGACGCGATTGAGGTACACGATCTTTTCGATCTGAGACAGATCGGATTGCTGTTCCATGCCGTCTTCCTTCGCGCGTTTAGAATTTGAGGCCGCCATCCCGCGCTCCGTCGGCCAGGGCCTGCACCCTGCCGTGGTAGATGTAGCCGTTGCGATCAAACACAACGGCCTGGATGTTGCGTTCAAGGGCCTTGGCGGCCAGGTCTTTACCGACCATGGTCGCAGCTTCCTTGTCGGCCTTGACCGCCTCGCCGGCCCTCAAAAGCGTCAGGCTGGAGGAGGACACCAGGGTCTGTCCGGTGAGATCGTCGATCACCTGGGCGTAGATGTGCCGGTTGGACCGGTACACAACAAGCCTGGGGCGTTCGGCGGTGCCGGACAGTTTCTTGCGGATGCGGACTTTCCGGCGCGCTCGCGCCAGGGTCTTGGTCATCTTCATGCTGCTAGCCCCTATTTCTTGCCGCCGGACTTACCGGCCTTGCGGCGAATGACTTCGTTTTCGTACTTGATGCCCTTGCCCTTGAAGGGTTCGGGCGGCCGCACGCGCCGGATGCGGGCGGCGGTTTCGCCAAGAAGCACCTTGTCGATGCCCGACAACGTCAGCTTGTTGCCTTCCACCTTGGCTTCAATGCCCTCGGGCAGCTTGAAGTCCACGGGGTGGGAAAAACCCACGGCCAAGGAGACGGTGTTGCCGGCGGTGGCGACCTTGTAGCCGACGCCGATGACTTCCAGCGTCTTGGTGAAGCCCTTGCTCACGCCCTCGACGAGGTTGGCAAGCAGGGTGCGGCGCAGGCCGTGCTGGGCACGGGCCACACGGGTGTCGTCGGTGCGGCTGACCTGGACCTTGCCTTCGGCAACGGCATAGGCAATCTTGGGATGCGTGGGGGTGGACAGCTGGCCCTTGGGGCCTTTGACCACCACCGCATCGGAAGCCAGCTCAACGGACACGCCGGCGGGCAGCTCGATTTCGCGTTTTCCTATCCTGGACATGACATCTTCTCCGCGGTGGATCTTTTTACCAGATTTCGCACAGGAGCTCGCCGCCGACATTGAGCTCGCGAGCCTTGGCTCCTTCCAGGATGCCCCGGGAAGTGGACAGGATGCTGATGCCCAGGCCGTTTTGGACCTTGGGGATGGCCTCGGCCGGCACGTAAACGCGCCGTCCGGGCTTGCTCACCCTTTTGAGCCCCGAAATGATCGGTTTGCCGCTCTGATATTTGAGGTTGATGGTCAGCGCTTGCCCGTCCACGGCGAAGTCCCCGATGTAGCCTTCCTCTTTGAGGATGGCGGCAATGGCGGCCTTCAGTTTGGACGTGGGAAGCGACAGGTCCGCGTGCAACGCCCGGTGGGCGTTGCGGATGCGGGTCAGCATATCGGAAATGGGATCGGTCACCGACATGGCGTCCTTCTCCTTACCAGCTCGACTTGCGCACGCCGGGCATTTCGCCGGTCAGCGACATGTTACGGAAACAAATACGGCAGACGCCGAACTTGCGCAGATACGCCCGGGGACGACCACAGATGGGGCAACGATTGTATCCCCTCGTGGAAAACTTCGGTTTGCGGCTGGCTTTCACCATCAAAGATTTACGGGCCACGTCCGTTCTCCTTACTTTTTAAACGGCATGCCGAGCAGGTCGAGCAACATCTTGCCTTCCTTGTCGGCTGTGGCCGTGGTGACGATGGTGACGTTCATGCCCTTGACGTGCTCGACGCGATCCACGTTGATTTCCGGGAAAATGCTGTGCTCCCGGATACCGAGGGTGAAATTGCCGCGTCCGTCGAATCCACGGTCAGGCACGCCGCGAAAGTCGCGAACCCGAGGCAGGGCAAAATTCATGAGTTTGTCGAGATAATCCCACATCCGATCCCGGCGAAGGGTCACACGGCACCCCACCGGCATGCCCTCCCGGAGCTTGAAGGCCGCGATGGACTTTCTGGCGCGCGTAATCACGGCCTTTTGTCCAGCGATGGCGGTCAGCTCGACCACGGCTTCCTCGATGAGCTTATTGTTGTTGCTCGCTTCGCCCAAACCCATGTTGAGCGAGACAAAGGAAAGCCGGGGGATTTGCATGCTGGAAGTGTACCCGAACTCTTTCTTCAGCTCCGGGGCTACCTTCTCGGCATAGATTTGTTCCAGGCGGGTCATACCGTTTCCTTTTGACGCTAGGCGATTTCGTGGTTGCACTTCTTGCAGAAGCGAACCTTCTTGCCATCAGCGGTGTATTTGTAGCCGACCTTGGCCGGCTTGGCGCAACCTTCGCACAAGAGAGCCACGTTGGAGATGTCCAACGGCGCTTCCTTCTCGATGATTCCGCCGGGGGTCTTGGCGTAGGGATTGGCCTTGGTGTGGCGCTTGACCTGGTTCACCTTTTCCACCAGCACGGCGTTGCGCTTGGGCAGGATCTTGAGGATCTTGCCCACTTTGCCCTTGTCCTTGCCGGCGATGACCATCACCTTGTCGTCTTTACGAATCCGATAGGTTTTCATGTCGTCCTCGATGCGCGTGGGAAGCCCTAGAGGACTTCAGGAGCCAGCGACACGATTTTCATGAAGTTTTTCTGCCGCAGCTCACGCGCGACCGGTCCGAAGATACGGGTTCCGACCGGCTCGCCCTGGCTGGACAGCAGCACGGCGGAGTTGGAGTCGAACTTGATGTAGGAACCGTCGGCGCGGCCGACTTCCTTTTTGGTCCGAACCACAACAGCCTTCATCACGGCGCCCTTCTTCACTTTGGAATTGGGCAGGGCGTCCTTGACGGACACGACGATGATGTCGCCCACCGTGGCGTAACGGCGACGGGAGCCGCCGAGCACCTTGATGCAGCACACTCGTTTCGCGCCGGAATTGTCCGCCACATCGAGATTGGATTCAACCTGAATCATGTCGAGCTCCTAGACCGCTTTTTCCATGATTTTTTCAAGATGCCACCGCTTACGGGCGGACAGCGGCCGATGCTCGATGATGCTCACGGTATCCCCGATGCCACAGTCGTTTTGCGGATCGTGCGCCATGAACTTTTTGCGGCGACGGATGTACTTTTTGTACAACGGATGCTTCACCAGGGTCTCGACCATGACCACGATGGTCTTGTCGGCCTTGTCGGAGACCACGACGCCGGTCAGCACCCGACGATTGCTTTTCTGTTCTTCCATGGTGATCCCCGATTAGCCTTGACGCTTCTTTGCATTTTGCACCGTCATGATGCGGGCGATGTCCTTGCGGACTTCACGCAGACGGTGGGTCTTTTCCAGCTGAGCCGTGGCGTGCTGGAAGCGCAGCTTGAAGAGTTCCTCGCGGGACTCGCTCAGCTTCTTGCCCAGGGCCTCGACGTCGAGATCGCGCAGTTCGGCGGTCTTCATGGCTACAAGCCCTCCTTGACCACAATCTTGGTCTTGATCGGCAGCTTGTGCTGGGCCCGGGTCAGCGCTTCCTTGGCGGTCTCGATGTCCACGCCCTTGATCTCGTAGAGCACGCGACCGGGCTTGACCGGAGCGAACCAGCCCACCGGGGAGCCTTTGCCTTTGCCCTGACGGACTTCAGCCGGCTTTTCCGTGCGCACGCGGTCCGGGAAGACGCGAATCCAGACTTTGCCGCCGCGCTTGATGTGGCGCATGATGGCGATACGGGCGGATTCGATCTGCTGGCTGGTGAGCTTGCCGTGCTCCATTGCCTTGATGCCGATTTCACCGAAGTCGATGCTGGCGCCGCGCAGGGCGGGACCGCGCAGGCGGCCCTTTTGCATCTTCCGGAATTTGGTTTTTTTGGGAGCCAACATTACGCTTCCACCTCATGATCCAAAATCTCGCCTTTGAAAATCCAGACCTTGACCCCGATGACGCCGTAGGTGGTCTTGGCGATGGCGTAGCCGTAGTCGATGTCGGCGCGCAGGGTCTGCAGGGGCACCCGGCCGTCGCGGTACCATTCGGAGCGGGCGATTTCCGCCCCGGCCAGGCGGCCGGCGCAGGAGACCTTGATGCCCTCGGCCCCGAACTTGCGCGACAGACCGACCGTGCGCTTCATGGCCCGGCGGAAGGCCACGCGGCGCTCAAGCTGCAGCGCGATGTTCTCGGCGACGAGCTGGGCGTCGATTTCGGGACGGCGGATTTCGTTGACCTCCACCGTGAATTCCCGACCGAAGCGCTGCTTGAGGTCGCCGCGAACCTTTTCGATCTCCGTGCCCTTGCGGCCGATGACGATGCCGGGCCGGGCGGTGTGGATGATCAGGCGAATCTTGCCGCCGGCGCGTTCGATCTCGATCTTCGAGATCCCGGCGTGGTACAGGCTCTTCTTGACGAACTTACGGATCTTATTGTCCTCGAAAACGAACTCCGGGTAATCCTTCTTGGAAAACCAACGCGAGAGCCAGTTCTTGTTGTATCCGAGGCGAAATCCGTAGGGATGAACTTTCTGTCCCATGTGTCGCTCCTAGTTCTCGGCCACAACGACGGTGATATGGCTCGTGCGCTTGACGATCCTAAAGGCGCGGCCCATGGAGCGGGTCATGATCCGCTTGTGGGTCGGCCCGGGATTGATGATCACCTGCTTGACCGTAAGGTTGTCGATATCCACCCCGGAGATCTGCTCGGCGTTGGCCACGGCCGAATGGAGCACCTTGCCGATGATCTTGGCCGACTTTTTGGGGGTGAATTTCAGTATGTTCATGGCCTCCTCGACCGGCCGGCCGAGGATGTTGGCGGCGACGAGCCGCGCCTTCTGGGGCGACAGGCGAATGTACTTGGCGATGGCTTTGGCTTCCATGGTTTTGTCCCGACGGGGTGGTCGCCCCGACTACTTTTTCACTTTGCTTTTCTTGTCCGCGGCATGGCCGTGGAAGGTCCGCGTAGGGGCAAACTCGCCGAGTTTGTGCCCGACCATGTTCTCGGAGACAAAAACCGGAATGAACTTTTTCCCGTTGTGCACGGCAAAGGTCAGACCAACCATCTCGGGCAGGATCATCGACCGGCGCGACCAAGTCTTGATCACGCGGCGATCCTTGTTCTCCAGGGCGTAGGCGACCTTCTTTTCCAAGTGATCGTCCACGAACGGACCTTTTTTGAGTGAACGAGGCATAGGCGTTTCCTCTTACTTTTGTCCGCGCCGCTTGACGATAAGCTTGGACGAGGGCTTTTTCTTGTTGCGGGTCTTGTAGCCCTTGGTCGGCTTGCCCCACGGGGTGACCGGGTGACGACCGCCGGAGCTCTTGCCCTCGCCGCCGCCGAGGGGATGGTCAACCGGGTTCATGGCCACGCCGCGAACTTCGGGGCGCTTGCCAAGCCAGCGGTTACGCCCGGCCTTGCCGATGGAGATGTTCTCGTGCATCACGTTGCCGACCTGGCCGACAGTGGCCAGACAGGTGGACAGGACGTTGCGCACTTCGCCCGAAGGCAGCCGCAGCAGGGCGTACTTGCCTTCCTTGGCCACGAGCTGGGCGTAGGTGCCGGCGGCGCGGCACATCTGGCCGCCGCGGCCCGGGTTCAGCTCGATGTTGTGCAGCAGCGTGCCGACCGGGATCTTTTTGAGCTGCAGGGCGTTGCCCGGCTTGATGTCGGCGGCGTCGCCGGCGGTGATCATGTCGCCCACCTTGATGCCGACCGGCGCCAAAATGTAACGTTTTTCACCGTCAGCGTAATGCAAAAGCGCAATACGGGCGCTACGGTTGGGGTCATACTCGATGGAGAAGACCTTGGCCGGAACCCCGAACTTGTCGCGCTTGAAGTCGATGATGCGGTACAGGCGCTTGTTGCCGCCGCCGCGACGACGCGAAGTGATGCGGCCGTAGCAGTTGCGGCCGCACGAGGAGGTAATGCCCTCGGTAAGGGACTTCTCCGGCTCGGTGCGGGTGATCTCCTCGAAGGTAGACACCGTCTGGAACCGGCGGCCGGCCGAGGTCGGCTTAAGCTTGCGGATGGACATGTCTACACCCCTTCGAAGAACTCAATTTTATCGCCCTGGGCCAGGGTCACATAGGCTTTCTTGTAGCCCGGGATCCGGCCGGTCACGCGTCCCATACGGGAACGGGCGAGGCTTTTGTGCTTGACCACGCGCACGCCCTTGACCGTGACGGAGAAAGCCTTTTCCACAGCCTTGGCGATCTCGATCTTGTTGGCGGCGGGGTGGACGAAAAACACCACCTGGTTGGCGGCGTCCTTCACCATCGTGGCCTTCTCGGAAATAACCGGCTTCAAAAGGATGTTAGCGTATTCCATGACCGAGCCTCTCCTGGACCTTGAGCGCCGCGTCCTTCATCATGACAACATGATCGTGCAGGAGGACGTCATATACGTTAAGCATGTCCTGCCGCACGACCTTGATGCCAGGAAGGTTTCTGGCGGAAAGCTCGAGATTGTTATCCGACTCGGGCAGAACAATCAAGGCTTTTTTCCAGCTGAAGTCGGAAACGACCTTGGCCATGAGCTTGGTCTTGACTTCCGGAAAAGCGATGGCGTCCAGCAGCACCAGCTGGTCTTCCACGAGCTTGGCCGAAAGGGCCATGCGCAGAGCCAGTTGGCGGACCTTGCGGTTCACCTTGAAGGTGTAGTCCCTGGGCTGGGGCCCGTGGACAACGGCGCCGCCGCGCCACAGGGGCGAACGGGTGGAGCCGGCGCGGGCGCGGCCGGTGCCCTTCTGGCGCCAGGGCTTCTTGCCGCCGCCGCTGACATAGGCGCGGGTCTTGACGCTGTGGGTGCCGGCGCGCTTGGCGGCCAGCTGGGCGCGGACAACGAGGTGCAGCAGTTCGGGCTGCACTTCGACTTCAAAAACCTCGGGGGCCAGATCGACGGTGCCGATTTCCTGGCAGCCCTGGTTGAACAATTTGACGTTTGCCATGGCTTGCCCCCGTTACCCCTGCTTCCGAACCACGACCACGCCGTTGCGCGGGCCGGGAATCTGTCCCTTGACCAGGATCAGGTTCATTTCAGGGCGGACGTCGACCACGGTGATGCTCGGCACGGTCACCGTGCGCGCGCCCATGTGGCCGGCCATCTTCTTGCCCTTCATGACCTTGCCGGGCTCGGTGTTGTTGCCGATGGAACCGCCGGAGCGATGGGCCTTCTCGGTGCCGTGGGTCTTTTTGAGACCGGCGAAGTTCCAGCGCTTCATGACGCCGGCAAACCCCTTACCGATGGAGGTGCCCGTGACCTTGACGATCTCGCCCGGGGCGAAGATGTCCACGGTCACGTCCATGCCCTGCTCGAACGGCACGGGGCCGTCCAGGCGGATTTCCTTAAGCACCCGGAAGTAGCCGCGAGCGGCCTTGTCCAGATGGCCCTTCTCGGGCTTGTTGACCTTGCGTTCCGGGATCTCGTCGAACCCGATCTGCATGGCGTTGTACCCGTCTTTTTCCAGGTTCTTGACCTGGGTGACGGGGCAGGGTCCGGCCTGAATGACAGTGACCGGAATGATTGAGCCGTCGTCGCCGAATACCCGGGTCATGCCCAGTTTTCGGCCAAGAATTCCAAGCGTGGCAGCCATGCCAACCCTTCCTTAGAGCTTAATTTCCACGTCAACACCGGCAGGAAGGCTCAGTTTCCCGAGCGCGTCCACGGTCTGCTGCGTGGGCTCCATAATGTCCAGGAGACGTTTGTGAACCCGCATCTCGAACTGTTCACGGGACTTCTTGTCGACGTGAACCGAGCGGTTGACCGTGACCTTGTGGATGTCCGTGGGCAACGGGATGGGCCCGGCCACGCCGGCCCCGGTGTTGCGGGCGGTATCCACGATCTCGGCCACCGCTTTGTCCAGGATGCGGTAGTCGTAGGCCTTCAATTTGATACGGATGCGATCATTTTGCATGGAAACCATGATATTACTCCACAATCTCCGACACGACGCCCGCGCCGACGGTGCGGCCGCCTTCGCGGATGGCGAAGCGCAGGCCCTTTTCCA
>ALAO01000182.1 GCA_000307955.1 Solidesulfovibrio magneticus str. Maddingley MBC34 | reverse complement strand
GGGCCTGAGGCCCCCGGACCCCCCACATGAAGAAAATGGTTAAGGGGGGGCGGCGCAAGCAGGAACATGACATGCGGCACGGGCCGCTGATTGCCCATAAGGGGAGCGCCGGCCGCTCCCCTTTTTTTCGGCCAAGGAGGGCCGCCATGGACGTCGCCGACATCACTCAAGACGATCTGCCGCAATTGGCCGCGCTCCTGCGGGAACTGACCGGACACGGCACGCCGCCGGACCGTCTGGGCGCGGCCCATGCCGCCCTGGCCGCCAACCCGGACGCCCGGGTGCTGGGGGCGCGCCACGACGGACGGCTTGCCGGCGCGGCCTGCGGCTTCCTGTGCCCGGACATCGTCGGGGCCTGCCGGCCGTTTCTGGTGGTGGAAAACGTCGTCGTGGCTCCGGCCTGGCGCTTGCTCGGCATCGGCCGGCTGCTCATGGACGCCCTGGAAGCCTGGGCACGCCAGCGCGACTGCTCCTACGCCATGCTGGTGTCCGGCCCGGCCCGCCGCGAGGCCCACGCCTTCTACGCCGCCCTGGGCTACGAGTCCTGCGCCGGCTTCAAGAAACGGCTGGCCGGCTGCGGAGCCTAGTGTCGCCGCCGCGCCCCCCCCTTCTCCCCCGCGCAAAAAACAAAGCCCCCGCGCAAGCAGGGGCTTTATCGTCAACGCATGCTCCGGGCCGTGCCCGATCCATGGCTGCTCGGAAAGACCGCCGAAACTAGTTGGCGGGGGTGGTGGTCTTTTTGGCCTTCTTCTTGGCCTTCAGCACGTCGACCACGGAGTAGCTGTCGCTCTTGGTGGTCTTCTTGGTCTTTTTCTTGGTGCCGGCGAAGGCCATGGAGGTGGCGAGCAGGCAGGACACGACGGTGAAGATGACGATCTTTTTCATGAGTATGGGCTCCTTTAAAAGTGGCAGGCGGTTTCTGGCGCTCCCCCAATTGACCGGGCTGATTCCCGAAACACGGGTCCCCCCCGAATCGACCGGGGCACTGGGCCGCCGTGTCGATGGGAACGGTCTAGGCCCCCGTCCCTTTCCCGTCGCTTACCCGCGCATTACAGGATTGAAATAGTTTTCTTTCGCGATTTCGCCTTGTTACACCACCCTTTCGCGGTAATTACAAATCTGAAAAACGCGGGAAATCCATAGCCGGGGCGGGCGCTGGTCATTATGGGGAGTTCTATGTATACCTCGACGCATCCAGAGCGGCGGCCGGACAGCCTTGCCCAGCCCGCCCACAGAGCAAAGGACGCCCCTGTCATGCGAATCCTCCTCGTCGAGGACGACGAGAAAATCGCCTCCTTCATTTTGGGAGGCCTGCGCCAGAGCGGGTTTGCCGTGGACCACGCGGCAAACGGCCCCGACGGACTGCATCTGGCCGCCACCGAGCCTTACTGCGTGGCCATCATCGACGTCATGCTGCCCGGCCTCGACGGGTTGCAGGTCATCGAGGAACTGCGCCGCCGCAAGATCATGACGCCCATCATCATCCTCTCGGCCAAGCGGTCGGTGGAGGACCGGGTGCGGGGCCTGGAAACCGGCGGCGACGACTACCTGTCCAAGCCCTTCTCCTTCGCCGAACTCCTGGCCCGGGTCCAGGCACTGATCCGCCGTTCCACCAGCGCGTCCGAACCCACGCGGCTGACCGTGGGCGAGCTGTCCATGAACCTGCTCACCCGGGAGGTGTCCCGGGGCGAGACGGCCGTGCAGCTCCAGCCCAGAGAATTCGCCCTGCTTGAATACTTCATGCGCAATCCCGGCAAGGTGCTGTCCAAGACCATGATCATGGAGCACGTCTGGGACTACCACTTCGACCCCCAGACCAACCTCGTGGACGTCCTTGTCTGCCGGCTGCGCAACAAGATCGACCGGGACTACGACCGGAAGATGCTCCATACCCTGCGCGGGGTCGGCTATGTTCTCAAGGAATAGCCAACCGCTGTTTCGCTCCACCACCCTGCGCCTGACGGCGCTGTACTCCTGCATCTTCATCTGCAGCGCCCTGGTGCTGTTCATCCTGGCCTATTCCCTGCTTTCGGGCGCGGTGCGCGAGGGCGACCGGGCGGCCATGACCCAGAAGCTGCGGGAATACGTTTCCGTCAGCCAGAAAAAGGGCTTGGCCGGGCTGCTCGATTTCCTGCGTCTGGAGCGGGAAAACATCGACGTGGAGGAATACCTGCTGCGGGTGACCGGGCCGGACGGCAACATCCTCTTCAGCCAGGCCCCGGATGACACCGCCCCCCTGCCCAACCCCCTGCCCCTGGTCCCGGGGCCGTCGGTGCAGTGGGATTTCATGCCCGGCCCGGACCCCGAGGGGGGACTGATCGAAATCGGCTGTCGGGCGCTTCCCGGCGGCGGCTCGGTGGCCATCGGCAAGGACGCCAGCGAGCGCGAGGGCTTGCTGGCCCGGTTTCGGGTCATTTTCGCCGGCATCATGCTGCCGGTGGCACTTTTGGGGCTGGCCGCCGGCTTCGTCCTGGCCCGGCGGGTGCTCACGCCCTTAAAAGACCTCATCGACACGGTGCGGGCCATCGACACCGGCCGCATGGACGCCCGGGTGCCGGAAGTCGGGGCCGGCGACGAATTAAGCGAGCTGGCCCGGCTTTTCAACGCCATGCTGGACAAGATCCGCACGCTCATCACCGGTATGCGCGAGGCGCTGGACAACGTGGCCCACGACCTGCGCACCCCGGCCACCCGCACCCTGGCCGCCGTGGAAATGGCCGTGGCCGTCAAAAGCGACCCGGCCGAACTGCGCGAGGCCCTGCTCGACTGCGCCGAGGAAACCCGGCGCATGGTCGCCATGCTCGGGGCGCTCATGGACATCTCCGAAGCCGAGACCGGGGCCATGCGCCTGCGCCTGGAGGCGGCCGACATGGCCCGGCTGGCGGCCGAGGCGGTCGAACTCTACGAATACGTGGCCGAGGAAAAGGGCGTGGCCCTTTCCGTGGCCGCTAACGGCCCCCTGCCCGTCCTGGCCGACCCCAACCGCCTGCGCCAGGTGCTGGCCAACCTCATCGACAACGCCGTCAAGTACACCCCGACCGGCGGCCGGGTGACCGTGGCCGTCGCCCGGGAAGACGCGTCCGTGACCGTGCGGGTGGCCGACACCGGCCAGGGCATCGCCGCCGAGGACCAGTCCCGCATTTTCGACCGCCTCTACCGGGCCGACCGCAGCCGCTCCGAACGGGGACTGGGCCTGGGACTTTCCCTGGTGCGGGCCGTGCTGTTCGCCCACGGCGCGGCCATCGAGGTGGAAAGCGAGCCCGGGCACGGTTCGGTCTTCGCCTTTCGCCTGCCCCTGGCCGCTGACGCCTGAGGCCGATCCGCCTCCTTTAACGCCGCCGCAACAAGATCTATCGTGATGATATAGCTTGTATTTTAAAACTTAATCGCTGTTATGCCGTACATGCGGCGGGCGCGGCGTCCGCAACGCCGCGCCCGCCGCACTGCCGAAACCGGGCTTGGCAACGCCGTATTTTCCCCAGCCTCTGAAACACGGCCCGGGCAACCCGGCCATGAACGCAAAAGCCGTTGTCAAACCGCTCCGGCTGGGGCATGTTTGGCAAAAGTCTCGCCGCCCTCCAACCGCGAAACCGCATCGGGGTCGACCATGAGCGACAACGGCCAGTCCGGCGCCAGTCCGTTTTTCTTCACCAAACAGGCCTTGTTCGACGTCAAGCGCAAGCTGTGGGGCTACGAGATCCAGGGCGGCGCCGACGCCTGCTCGGCCCTGGCCTGCTTCGCCGATCAGGAGCATCTGGCCGGTTCCCTGGCCTCCACGTCCTACATGGGCGTGCAAAGCGCCGTGGAGCGCGGCAAGAAAGTGGCCGTGCCCTTTGAGGAAGCCGGCTTCCTGGCCCAGGCCCCTTATGCCCTGCCGCCGGCCCACGGCGTGGTGAAATTCGTGGGTCAGGTCTCGCGGCCCAAGGAGGTCGTCGAGCTGGCCGCCCGGCTTCGGGCCGACGGCTACAGCCTGGCCGTGGACGTGGGCGCGGGACACCCCGAGCTGGCCGAACTGGCCGCCCTGGCCGACGTGTGGTGCTTCGACGCCGCCTGCGACGGCGACCCGGCCCCTGTCGCCGCCCGCAATAAGGGCGGCAAAGCCCTGCTGTGGGCCTCCCGGGTGGGCAGCCTCGACACCTTCGAAAAACTCAAGGCCGCCGGGTTCGCCGTGTTCCAGGGCCGCTTTTTCAAGGAACCGGAGCTGGTGTCCGAGCGCAAGCTCACCTCCCACCAGATGAGCCGCTTCCAGCTTTTGCGGCTGATCGAATCCGAGGACCCGGACGTGGACGCCCTGGCCGAGGCCATTTCCGCCGACGTGTCCGTGAGCTTCCGGCTGTTGTCCTACCTCAACAGCGCCGCCTTCGGCCTGCCGCAGAAAATCCAGTCCATCAAGCAGGCCATCATGATCCTGGGCAGCATCAAGATCCGCAACTGGCTGCGGGCGGTGCTTTTGGCCGACATGGCCCAGGGCGGCGACATGCCGCGCGAGCTGGCCGAGCTGTCCCTGCAGCGGGCCAGGCTCATGGAGCTGGTGACCACGCGCTACGATTTCTGGGACTTCAACCCGGGTACGCTGTTTTTGCTCGGGCTTTTCTCCCTCCTCGACGCCATCCTGGGCCTGCCCATGCGGCAGGTAGCCGAGCATCTGCCCCTGGACGAAAAGCTCAAGTCGGCTCTTCGCCGCGACGCCCAGAACGAATACCAACCCCTGCTCGACCTGGCCGAGTGCATTGAGGACGCGGACTGGCCCCGCCTGGCCGACCTGACCCGGCAGCTCGGGCTGGAGCTCGACGCCATCAAGGTCTGTGCCAGCGAGGCCATGGCCTACAGCAGCGGCTTTTTCGCCACCCAGACCGACGCGCCCGCGCCGCCGGCCGGCAAGAAGGTCCGGCAGTAGGCAGGAGCGCGGCAACGGCCGCCGGCAAGCCCAATCAACGAAACAAGCCGGCCCGCCCCAGAACGGGAGCGGGCCGGCTTTTGTTGTTGATCCCAAGGCCCGGCCGACCAGTGCGCCAAGCCGTCTCGCCCCCCTAAAACCTTTCCCCTTTCGGGGGG
>ALAO01000181.1 GCA_000307955.1 Solidesulfovibrio magneticus str. Maddingley MBC34 | reverse complement strand
GCCTAAGGCCCCCGGCGGGTGCGGGCAGAGCCCGCTCTTCTCTTCTACTTACTAGGGCGAACCAGCCGACAAAATCGAGGCCACGGTATCGGGGTGGCGGACGATGGCGACGTGCCGGCAGAGTTCGGTGGCCCGGGCGGCGAGGTCGTCGCGGTCGGTGACGAGGATGGCCCGCAGGTTGGGCGTATGGGCGGCCAGGGCGGCCAGGAGGGCGACGCCTGGGGAGCCGGCGGCGCAGACGAGGTGCGGTCCTGTGGCCAGGTCGAGGCCCAGGGCCTGGTCGATGTTGCGCAGGCCTTCGGCCGGGGAGAAGTCGTTCCAGAGGTCGCGGTTGGCCGAGGTGGGGGTGATGGTCACGTCATAGCCGTCGTCGTCGACGCGAAAGTGTTGGCGCTGGGGGTCGATGGCGTCCACGGCGTCGTGGATGTGCTCAAGCAGGGTGAGCGAGTCGTCTTCGTCGATGGAGCGGGCGGCGTCCTGGCGGGCGATGCTGATTTCGCCCTGGCACAGTTGCAGGCCCGAGCCGACCCAGAGAAAGGGCAGCCGGTCCGAGGAGGCCATGAGGCTGGTGATGCGTTCGGCCATGGCCTGGGTCAGTTCGTGTTTTTCCCGGGACAGGGCGGCCTGGCCTTGGTCGCCGGCAGCGGTTTGCCACTCTCGGCCCAGCGACCCGGCGTAGGCGAAAGTTTGGGGCGGCAGGGCGGCCCGGGCGAGCAGGCTTGGCAGGGGCGCGTCGGACCACAGCACGGGGCGGCGGCTTCGGGCCATGGCGAAGCGGCCGGCGGCCACGGCGTTCCAGGCCGGCTGGAAGCTGGTGGCCAGCCGGTGGCCGGCCGGACGGAACAGGGCGTCGGCATCGCAGAGAAGCGTGTTGAAGGTTTCGCCGGCAATGGCCTTGAGGCCGCGCCGCACGGCGTCGCCCAGGCCGGGCCGGCGTTTGCCCAGGCGTTTTCGCAGGGCTTCGCGGCCGTCCTCAAGGTAGAGGACGTCGTTTTCGAGTTGTTCCATTTCCGGGCCGAGGTCGAGGCGCAGGCTGGCGTCTTCGCTGTGGCTCAGGGCGGCGACATGGTCGCGGCCGGCGCAGCGGCGAAGGTCGGCGGTAAGGCGGGAGATTTCAGCCATGGCCTCGGGCGGCACGGGCCGGCCGGCCAGGATGGCGGCGGCGGCGGCCCGACGGGCGCTGGCGACGTGCAAAAGGAGCTGCTGCAGATCTTCGAGGCTGGCCGGAGGGCCGCCGGGCGTCGGGGGTATCGGCATGGCCGCATCACAACGGAAAACCGGCTCCTTGGCAAAGGAAATATCGGCTCGGCCCGGGTCTGCCCGGTTGCCTCGTGGCGGCCCTTGGGCTAGACACAACGATGCCGCATCGGGCGGCGGCGAGCCAAGGAGGAAGGGGACATGCGGCTTTTGACGCGTTCGGATTTCGACGGACTGATTTGCGCGGTGTTGCTCAAGGAAGCCGGCGTCATGGACGAGTGGGTGTTCGTGCATCCCAAGGACGTCCAGGACGGCAAGGTGGAGTGCGGACCTAACGACATTCTGGCCAACGTGCCCTACGCCCCGGGCTGCGGGCTGTGGTTCGACCACCACACCAGCGAGGCCGACCGGCTGGGCGACATCGAATTCACCGGCGTGTCCAAGCCCCTGCCGAGCTGCGCCCGGGTCATCTGGGAGTACTACGGCGGCCATGACCGTTTCCCCGCCCGTTTCGACGAGATGCTGGCTTACGTCGACCGCTGCGACAGCGGCGATTTGCGGCCCGAGGAAGTGGCCAAGCCCACCGGCTGGATTCTCCTAAGCTTCCTCATGGACCCGCGCACCGGCCTTGGCCGCTACCGGGACTACCGCATCAGCAATTACCAGCTCATGATGCATCTGGTGGAATTGTGCCGCACCCAGCCCGTGGAGGCCATTCTGGCCGATCCCGACGTGGCCGAGCGGGTGAAGCGCTATTTCGAGCAGGAGGAGCAGTTCGCGGGCATGCTGCGGGAGCGTTCCAAGCTGATCGGCAAGGTGCTGCTTATTGACCTGCGCGAGCAGGAAGAGATTTTCACCGGCAACCGGTTCACGGCTTATGCGCTTTTCCCCAACGCCGAGGTCAGCGTCCAGGTCATCTGGGGCAAGGCCAAGCAGAACGTGGTGCTCACCGTCGGCAAGTCGATTTTCGACCGCAAAAACCCCGTGGACATCGGCCGTTTGATGCTGGCCTACGGCGGCGGCGGCCATCGCAACGTCGGCACCTGCCAGGTGCCCGAGGGACAGGCCGAGCGGATCATCAGCGACGTGATCGCGGTCCTTAACGGCGACGTCGCCATGGAAGCCTAGCCTCGCGCCCCTTGAAAAATACGCTAGTGTTTTTCAAAAAAACAATGGTTTTAAGCTGTTACTGACGAAACACCCTATGCGCTTTTCGCGGACGCGTCGTTAGAGCGCGACGCCCTCAGCCAATGCAGCGGCGGGCCGGGCCATCCGACCCGCCGCTTTTCGCCTCGCCGCTTTTTCCCAAGGATTCGCCGTGACCGACGCCAAAGCGCCCCCCGCTCCCCCCGCTCTTGAAGACCTGCTCGCTTCCTACCATTTCGAGCTGCCCGAGGCCCTGATCGCCGAGCGGCCGTGCGAGGTCCGCGACGCCTGCCGCCTTATGGTCCTTGACCGGGCCGCCGGGAGCGTGGCTCACCGCGTGTTCGCCGATCTGCCGGACCTGCTCCCCGAAGGCGCGCTGCTGGTCGTCAACAACACCAAGGTCGCCCCGGTGCGGCTTCTCGGCAAACGCCCCACCGGCGGCGCGGCCGAATTCCTGCTCCTCACCCCCGTGGCGCTACTTAGGCCGCAAACCGATCCGGCCACCGGCTGGACCCACGCCCCGGCCTCGGGGCTGCTGCGCGTCTCCCGGCCGCCAAGGCCCGGCGACCGCATCGACTTCGCGCCCGATCTGGCCGTCACCGCCGTCTCGCGCGGGGCCTTTGGCCATACCGAGGTGACCCTGTCCTGGCGCGGCGAGCTGCCGGCCATCCTCACGCGCATCGGGCATGTGCCCCTGCCGCCCTATATCCGCCGGGCCGACGACGCGGCCGACCGCGAGACCTACCAGACCGTCTACGCCCGCGACGACAAACTCGGCAGCGCCGCCGCGCCCACCGCCGGCCTGCACTTCACCGAGGAACTCCTGGCGCGCCTGGCCGGGCGCGGTTTTGGGTTGGCCGCCGTCACCTGCCACGTCGGCCTGGGCACCTTTTCGCCGGTGCGGGTGGAGGATCTGCGCGACCACGTTATGCACAAGGAGTGGATCGAGGTGTCGCCCGAGGCGGCCTCGGCCGTGTCCCGGGCCAAGGCCGAGGGCCGGCCGGTCATCGCCGTGGGCACCACCGCCGCCCGGACCCTGGAGGGCGCTTCCCGCGAGGCCGGGGCCTTTGGCCCCTTCGCCGGCTTCACCGACATCTTCATCCACCCGGGCCACCGCTTCGCCGTGGTGGACGGGATGGTCACGAATTTCCATTTGCCTGGATCATCGCTGGTGATTATGCTGGCCGCCCTGGCCGGAAGAGAGTCCATCCTGGCTGCCTACGGGCAGGCCGTGGCTTCCGGCTACCGCTTTTTTTCCTACGGCGACGCCATGTTGGTCTTGTAGCCGTCTGGCGTCTCCCCACCGCCTTGAACATTCGGGCCGGGGCGCGTTCCTTTGTCGGCGCGCGCCGATCCCTTGCCCGCCAAGGAGAAACAGATGTCGCGGATTGTCATCGACGAGCAGCGCTGCAAGGGCTGCCTGCTTTGCGTCGAGGCCTGCCCCAAGTCCATCATCGTGGCCTCCTCGCGCTTCAACGCCAAGGGCTACAAGGTCGCGGAACTGCCCGAGGCCTCGATGGACACATGCACGGGCTGCGCCTCCTGCGCCCAGATGTGCCCGGACGTGGCCATCACTGTCTGGCGCACGGCCAAAAGCAAAGCCAAGGAGAACGAGTGATGTCGGCCAAACGCATCTTCATCAAGGGCAATGAAGCCATCGGCCATGGCGCCCTGGACGCCGGCTGCCGTTGCTACTTCGGCTATCCCATCACCCCCCAGAACGACATCCCGGAAATGCTGTCCTCGGCCATGCCGGCCGCCGGCGGCGAATTTGTCCAGGCCGAGTCGGAAGTGGCCTCGGCCAACATGCTGCTCGGCGCGGCCGCCTGCGGCGTGCGGGCCATGACCTCCTCCTCCAGCCCCGGCGTCTCGCTCATGCAGGAAGCCATCTCCTACATGGCCGGCTCCGATCTGCCCGGCGTGATCGTCAATATGAACCGAGGCGGCCCGGGCCTGGGCGACATCGGCCCGTCCCAGGGCGACTACTTCCAGTCGGTCAAGGGCGGCGGCCACGGCGACTACCGCACCCTGGTCCTGGCCCCCGGCTCCTGCCAGGAGTGCTACGACCTGACCTTCGAAGCCTTCGAGCTGGCGTTTAAGTACCGCAATCCCGTGCTCATCCTGGGCGACGCCATCGTCGGCCAGATGAAGGAGCCGGTGGCCCGGCGCGAGCCCCTGCCCATCGACCCGGCCGAAGGCGCGGACTGGAAGCTCACCGGACGCGGACAGCGCGCCCCGCGCATCCTCAAGTCGCTCTTCCTCGACGACGGGGCCCTGGCCGGCCAGAACATCCGCCTGCGCGACAAGTACGCCGCCATGGCCACCGAAGTGCGCTACGAGGCCTTCGAGACCGCCGACGCCGACCTCGTCGTGGTGGCCTACGGCTCCATCGGCCGCATCGTCAAATCCACGGTGCGCGCCCTGCGCGCCCAGGGACTCAAGGTGGGCCTGCTGCGCCCCATCACGCTGTTCCCCTTCCCCGAGGCGGTCCTTCGCGACCTGGCCGGGCAGGGCAAGCGGTTTCTTACCATCGAGCACAACCTCGGCCAGATGGTCGACGACGTGCGTCTGGCCGTGCGCGGCCTGGCCGATTCCGAATTCTTCGGTTTCCTGCCCGGCAACATGCCCACGCCCGAAGACTTCGACGCGCCCGTGCGCGCCGCTGTGAAGGGGGCCTAACATGTCGGAACAGCTCGTTTTCACTCGCCCGGAAGTGCTGGCCGACGTGGCCACCCACTACTGCCCCGGCTGCCAGCACGGCGTCGTCCACCGCATCGTGGCCGAATGCCTGGAAGAGTTCGGCCTGGTGGAAAAAACCATCGCCGTCAGCTCAATCGGCTGCTCGGTCTTCCTCTACAACTACATCCTCGTCGACACCGTGGAAGCCCCCCACGGCCGCGCCCCGGCCGTGGCCACCGGCGTCAAGCGCGCCCGCAAAGACGCCTTCGTCTTCGCCTACCAGGGCGACGGCGACCTGGCCTCCATCGGCATGGCCGAGATCATGCACGCCGCCAACCGGGGCGAGCGCATCTCCGTCATCTTTGTCAACAACACCGTCTACGGCATGACCGGCGGCCAGATGGCCCCCACCACCATGGTGGGCCAGAAGACCACCACCTGCCCCGCCGGACGGTGCATGGAGCGCGAAGGCGGCCCCATCCACATGTCCGAGATCATCGCCACCTTGGGCGGCGTGGCCTACTGCGCCCGCACCGCCGTCAACACGATCAAAAACATCGCCCAGACCAAACGCGCCATCCGCCGCGCCTTCGAGACCCAGATAAACGGCGAAGGCTTCGGCTTCGTCGAGGTTCTGGCCACCTGCCCCACCAACTGGCGCATGTCGTCGGTTGCCGCCAACGAGCGCGTGGGCAAGGAAATGATCCCTGAATTCCCGCTCGGCGTCTTCAAGGACGCGGCCAAGGAGGAACAGCCGTGAGCCTCTACCAGGACGTGATCATCGCCGGCTTCGGCGGCCAGGGCGTCATGCTCATCGGCAACCTCTTGGCCTACGCCGGCATGGAACATGGCTTAAACGTCACCTACATCCCGGTCTACGGACCGGAAATGCGCGGCGGCACGGCCAACTGCACCGTCGTCGTCTCCGACGACGCCATCGGTTCGCCCATCATCCGCAACCCCAAAAGCCTCATCATCATGAACCGGCCGTCCCTGGACAAGTTCCAGCCCCAGCTCGTGGACGGCGGCGTGCTCGTCGTCAACTCCTCGCTGGTGGACCCGGCCCTGGCCGACGCCTCGCGCGTGCGCCTGGTGCCTGTGGCCTGCAACGAGATCGCCGATGGCCTGGGCAACACCCGCATGGCCAACATGGTGGCCCTTGGGGCGTTTATCGAAGCCACCGGCGTGCTGCCGCTGGCCGTGGTCGAGGAAAGCCTCTCCCACGTCATCGCCAAGCACTATAGCCACCTCATCCCCAAAAACGCCGAAGCCCTGCGCGCCGGGGCCGAAGCGGCCAAGGGGTAGAGGGAAGATAAGAAGAGAAGAGAAGATGCCTCCGGCGGCCGGGAGGGGCT
>ALAO01000180.1 GCA_000307955.1 Solidesulfovibrio magneticus str. Maddingley MBC34 | reverse complement strand
GTTGCCGCTTCCTGCTGACCGCCGGCAACGGCGGCGAAGCAACGCGGTCTTTGACAATTAAATAGCGAGTTGGGTGATTTCTGTAAGCCATGCTTAAGATGCGGCAACGCAATCTTAGGTTTCAGCTAATAAGGATTTAAACTGGAGAGTTTGATCCTGGCTCAGATTGAACGCTGGCGGCGTGCTTAACACATGCAAGTCGTGCGAGAAAGGGGACTTCGGTCCCTGAGTAGAGCGGCGCACGGGTGAGTAACGCGTGGATTATCTACCCAGATATTCGGGATAACGGCGGGAAACTGCCGCTAATACCGGATACGCTCCAATTTCGGTTGGGGGAAAGGCGGCCTCTGCTTGCAAGCTGTCGTATCTGGATGAGTCCGCGTCCCATTAGCTTGTTGGCGGGGTAATGGCCCACCAAGGCTACGATGGGTAGCTGGTCTGAGAGGATGATCAGCCACACTGGAACTGAAACACGGTCCAGACTCCTACGGGAGGCAGCAGTGGGGAATA
>ALAO01000179.1 GCA_000307955.1 Solidesulfovibrio magneticus str. Maddingley MBC34 | reverse complement strand
CCGGCGAAGCCGGACGCGGCTTCGCCGTGGTCGCCGACGAAGTCAGGAAGCTCGCGGAAAAGACCATGACCGCCACCAAGGAAGTCGGCCAAGCCATACGGGGAATTCAGGAAGGGACACGGAAAAACATCAACAACGTGGCGCGCTCCGAAAAAATCATCGCCGAAGCCACGCAACTGGCCACCTTGTCCGGCGAGGCCCTGCGAAAAATCGTGACTTTGGCCGACACCACCACCGATCAGGTCCGCTCCATCGCCACCGCCTCCGAAGAGCAGTCCTCGGCCAGTGAAGAAATCAACCGCAGCCTGGAGGACGTCAACCGGGTTTCCCTGGAGACCTCCGAGACCATGGGGCACTCGGCCATGGCCGTAGGCGATCTGGCCAGCCAGGCCCAGGCCCTCAAGGACTTGATCGAGGCCATGCAGTCCAAAGAAACGGCAATCCCGCCGATGTTGGGCCAGTCCGAGGTTGGACGCTACAGGCAATAGCGCCCCTCCCGGCCCATAAGACAGGAGGGAGCCCTGGGCGTCGCACCTTGCGCGGCGTCCAGGGTTCGAACCGCGAACCCGCCCGACTTCAGCCCGCCGCCGGGCAGAGAAATTCCAGCGGTTCAATGCCGTGGAGAGCCGGGTCCACCACCTCGACGATGGGCGACTTGCCGGAGGCGTCGGGCTTGGCCTCGATCTTGCGGGGCGTAAGCCGCACCATGGCCGGCCCGAAGGCCACGAGCAGCTCCGGAAACAGCGGCCGGGCGGGATTGGACTTGCTGACAAAGGCATGGTGGCCGCTGGCCAGACGCACGAAGCTGCCCACGGGATAGGGCCCCATAAACTTGATGAAGCGTTCGACAAGTCCGGGCGGATAGTCGCGCTCCCGCATCCCGTACAGCACGCCCAAGGCCTTGGTGGGCAGGATGCCGTCCTTGTAGGCCCGCCTGGAGGTCAGGGCGTCGAACACGTCGGCCACGCCGATGATGCGGCCGTAAGGGTGGACATCCTCGCCGGCAAGGCCGTGGGGGTAGCCCGTGCCGCCCCACTTCTCGTGGTGCTCGGCCACGCCGCGCAGCACCGCCTCGGGCAGCCCCCGGCCTTCCAGGAGCGTTCGACCGTAGCCCGGATGGTTTTTGACCTGCTCGAATTCCCCGGGCGTGAGCCGGGCCGGCTTGTTGAGGATGGCGTCGGGCACGCCGGTCTTGCCGATGTCGTGGAAAAGCCCGGCCAAGCCCAGATCGCGCAGCCCCAGGGCGTCAAGGCCAAGGGCCGTGCCAAAGGCCACGGACAGCGCGGCCACGTTTACCCCGTGGGTAAAGGTGTAGGCGTCGTGCCGCCGCAGCTTGCACAGGGCGATAAGCGCGTCGGAATTGCGCACGGCGCTGGCGATGACGTCATCGACCAGGCTCGTCGGCTCGTCCATGTCCAGTTCGCCGCCGGCCTGGACCGTCTCCAACACGCTGCGGGCGATGCACAGGCAGTCTTGGTAGACGGCCGTGGCCGCCACGAGTTCCTCTTCCAGGGGCACGGCCGGCTCGGCCGGACGCTCGGTCTCCCGGGCCAACAGCTCGGCCAGGCTCGGCTCGGCCGACCGGCCCTGGGCATAGGTCCCGCGCTCGGTGTCAATGAAGGCTTCGGTGTAGCCGGCCTCGGCGATCTCGCGCACGGCGGCCAGACTCTTGATCTCGCCCTCATGGCCAAAAAGATAGGGATGTTCCAGCCAGGACAGGCCGGAATCGACAACAAACATGCCGGGCGAGAGCTCGGCGACGGATATTTTCCGCAGCATGACAGCCTACAAAGACAACGGTGCGATGAAAAGATTCGACGCCGTGCCGCTTTACGTCGTTACCGATGATAAGAACGCCACCAACGCATAGGCAATAACGGAATGGTTCACGCTTATCCTCGCCACAACATCAGAAAAGCGACAACTGCCCACCCATCATGCCGTTGCAACATGCAATCGCAACCGGGACATCAGACATCGACCACAAACGGACCGCGCCGATGGTTGCAGTATATCCATGCAACAAACGCGTGCAAAAGACAAGCCCCTCAAAAGAGGGGCCGAAAGAGCGTAGCCGCCCCGCCGGAAGCCCGGCGGGGCGGAGCAACATCCGAGAATCAGAAGGGATTTACTGGGCTGCGGCCGGTATGGTCAGGGTCTTGCCCAGCTGCAGATGATCGGCGTCTTTCATGCCGTTGGCCTCCATGATGGCCTGGGTCGAAACGCCGTACTTCTTGGCCAAGCGCGTAAGGGTGTCGCCGCGCGCCACGGTGTGGGTCGTGCCGCCGGCCGCGGCAGCCTTGGCCGCTCCAGCAGCGGACTTGGTCGCCGGGGAAGCCGGCTTTTCCGACGACGCGGCCGGCTTGGCCGCCGGGGCGGGGGCAGGAGCGGGAGCCGGCGGTTCGGCCACCACGGTCTCCACGACTTCGGGGGCAGCCGGGGCCGAAGCGGACGGCGGCGCGGCCGGGGCCGAAGCGGCCGACGGCGCGGCCGGGGCCGGTGCGACCGCCGGGGTGGCCGGAGCAGGCTCGGCGGCCTTGGCCGGAGCCGGGGCCGGGGCGGCCGGTTCGGCCGGCTTGGGCGCCGGGGCCTCGGCGGGTTTGGCGGCCGGAGCCGGCGGCGCGGCGGCGTCAAGCTTCTTGCCGGCCTTGCGGGCTTCGCGGAACCGGTTGTATTCCTGTTCACTGAGGGTGCCGTTGCCGTCGGCGTCGGCGGCCAGGAACTCCTCGACGGTGAGGTCCGGGAAGACGACGATCAGCTCCTCGAAAATGACCCGGCCGTCCTTGTTGTAATCGACTTTGGGGAATCCCGTGGGATCTTCCTTGCTGCAACCGGCCAGGGCAAGCCCGGCCGTCAGAACAACCAACGTGGCAATACGCGACTTCATGCTGCCTCCGTGTGTTTCGTCTTCGCCCAGGCCTTGACCACAACCAGCGTCACGTCGTCGCGGCTGGGTTCGCCCTGGCGGAAGGCTTCCAGATCGGCCAACGCCTCGCGGGCGACGCCGGCCGCGTCCAGGGACGCGGCCCGGCGCAAGGCGTGGCGCAAACGGGTCTTGCCGTACATTTCCCCGTCCACGCCCCGGGCCTCCCAGATGCCGTCGGTGCCAAGGGCCAGCACGCCGCCGGGCGGCAGCCCCTTGACCAAATTCTCTTCATAGCGCCAGTCGCCGTCGATGCCCAGCGGGATACCTCGGCCGCCGAGTTCCTGAAACTCGTCCGTGGCCGGGTCATAGAGCAGGGCCGGGTCATGGCCGGCCCGCACATAGCGCAGCTCACCGGTTTCCGGGAGCAGTTCCAGCAAAAACAGCGTGATGAACCGTCCCGAAACGCCCATGTCCTCGGCCAGCAGGCGGTTGACGTCGCCGACGATGGCGGCCGGCCCCCCCGGAGACAGCAGGCGCGAACGCAAAAAGGCCCGCACGCTGGCCATGAGCAGGGCGGCCTGGATGCCGTGCCCGGTGACGTCGCCCACGGCCACCAGAAAATGCTGCTGCCCGTGTTCGCCCGGGCGCATGAGGTAGTCGTAGTAGTCGCCGCCGGTGGCGTCGCAGGGCTGGCTCACCCCGGCCACGTCGAAGCCGGTCAGGGCCGGCGCGCCCTTGGGCCAAAAGCCCTGCTGGACGCTGGCCGCCACCTCCATGTCGAAATCCATGCGCTGCTTGGCCAGGGCCTCGCCGTGCAGGCGCGCGTTGACGATGGCCACGGCGGCCTGGGCGGCCAGCAGGGAAAAGGTCTCCAGATCGTCGGGGCCAAACTCGCCGCCGCCAGCCTTGTTGATGCACTGCACCACGCCGATGACCCGTTCGCGGTACACGAGCGGCACGCACAGCATGGAGCGGGTACGATAGCCGGTCTGGCGGTCCACGTCGCGGTTGAAGCGGGAATCGGCGTAGGCGTCGGCCAGGAGCACGGGCTGCCCGGCCTCGGCCACCCAGCCGGCCACGCCCTGGCCCGGGGCCAGGCGGAATCCGGCCCGTAGCGGCAGGCAGGCCGGCCCCTGGGCCACGGTGAAGACCAGCTCGCCCTGGCCGGGGCCGGGCGTGTCGTCCACCAGCAGCAGGCTGGCCGCCTCGGCGCAAAGCGCCTGGCGCGAGGTGGTCATGATGCGCTCAAGCACTTCGGAAAGGTCCAGGGATTCGGCCACGAGCCGCGACAGGGCAAAACAGCGGCGTAGCCCGTCGATCTTGCGCGACAGGCTGACAGCGTCCCCGGCCTCGGCGGGCTTGGCGTCCGTCGGCGTCATGGCCCCATGCTACAACAAATCGCCGCGAGGGCAAAGCCGCGCGGCGAGACGTCGCGGTAAAAGGTCCCGTCCAGGGAGAACTAGGCGGACGGACTGTCGAGCAAGGCGATGGCCGTGGTCTTTTCGTCCTGGAAGCGCGATTGCACGGCCTCGCGAACGCGCTTGTTGTGGCGGAAGAACTTCTGGCCCCGGATGCGGTAGACCTCTTCGATGACCGCCTTGTCAAAATCCTGACCCGCCGGCATGGCCTCGGCCTTTTCGATGGCCTGGGTGAAGATGCGCTCGGCTCCGCCCGGGCCGTGCTGCACGGCCGTGCTCCACAAGACCTCGCGCAGGGCGTAGGAGCGCTTGGTGACGTCCACGCCCGTGGTCAGCACGATGGACTTGGCGGCCGGCGAATAGTTGTTGGAGCGGATGAACTCATGCTGCAAGGCCTCGAAACGTCTGGGGTCCGAGGCGGCCACGGCCTTCCAGGTCGCGGGCATCCGCCCGGAACGTCCGCCGGTGTCGGCCGGCCCGGCCGCGCGCAATTTCCCCGCGATGTCCGGGGCCTTGTCGTCGAGGAAACGCAGGAAATAGTCCATGGTGCCGGTCTTGGAGGCGATCTGGTACTGGCCGTAGGAGGTGCCGCCCCGGCTGTCGTAGCCGATGTAGTCGATCTCGGAATTGGATTCGTACTGGGCGGAGAGCCGGCCTGCCTGATGCTCCAGGGTCGAGGGCAGCACCTTGCGGGAAACGGCGGCCGTTTCCTTGGCCTGCTCCACCCGGGTCGTCTCGGCCAGGATGTTTTCCGCGCCGGCGACGGCTAGGAGCAGTTCTTCCTCGCGCTTGGTGAAGCCGCCCCGCCCGGAAGCCTGGTTGACCCGGCCAAGGTGGCCAAGGTCATCGGGATGGCGGGCCGAGGCGCTGACGGCCATGCGCACGGCCGACTTGTCAACGGCCCGGCGGATGCTCGATCCTCCGGCGTCGGCCGAAGCAACGGCTGGCGCACTCGCGCCAGACGCCGGGCCGGCGGCCTGCCCAGCGGCCGCCTGTTCCATGGCCATGCGCGACAGCGTGGCCAGGGCGCTGCCCTGGAAGCTGGCCATACCTTGGCTCAGGCCAGGACTCAGGCCAGGGCTATTGCCCTGGTTCATGCCCTGCTCCATGGCCGTCAAAGCCTTGGCGTCGGTCTGGTAGCCAAGCATGGACAGAGCCGCGTCCTTGCCCGTGCCCTCGCCGGAGGACAGCATTTCCAGGCCGGTGATCATATTCTCCTTGGGAATCGCGAGCTTGCTGTTCTTGCCGACTTCCCCGTTGATCCCGTAGCCGCTTTGCAGCATATTCTGGAAAAGTTTGGGATCAAGCCTGGCCTTGCCCGATCCCGGCGTACTTGCAGCCGCTTTCTTCAGGAAATCCTGTGCGGTAGTGTTGGTTGTCGCTATGGCCATGGCGCTATCCCGTGGTTCGATCAATCCGTTGACGCGACTGGGTTACTGCAACCCTTGTGCCGACGAACCGGAGCCCCCGTGGAAAACAGCCATCGTTTCTTTCGCAACGCCGCCTGCCGGTATTTCCCCTGCCACCCCGGGGCCGCCCCCGAGGCCTTTAATTGCCTGTTTTGTTTTTGCCCGCTGTATTTTCTGGAGAACTGCGGCGGGGACCACCAAATGATCAAGGGCGTCAAGGACTGCACGCCCTGCCTGCGGCCCCACCGGCCTGAGGGCTACGACGCGATCCTGGCCAGATTGCGCGAGGAGGCGACGGCGCGACGGGAGGGAACTTGACCGGAAGACTAATTTCACGCACACACGAACACAGGGAGTCACAATGGCAATTGTACGAAATCTTAAACCAATATCTCTTGAAAAGGACACGAACCACACTGAAGTCAATGCGACTTTCACCGTGGTTTCAAATGCCAAAGAAAAGTTTTTACAGATCGACACATATGGATCACCAAACCGCCATATCCATGGCAAAAAGTCAATCTATACAATTCCCTGCAGCCGCCATCGCACAATTAAAAGAAATTATTGCAACGCATTTTGACTAGCTCCCTCACATCTTAAAAGCACTCTCAAAACCCCTACGCCGGATACAACAAAAAAAGGGAGGCCCTAAAAGGGCCTCCCCGTCAATCGACCGGAGTCGATTTTCTACCACTTGTCGGTGGCGAACGCGTCGGAACCGAAGCCGAAGTCGGAAGAAGGCGCGCCGCCGACTTCCGGTTCGCCGGAACCGCCGGCCGCGCCGCCGTCAGCCGCGGCAGCGCCGCCGCCGGAGACGGTGACCACGCCGTGCTTCTTGACGTCTTCGATCATCTTGAGCAGCTCGTCGACCTTGCCGATGTACTCGACAACCTTGGCCTCGGAAGCCACGATGACCTTTTCGCCGGCGTCCTTGGCGGACTCCTCAAGGCGTTTGGCCTTGTCCTCGGCGGCTTTGGCCCGGACTTCGACATCCTTCAGGATGGCGGTCTTCTCGGCCAGTTCCGCTTCGACCTTGGCGAGCTTGGCGGCCTGCTCGTCGATGGTCTTCTTGGAATCGGTCAGCTTGGCGAAAATCGCGTTGACCTCGGCCACGACATCCGGGGGCAGCACGGCCACGGAGACGTTCTGGGCGGACGCGCCCAGCTCGCCCGAGCTCATCCGGACGAGTTCCGGATGCTGCTCGTAGATCCAGGCCTTGGCGAGGGCGGCGGCGAACGGCGCCAGCTCGGCGTCGATTTCCATGCCGGTCATGAAACCGACCATCTCGGCCACGCCCTTCTTGTTGCCTTCCTTGTCGACGCCCTTGAGATACGACACGAACGCATTCATGGGGAACACTTTGCGCGCTTCAGCCATGGTACCCTCCTAAATTAGACCAAGAAAGTTTTTTCTTCTTCACGTTTGAGGGGGAGACGCCCAGCTTGATGGGCGTACACCAACGCCGTGGTTCTGTAGACCAAGTGCCCGAGCTTGGACCAGGGCAGATAGGCGAACAGCATGAACACCGAAATCAGATGCAGGTAGTAGGTCGGATAGGCCAGGGAGGGCACACCGGCCAGGCGGAAGATTTCCGCCCCAAGGCCGGTGAGGCCCACGGCCCAGATGACGCCGAGCAGGTACCAGTCGTAGTAGGACGACGTGGACTTGGCCGGGTCGACGTTGATCCGACGCCGAGTCAGCATGGTCAGGCCGTAGATCAAGGCCACGGCGCCGACGTTGGCCAGCAGTTTCACCGGGCTCCACAGCGGCATGGGGGTGTGCCCCAAGGGCGCGATGAAGGTGATGATCTTGCCGCCCCAGTGGGAAACGGCCACGACGCCGGTGACGATGGCCAGGGCCACGAAACCGTAGAACAGCGACAGGTGGCCCTTGTACCGCTCGGTATTGTCGTTGCCGCAATCGTTGAACTTCGAATGCGTGCCGATTTCATCCACGATGACGGCCTTGAGGGATTCGATCAAGGTCGGCTTTTTGGTCTTGCCGCCAATCTGCAGCGTCGAGGGCGTGGATTTGCCAAAGCTCTTCCACAACTTCGTCACGCCCTTGAAGAACGTGAAGGCCACGAAGGAGGCGACCAGGATGAAGATGGGGTCGATGGTGTAATCGCCGGGGTAGAGCTTGCTGAAGACGATCTCGCCCTGGGGCAGCTTGAACCCGGTGGTGATGAGCCAAATGAGCAAGAACAGCACGGCCGGGATGGCGATGAGCTTGGGCAGATGCTTGGGCGAGCTCATCCAGTCGCCGATGATGCTCGGCGTGACCAGATCCCGGTAGGTGATGTTGCGGATGGCCGAGATCAGATCGCCGGGGCGCGCGCCGCGGGGGCACAGATCGGAACAGGTCTGGCAGTTGTGGCACAGCCAGATGTCGATGTCGCCCTCGAAGCGGTCCTTAAGCCCCCACTGCGCCCAGACCATTTCCTTGCGGGGAAAGGGCGTCTCGGGCGGGGCCAGGGGGCAGGCCACGCTGCAGGTGGCGCACTGGTAGCACTTCTTGACGGCTTCGCCACCGGCCGCCTGCACGTCCTTGACGAACTGCAGATCGGGCTTGATACGCTGCTCGTTTGCCATGGAGCCTTCCCTCCTAATAGCCTTTGAACGGGTTCGGCCCGATCTTGAGGACCATGTCCATGAACTGGTCGATCATGTCGGGAATCTTGTCGTATTCGTCAATGGCCACCTGATACTGCTCGACGCGCTCGGGTTCCACGCCCAGACGCTTGAGCGACTCGGCGATGTTTTCCTTGCGGCGGTTGCAGATCTCGGAACCCTTGACGAAGTGACACTGGTAGTCGTCGCCATACTTGCAGCCAAGCATCATGACGCCGTCAACACCTTTGCTCATGGCGTCGGCAACCCAGATGGCGTTGACCGAACCCAGGCAGCGCACCGGAATGATGCGTACGTAGGGGCTCCATTTCTTGCCGCGAAGGGCCGCCATGTCCAGGGCCGGATAGGCGTCGTTTTCGCAGGCCAGGATGAACACGCGCGGTCCGCCGTCTTCGATTTTGGGCGGGATCTCGCATTCGCGGATCTGGGAGCCGATCATGTCGACGTTGTAGTTGTCGAAGGAGATGACGCGTTCCGGACAAGCGCCCATGCAGGTGCCGCAGCGGCGGCAACGCGTGGGATTGGGCTTGGGCGTTCCCTTTTCGTCGTCGTCCAGGGCGCCGAACGGACATTCCTCGGTGCAGCGTTTGCACTGGGTGCAGCGCACGAAGTTGAACACCGGATACGACAGGTCGCCCGAACGGGGATGGACGGCCACGCCCCGGCTGGCGGACTCGATGCACTGGATGGCCTTGAGCGCCGCGCCGGCCGCGTCTTCCTTGGCCTGGGCCATGGTCATGGGCTGGCGCACGCAGCCGGCGGCGTAGACGCCGGTGCGGCGGGTTTCGTAGGGGAAGCAGATGTAGTTCGAATCGGCAAAGCCGTCGAACAGCTGCAGATCCGGGAAGGCCGGCCCCTGGCGATAGAGCAGGTTGATGGTCGGATCGAGCGCCGTGGCCGGCACGATGCCGGTGGGCACGACGACCAGATCGGCCGCCAAGCTGATGTCGCCGCCAAGGAGCGTGTCCTTGGCCGAGACCACCAGGCTGATGCCTTCCTCGGCGACGCCGGTGACCGTGCCCTTGGTGAGCATGACGCCGGGGTTGTCCTGGGCGGCGCGGTAGTAGCGCTCGTTGATGCCGGGGACCATCATGTTGTCATAGATGATCATGGCCACGGCGTCGTCGAGCTTCTCGCGCACGTAGTTGGCCTGCTTAAGGGCCACAAGGCTCGTCAGCTCCGAGGAGTAGGCCAGGTGCTTGGGGGTCTTGATGGGAGTAAAGACCGGTCCGGCTTCCTCGCCTTCCTTGGCCTCGGCGGGCTTGGCCGCCTCGGCCGGGGCTTCCTCGGCGACAGCGGCCGGCTTGGCTTCCATGGCCTTGGTCACGTCGACGATGAAGGCCACGGTCTTGGGGGCCTTGCCGTCGGAGGGCCGCTTGATGGCGCCGGCCTTGACCATGGCTTCGAACTCGGCCGAGGTCACGACGTTCTTGAGCGTTCCGTAGCCGTAGGCAGCCAGGGCTTCGCCGTCCATGGGCTGCCAGCCGGCGGCCAGGACCACGGAGCCGATGGGCAGGGTCTCTTCCTTGCCGCCGGTGACCAGGGTGGCCTCGTAGAGGCCCGGCGCGCCGGCCAGGAGCTTAAGCGTCGTGGACAGCTTGACCGTGATCTTGCTGTTGCCGGCGACCAGCCCGATGAGGCGGTCAATGCCGGTGTCCGTGGCTTCGAGGTAGGGGTAGGCCAGCGGAAACGTCTTGTAGAGGTTGGCCGCCTTGCCGCCCAGGGCCGCTTCCTTTTCCACGAGGACCACGGAGTAGCCGGCGCCGGCCGCGGCCAGGGCGGCGTTGATGCCGGTCCAGCCGCCGCCAAGGACCAGGATGGTCTTGTTGGTCTCGGGGATCTCGGGATTGGGCTTGGCCATCTTCTGGAGCTTGACCACGCCCATGCGCAGGTAATCCTGCACCATGGAGGTCAGCTCGCGGGGCACGGGCTGCCCGGCCACCGGGGCCGAACCGTCCGGGTTTTTATAGGAAAGGGTCACGAACTCGCGCAGGTTCACCCGGTCCACGATGACCTTGTCGCCGAAGTCGAAGACTTCCCAGTCCACGCGGGGCGAGGTGCCGGCCAGCATGACCGCGTCGATCTCGCCGGACTCGACGTCAGCCTTGATCATGGCCACGCCGTCGGGGCTGGACAGACGCTTGTGCGATTTGACGATGGGGCAGGCCCCAGCGCATTTTGCCTTGACGAACGCGACCAACTCCTCGGCGGACAGAAGCGGGGCGACGCTGGATTCGTCGATATACACACCGATTTTTTCGGCCATCGCCGCTACCTCCCTCGCACCGAAGCGATTGCTTTCATGGCCGCGCCGGTGGCCGACTGGGCCGACTTCATGACGTCAAGGGGCGTGGCGGCGCAACCGGCGGCAAAAATGCCCTTTTCCTCGCCGCCCACGATAAATCCCATCTCATCGACGGGCACGTCCACAGGCAGGCGTTCGCCGGCAATGCTCGGCTGCATGCCCGTGGCCAGGACGACCAGTTCGAAACGGTTGTCGGATTTGATGCCGGTGACGGCGTCTTCCACGGTGAGGATGACGTCGCCGGAACCGGCGTCCTCGGCCACGGCGGCCACCTTGCCCTTGACCGCGTTGATACGGTCATCGTTCAGAATGCGCTTGGCGAAGTTGTCGTAGCGGCCGGGGGTGCGCAGGTCGATGTAGTAGATGGTCACGCGCGCATCGGGGAACGCTTCCCGGACGTAGGCGGCCTGCTTGAGCGACGCCATGCAGCAGATGTAGGAACAGTAGTTGAGGTGGTTCTCGTCGCGGGAACCGGCGCACTGGACGAAAGCCACGCTGCGCGGGGCCTTGCCGTCGGAGGGGCGCACGATGTTGCCGCAGGTCGGGCCGTTGGGGGAGGCCAGCCGCTCCAGCTGCATGTTGGTCACGCAGTTGGCGATCTCGCCCGCGCCGAGGTTGGTCAGGCGGGTGACGTCGTAGGGCTTCCAGCCGGTGGCGTAGACGATGGAACCGACCTTGAGGACGATTTCCTTGGGGGCGTCGTCGAGATTGATGACGTCGGAGCCGGACAGGACTTCCAAGTCTTCCTTGGTGCAGCGTTCCTTGTCCAGAACGTAGCGGTTGGGGAAGGCGAAGGGAACGTCCATGTACAGGGCCTTGCGGTCGCCCAGGCCGAGTTCGAAATCGCTCTTGACGTCCTTGGACAGCTTTTTCGCGGTATCCGAGAGATCGACGCTGCCGGGTTCGACGAAGCGGGGCTTGATCTTCACCGTGACTTCGTAGTCGCCGGCCTTGCCCGTGACCTTGGTCACTTCGGCCAGGGTGAAAAACTTGACTTTTTTATTGTTCTTGATGCGCTGGAACTGAATTTCCAGCCCGCAGGACGGGGGGCACAGCTTGGGGAAATATTTGTTGAGCTGCATCACCCGGCCGCCGAGAAAGGGGTTTTTCTCGACGATGTAGACTTCGTGGCCGACCTCCGCGGCTTCCAGCGCGGCGGTGATGCCGCTGAAGCCGCCGCCGACGACCAGTATCGCGTTGCTCGACATCGCAACCTCCCGGCAATGGTTAAGGCCAGCAAGAAAACGGCCTGATCCGCGAGGATAGACCGCCCCCGCCGTAGGCGTACAAGCACGGTCCATCCGCCCGGGTAAGACCGTTAAAAAGCGGCCGCCGGGCTAACCCGGCGGCCGCTCTGGTCATTCCTACTGAGCGTCGGGAATGATCTGGTAGTAGGTCTTCTTGAAGACCTTGGTTTCCTTGGTGGCCGGATCGTACTTCGAGTTGACGAAGCACTTCCATTTGGAGTCGTCCAGGCCGAGGAAGTCGCCGCGGTAGTAGAAGCCCGGGTAACGGGTCTCTTCGCGGAACATGATGTGGGTCATGTGCAGGCGAACGGTCCACAGGCGGTGGTACTGTTCCCAGCAGCGCATGAGCTCGTGCAGGTCGCGGGCGGCCAGCTTCTTGCTGTCCTCTTCCAGGTACTGCAGCAGCTGGAAGCCGGTGTCGAGCAGGGTCTTGGAGGTCGTGTACAGGGTGGCGCAGCCTCCGCCGTACTCGTCCGTGCACTTGACCAGGCGCATCATGAAGTTGTGCGGGCTGATGAAGTTCGGGTTGACGACCGGGTCGGTGGAGACGCCGACGTTGTCCTTGAAGGTGTGCCAGGGCTGGTAGATTTCCTTGGCCAGCTCGGCGGCGGTCACGGACAGGGTGGGCTTGAAGTCCTTGTGGTCGACAACCCAACGGACCATCTGCTTGCCGCAGATACGGCCTTCAGCGTGGGAGCCGGAGGAGAACTTGTGGCCGGAGGCGCCGACGCCGTCAGCGCAGGTCCACAGGCCGTTGACCGTGGTCATGCGGTTGTAGACTTTGCCGTTGTCAGCCTTGATCTTGTACTCTTCGGGAACCCAGGCTTCGTCCGGGCCGGAGACCCAGATGCCGCAGCAGCCGGAGTGGGAGCCGAGCAGGTACGGCTCGGTCGGCATGATCTCGGAGCCCTTCTTCTCGGGCTCGGTGTCGGTGCAGGCCCACAGGTTGGCCTGGCCGACGCACATGTCGAGGAAGTCTTCCCAAGCTTCGGACTCGAGGTGCTTCTGCTGCTCAGCGTTCAGGTTGGCGAAGGTGGCCTGGAGGGCGCCGGCGGTGTCCATGTAGATGGGGCCGCGGCCTTCGCGCATTTCGCGCAGCATCATGTGGTTACGCAGGCAGGTCGGGATGATGTGACCCTTGGCGTAGCCGCGATCCTCGTAGGGCTTCAGCATGGCGCGGTTGGTGACGCAGTAGTCTTCACCCTTGGCGTTGGTGGCTTTGGCCTTGAAGAGCAGGAACCAAGCGCCGACCGGGCCGTAACCGTCCTTGAAGCGGGCGGGGACGAAGCGGTTTTCCATCATGGTCATCTCAGCGCCGACCTGAGCGCACATGGTGTAGGTGGAGCCGGAGTTCCACACGGGGTACCAGGCGCGGCCCATGCCTTCACCAGTGGAGCGGGGACGGTACACGTTGACCGCGCCGCCGCAAGCCACCAGGATGGCGTTGGACTTGAAGACATAGACTTTGTTTTCGCGGGTGGAGAAGCCGACAGCACCGGCGATGCGGTTGGGCTGCTTGGCGTCCAGGAGCAGCTTCACGATGAAGACGCGCTCCAGGTAGCGGTCCTGGCCCAGGGCGTTCTTGGCCGCTTCGGCCACGATGCACTTGTAGGACTCACCGTTGATCATGATCTGCCAACGGCCGGAGCGGACGGGGTCGGCGCCGGTGCGCAGGGAGACGCCGGCGGCCTTGGACTGGGCGCCGTCGAGGTTGTGGCCCGAGGCGTCCTTGGTCCAGCAGGGCAGGCCCCACTCTTCGAACAGGTGAACGGAATCGTCGACGTGACGGCCAAGGTCGAAGATCAGGTCTTCGCGAACCAGGCCCATCAGGTCGGTGCGGACCATGCGGACGTAGTCGTCAGCATCGTTCTTGCCGAGGTAGGTGTTGATGGCGGACAGGCCCTGGGCGACGGCGCCGGAGCGCTCAAGCGAGGCCTTGTCCAGCAGCATCATGCTGATGCCGCCGACTTTGTCGGCCCAGCGAACGGCTTCGAAAGCCGCGCCGCAGCAGCCCATGCCGCCGCCGACAAAGAGGATGTCGACATCTTTTTCAATCAGTTCCGGCTCGGCAAGGGCAACGCCTTTGGGCTCGTCCTTCACGGGAATGGTCGGCATAATATATGTCCTCCGTAGGGTGGATGGCTAATCAGTTGGCGAAACGGACTATTTGCAGAAGCCGTCCAGCCAGCACTGCACGGTGTCGGCGCCGGTGACGTCGAACTTCTTGCCAAGGGCTTCCTTGGGCGCGACCAGGGCGGTCTCGGTGAACAGCAGTTCGCTGTCCAGATCGCCCGGCTCCGGCTTGCCTTCGAAGGGCTTGATCGAACCTTCGGGGGTGGTGCGGATGGGGAACTTGAAGCGCTTGATGTTGCCGTTGCGGAACTTCACGGTCCACATGATGGAGTCGGCGGAACGCATGGGGATCGAGGTGCCGCCCATGGGAGCGAAGTCAGCGTAGGGGCGGGCGGAGATAGCGCCCTGCGGGCAGATCTTCACGCAGGAGTAGCATTCCCAGCAAGCGGAAGGCTCCTGGTTGAAGGCGCGCATTTCCTGAGGATCCAGAATCATCAGGTCATTGGGGCAAATGTACATGCACGCGGTCTTCTCACCGCCTTTGCATCCGTCACACTTGCTCGGATCCACAAAGGTAGGCATAAGTAGTCCTCCAAACGTTTAGTTGTTGTACACCCAGCGCCCAATCCATTAAAGAGCTGAACGCCTGGACGCCTGGGACATCCGCGCGCCGTCGCCAGTGACGCATTGTGCGTCTGGCTCCGGCCTGCCCTCATGCGTCGGCGTCGCTTGGTGCCGACGTTGTATGCAACCGCCGGGCTTGGGGATTTTCGCCATCCCCGCCGCCTTTTTGCAACAAAACCCCGGAATCGCTTCCGTTTGTGAACTGCCTGCGGTTAGCTTGTGATCGGTTTAACAAGCGCCGCAACCCCAGTCAAGGGTAATGTTCTTTTTTTCACGTCCGTCCAAAAGCGCCGACAAACCGGCTCCGAGGACCCCGGTGGGACCCCGGTCACGGACGAAGCACGGTAGTGGTTGCACCGTCCAAGCTAGCAGACCACCCCCACCCCCGCAAGACCTTTTCCCGGTTTTCCCCGGTCACTCTTCACAACCCCCCGCCTCTTGTGACTTTTTAAACAAAACCCGTTTTCCCACCAAAACCATGGACTTTCCTGCCAAAGCTTCGATCAGCCCAGTTATCCTTCCCCCATCATCATAAGGATCTCCACGCCCCGCCTGCCGAACACCCGCAACTTCCCGCATCCTCCTCCCGCCGCCCCTCCTCCACCTTCCTGGCGACGAGTCGTCCTTGCCCGCCGCCGACGCCCCCGTTTTGCCGAAAACGAAAAAACCCTTGACAACTTCCCGCCGGCCCACGTACCCATATTGCCCATGCAGACCCTCCACACCCCCACCACCGGCTTTTACTTTTGGTACTGGTTTAGCCACGCCCGTGGTCTGGGGGGGTTGCGGTCGAACTAGGTCAACCGCAAACGAGCCTCTCCAGGGCCGCGGGCATTACGCCGGCGGCCCTTTTTTATTACCAGTCGCCGGCGGCCTCGGCCGGTTGGGCCAAACGCAAGGAGATACGCCATGCTGCTTGGGAAAGCCGTCCGCCTCGAACGCATTTTCAATCGCAACACCCACCGCGCCATCATCGTCCCCATGGACCACGGCGTCACCGTCGGCCCCATCTCGGGCCTCATTGACATGCGCGACGCCGTCAACCAGGTGGCCGAGGGCGGCGCCAACGCCGTGCTCATGCACAAGGGCTTGCCCCGCTGCTCCCATCGCGGACGCGGCCGCGACGTCGGGCTGATCATCCACCTGTCCGCCTCCACCAGCCTGTCGCCCTTCCCCAACGCCAAGACCCTGGTCGGTACCGTCGAGGACGCCATCAAGCTCGGGGCCGACGCCGTGTCCCTGCACATCAACCTCGGCGACGAGACCGAGCGAGACATGCTGTCCCACCTGGGCGAAACCACCTCCCGGGCCGCCGACTGGGGCATGCCCGTGCTGGCCATGGTCTACGCCCGGGGTCCCAAGGTCAAAAACGAGTACGACGCCGAAGTGGTGGCCCACTGCGCCCGGGTCGGCACCGAACTCGGCGCGGACGTGGTCAAGGTGCCCTACACCGGCGACATCGAATCCTTCTCCAAGGTCACCGACGCCTGCTGCATCCCCGTGGTCATCGCCGGCGGCCCCAAGATGGACAACGACCGCGACCTGCTGCAAATGGCCCACGACTCGGTCCAGGCCGGCGGCTCGGGGCTTTCCATCGGGCGCAACATCTTCCAGCACGCCCAGCCCGCCCGCATCGTCCAGGCCCTGCACGGCATCGTCCACCTCGACTGGGAAGTCGATCAAGCCCTCGAACTCCTCAAGGATTAGGTCATGACGAAAGAAATATGGCTCAAGGTCGTTCCCTTCGACAAAAACGTCATCACCCTCGGCCTGGAATCCGGCGTGGACGGTTTCGTGGTCGAGGCGGCCGACGCCGACAAGGTGCTGGCCCTGGGCCGCACCCAGGTGATGACGCCGGATCAGTTCGAACTGATCCCCATCTGCTGCAAGGATGACGAGGGAACGGCCATCGATTCCTTAAAGGCGTGTCGTCCGGTCTTTTTGGCCAAAGGCTGGGAGATCATCCCGGTGGAAAACATCCTGGCCTGCACCGAGGGCCTGGGCCTGGAATGCGAAAGCCTGGACCGGGCGCGGCTGGCCGCCGGGGTCCTGGAGCGCGGCGCGGACAAGCTGCTCATCACCCCCGAGGCCGTGTGCGACCTCAAGACCATCGTCAATGAACTCAAGCTCTCCCAGGGAACCATGGAACTCGCGCCGGCCGTCATCACGAAGATAGAACACGCGGGCCTGGGCCACCGGGTCTGCGTGGACACCACCAGCATCCTCAAAACCGGCGAAGGGATGCTTGTGGGCAACAGCTCGGCCTTCACCTTCCTGGTCAACGCCGAAACCGAGTCCAATCCCTACGTCGCCGCCCGCCCCTTCCGCATCAACGCCGGCGCGGTCCACGCCTACTGCCAGATGCCCGGGGACAAGACCCGCTACCTCGAAGAGCTGGCCTCGGGCTCGGAAGTGCTGATCGTCTCCCACAAGGGGGCCACCAAGACCGCCGTGGTCGGCCGGGTGAAGACCGAAATCCGCCCCATGCTGCTCATCACCGCCGAGGTCGGCGGCAAGGAAGGCAAGGTGTTCCTGCAAAACGCCGAAACCATCCGGCTGGTCACCCCCGAAGGCAAGCCGGTCAGCGTGGTGGCGCTTAAGGAAGGCGACACGGTGCTCGTTTCCACCGACGTGGCCGGCCGCCACTTCGGCATGCGCATCGCCGAAGAGATCAAGGAAGGATGACATGAACCCGGACACGACCCAGCCTGCCGTCGCCCCGGGTTCCCTGGAGGAGGCGCTGCTCGAAATACGCCGCGGCATCGACGCCGTGGACGACGAGATCGTGGGCCTGCTCAACAAACGCGCCGCCCTGAGCCTGGAGGTCGGGCGGCGCAAGGACGGCCGGGCCAGCGCCATCTTCAAGCCCTTCCGCGAACAGGAAGTGCTGGCCCGCCTCACCGCCGCCAATCCCGGACCGCTGCCCAACAACCACCTTGTCGCCGTCTACCGCGAGATCCTGTCCTCCTCCAGACGCCTCCAGCGCCCCGAACGGGTGGCCTACCTCGGCCCCGAAGGCACGTTTTCCCATTTCGCCGCCATGGCCGCCCTGGGCCATTCCCCGGATTTCCTGCCCCAGACCACCATCGGCGACGTGTTCGCCGCCGTGGCCGGCAAGCAGGCCGACCTGGGCGTGGTGCCGCTGGAAAACTCCCTGCAAGGCACCATCGGCCAGAGCCTGGACAACTTCCAGCGCTACAACGTCTTTATCCAGGCCGAGATCACCTGCCGGGTCAGCCACGCCCTGCTCTCCACGGCCACAAGCCTGGACGCCGTGGAAATCGTCTACTCGCACCCCCAGCCCCTGGCCCAGTGCGCCGGCTGGCTCAAGACCCACCTGCCCCGGGCCAAGGTCATCCCCACCGACTCCACCGCCGCCGCCGCCGCGCGGCTGGCCGGGGAACCGGGTGCCGCCGCCATCGGCCATCTGCGCCTGGCCGCCATGCACGGCCTGCGCGTGTTGGCCAGTCCCATCGAGGACCTGCCCGACAACTGGACGCGCTTTTTCATCATCGGCCCCGAGGACACCAAGCAGCAGACCCGGGACAAGACCTCGCTGCTTTTCACCGTGCCCAACAAGCCCGGCTCCCTGCATCAGGTGCTGGCCCACCTGGCCGGCGAGGGCATCAACCTGACCAAGCTCGAATCGCGGCCCATCCGGGGCGAGAAATGGCAGTACTTCTTCTTCGCCGACCTGCAATGCGACCTCACCCGCGAGGAATACAAGAAGCTCCTGGCCACCCTGACCGAGAACACCCACAGCCTGCGCATCCTCGGCTGCTACCCGGCCGGTCCCCAGGTGGACCTGGCCGAAGGCGCGACGGACAAGGGCGACGCGTAGATGGAAAAGAGGCAAGAGCAAAAATCCCGGGGGGGATCATCCCCCCCGGACCCCCTGGATGGAAAATTTATGGAAACGGGCGCGCGGACAGTGATGCGATCAAAAAATACTGCGACACTTGCACGCGACAGACGGAAACCCTCAGGGGATTCCAAAGGGCGCTAGCCCTTTGGCCGCCGGAGGCTTTCTCCCCGACCACCCTTGCTAACGAGGATCTTATGCCGACCATAACCGCGCCGCCTTCCAAATCCGTGTCCCACCGGGCCGTCATCGCCGCCAGCCTGGCCGCCGGCACCAGCCGCTTGACCGGTCTGCTCGACAGCCAGGACATCGACCGCACCCGGGACTGCATGATCGCCATGGGCGCAGCCATGCATCCCCAAAGCGACGGCTCCGTGGTCGTTTCCGGCACCGCCGGCCGGCCCCTGGGCGGCGAGGACGAAGAAGAACATTCCGTCATCCTCGACGTCGGCGAATCCGGCACCACCTGCCGCCTGCTCGTGGCCGTGGCCGCCGCCGGACGCGGCCATTTCCTGGTGCGCGGCCACGGCCGGATGCACGACCGCCCCATCGGCGAACTCGTCAACGCCCTGCTGCCCCTTGGCCCGGAATGCCTGTACCTCGAAAAATCCGGCTGCCCGCCCCTGGCCGTCGTCACCCAGGGACTGGCCGGCGGAACCACCGCCATATCCTTGGAAGACAGCTCCCAGTACCTCTCCGGGCTGCTCCTGGCCGCGCCCATGGCCGCCGGACCGCTGACCATCGAGATCACCGGCAAAAAAACCGTGTCCTGGCCCTACGTCGCCATCACCCTGTCCACCCTGGCCGATTTCGGCGTGCCCTTTGCCGTCCAGATCCGCCAGGGCGACGCCTGGGTCGAGGCCGACTGGCACGCCATCACCGACGTCGTGCCCGGCCAGATCCGCTTCGCCATGCAGCCCGCCCGCTACGTGCCGCGCGAGTACGCCGTGGAAGCCGACTGGTCCAGCGCCTCCTACTTCCTGGCCGCCGGAGCCGTGGGACCGGCCCCGGTCACCATGGCCGGCCTGCGCCAGGATTCGCTCCAAGGCGACCGGGCCATCCGCGACATCCTCTCCCGCATGGGCGCGCGCATCGAGGAAACGGCCGAAGGACTGACCGTCTACCCGTCCGAACTGCACGGCCAGGAACTCGACATGGGCCGCTGCCCCGACCTCGTGCCCACCGTGGCCGCCGCCGCCTGCTTCGCCTCGGGCGAGACGGTGATCAAAAACGTCGCCCACCTGCGCCTCAAGGAGTCCGACCGCATCGAGGCCGTAGCCGAAAACTGCACCCAGGCCGGAGCCGTGGTCACCACCCTGGCCGACGGGCTGCGCATCAAGCCCCGGCCCCTGCGCACCGACCAGCGCGTGGAATTCTCTGCCTTCGACGACCACCGTTTAGCTATGTCCGCCGCCATCTTCGAACTGGCCGGCATCGACGTGGTCATCGACAACCCCGGCTGCGTCGCCAAATCGTTCCCCACCTTCTGGGACAAATGGGAAACCGTGCGCGAAGCGATGCAGGACGAAGAGTAGACGAAGAGAGAAGAGGGAAGAGCGGGCTCTGCCCGCACCCGCCGGGGGCCTGAGGC
>ALAO01000178.1 GCA_000307955.1 Solidesulfovibrio magneticus str. Maddingley MBC34 | reverse complement strand
ATCGAACCGGCACGTCCCGAAGAACAAGGGATTTTAAGTCCCTGGCGTCTACCAGTTCCGCCACTCGGGCACTGAAACTCACTTCTTGCCCCGAATCCCGCGCCGCGTCAATTCCAACGCCATGGAGCGCGGGCCGAACCAACCGCCGCCCGAGGGCCATGGCCGGCAATTCCAGGCCGCCCCGCCGCAGCGGCCCCCGCCCCTTCCCGCGCGTAGCCAGCCGGCCCCTTTCCTGCTACACCTCCCCACCATGTCGCAGCCACGCAAACGCACGGTCGTCCTCGGTCTCGACGGGCTTCCCCGCACCCTGGCCCAAAGCCTGGCCGCCACCGGCCGGCTGCCCAACCTCGCCCGCTTGCTCGCCATCGACGCGGCAAGCATCGAGGCCGAATTGCCCGAACTCTCACCCGTCAACTGGACGAGCTTTCTGACCGCCGCCAATCCCGGTCGCCATGGCGTCTACGGCTTCGTCGGCATCGACTCGGCCAGCTATCGCCTCGGTCCCGTGGACGCCTCGGCCATAGCCGCGCCCACCCTCATGGGCCGCGCCACCGAGGCCGGGCTGGTCGCCAAGATGGTCAACATTCCCTGCGCCGCGCCGGTTTCGCCGCTCAGCGGCGCCATCATCGCCGGTTTTCCCGAGACCGACCTCGCCCGGGCCGTCTTCCCGCCGGAGCTGGCCCAGAACCTGAAGCTCGCCGGTTACCGCATCGAGGCCGACACCACCAAGGGCGCGGCCGATTTCGACGGGCTGGCCCGGCAGTTGCGGGCCACCCTGGCCTCGCGCCGGGCCGCCCTGGAAATGCTCTGGGCCGGCGGCGAGTTCGATCTGTTCATGATTGTTCTCACCGAAACCGACCGGCTGTTCCATTTCTTCTTCCCGGCCGTGGCCCGGCCCGAGCATCGCCTCCACGGCCCGGCCCTGGATCTCCTGGCCGACTGGGACAAGCTGATCGGGCTGGTCCTTGACCGCTACGAGGCCCTGCCCGGGCCCAAGCGCTTTTTCGCCCTGGCCGACCACGGATTTACCGAGCTCGAAACCGAGTTCGACCTCAACGTCTGGCTGGCCGGCAAGGGTTTGCTGCGCGTCGAACCCGGCGCGACCGGCGAATACGACGCCCGCATCGTGCCCCACCATACCGCCGCCTTCGCCCTGGACCCGGGGCGGGTCTATATCAATATCAAGGAACGCTTCGCCCGGGGCGTCTTCCACGAGCACGTGGCCGAAAAGCTGGCTGAAGACCTGCGAGGCGAACTGCTGGCCATCGTCCACGACGGCCGGCCGGTCATGGAAGCCGTGCACCTGCGCGGCGAGATCTACGCCGGCCCGCAATTGCACCGCGCCCCGGACGT
This sequence comes from Solidesulfovibrio magneticus str. Maddingley MBC34, assembly GCA_000307955.1. GTDB lineage: Bacteria > Desulfobacterota > Desulfovibrionia > Desulfovibrionales > Desulfovibrionaceae > Solidesulfovibrio > Solidesulfovibrio magneticus_A. The sequence goes on along the minus strand of ALAO01000178.1, from coordinate 6,184 downwards.
CGTGTGCGTGCCCCGGCAGGGCGTCAGCCTCACGGCCAAATACAACCGCACCGAGCTGACCGGGCACTACGGCCGGTTTGGCTGCCACAGCCCCCATGACGCGCTGTGGTGCGACTCCGAAGGCTCTCGTCCGGCGCGGACCTCCGACGCCGGAGCCGTGGTCGCCGCCTCCCTTGGTCTGCCAGAACCCAAAGAGTTTCCATGGATTTCGCCCACGAACTGAACCCCGCCCAGCTTGAGGCCGCCACCACCACCGAAGGGCCGGTCCTGGTCATCGCCGGGGCCGGCAGCGGCAAGACCCGCACCATCGTCTACCGCCTGGCCCATCTGGTGCGCCAGGGCGTGGAGCCGGCCTCCATCCTGCTCCTCACCTTCACCCGAAAAGCCGCCCAGGAGATGCTCACCCGCGCCGGGCTGCTGCTGGCCCTTGGGGCTCAAGGCATCTCGGGCGTGGCCGGCGGCACCTTCCATGCCTTTGCCTTTGCCACGCTGCGGCGCTACAGCGAGGCCGCCGGCTTTCCCACGGGATTCACCTGCCTCGACGCCGCCGACTGCGAGGATATCCTCGGCCAGTGCAAGGACAGGCTGGGCCTGGGCAAGGGCGACCGGTCGTTTCCCCGCAAGTCGGCCATCCTGGGACTGCTCTCCAAGGCCCGCAACAAAGAGCTGGAAGTCGGCGACGTCATCGCCCGGGAAGCCTTCCACCTGCTGCCCTACGCCGAGGCCGTCACCAACCTTGGCCAGGCCTACGGGGCATTCAAGGCCGAGCACAATCTCCTGGACTACGACGACCTGCTGTTTCGCCTGGAGCGGCTCCTGGCCGACCCCGCCGGCCCCGGCGCGCTCATTCGCGCCCGTCACCGCTACGTCATGGTCGACGAATACCAGGACACCAACAAGGTCCAGGCCAGGCTCACCCGGCTGGTGGCCCCGGAAGGCGGCAACGTCATGGCCGTTGGCGACGACGCCCAGTCCATCTACGCCTTTCGCGGCGCGTCGGTGGAAAACATCCTGGACTTCCCAAGCCTGTTTCCAGGCACGAAGCTCATCAAGCTCGAACGCAACTACCGCTCCACCCAGCCCATTTTAAATCTCACCAACGCCGTGCTGGCCGGGGCCGGACGCAAGTTCGAAAAGCATCTCTTCACCACCCGGGAGGACGGCCCCCAGCCCCAGTGCATGCGGCCCTTTTCCGACCTCACCCAGGCGGCCATGGTGGCGGCCAAGGTCAAGGAACTCTCGGCCACCTTCCCGCTCCATGAGATCGCCGTGCTGTTTCGGGCCGGCTACCAGTCCTACGCCCTGGAAGTGGAGCTCGGCAAAGCCGGCATCCCCTTCCAGAAGTACGGCGGCCAGAAGTTTTCCGAGGCCGCCCACATCAAGGACGTGCTGGCCTATCTGCGCCTGGCCCGCAACACCGCCGACTTTCCGGCCTGGTCCCGTGTGCTGGGCTTCGTGCCGGGCATTGGCCCGAAAACGGCCACCAGGATCTTCGAGGCCATCCGGGCCGGCGACCGAGCGATGCTCGGCAAGATGGCGGCCAAATCCGCCGAATTCAAGACGCTCATCGAATTCCTCGACGCCCTGCGCGCCTTGCCGCCCTCGCCCCAGGAGCTGCTCTCCAAGGTCATCGAGGCCTATGCCCCGCTTTTGGCCGACAAATACCCCGACGACTACCCGCGCCGCCAGGCCGGTCTGGACCAGCTCGAACAGATTGCCGCCTCCTATGCCGACCTCGACGCCTTCCTGGCCGATCTGGTCCTGGAAAACCCGGACGAGGATCGCAAAAAAGCCCGCGAAGGCCATCTGGTGCTGTCCACGGTCCACTCCTCCAAGGGCCTGGAATGGTCGGCGGTGCTCATCATCGATCTGGTGGACGAGCGTTTTCCCTCGCGCCATGCCCTGTCCCGGGCCGAGGACCTGGAAGAGGAACGCCGGCTGCTCTACGTGGCCTGCACCCGCGCCCGGGACTATCTCGGACTATTCGCCCCGGAGACCCTCTACCAGCGCCAGGGCGGCGGCTGCGCCCCGGCCATGCCGAGCATTTTCCTGCGCGAACTGCCCCAGGGGCTGCTCGCCGAGCGCCGCGAACGCCTGGGCGGCTCCGGCGCAGCCAGCTTCGCCTGCCCCGCGCCCACGGCCGCGGGGGGGGCTGCGGCCTTCACCCGCCAGCCCGTGCGCCGGGCCACCTCGGCCCCGCTCTCGGCCCGCTTGCCGGACCGGGAGGACGCCCCGGCCCCACGCCCGGCCCCGGACCCCTCGACGCTGGGCTACTGCCATCATAAGATCTTCGGGCGCGGCAAGGTCATCGGCATCCTGGACGACGGCAAATACCGGGTCAATTTTCCCAATTTCGGCCCCAAAGTGATCCTGGCCGCCTTTTTGGAAATGGAGGGAGCCGCCTCGCCCGAGGCCTAGACCGTCCGCGTAGCCCCCGGAGTCGCCGTGCGCATCCGCTGGAAGCTTTTCTGGCTGCTGGCCGCCCTGTCGCTGGTTCCGTTGATCGTCCTTCGCGTCAACAGCCAGCTGGCCTTGTCGCGTCTGGCTGAACGCCTGTCGACCCGGGTCGGGGCGCATCTGGTGGCCGAGGCCAAGACGCGCCTAGGGCGCACCGTGGAAGACCATGCCCGTCTGCTGGCCGCCCGCCGCCAGGACCTGGCCCTGGCCGTGGCCCTCCAGGCCGACGCCGTAGGCCAGGCCCTGGCCGCCCCGCTGGACGAACGCCATAGCCCGCCTCTGGAAGCGATCATCACCACCGCCCTGCCGCCCATGGGCATGGGAATGGGCATGGGCATAGGTCGTGCCGACCACCCCGACCACGACGGCTTCACCGATACCCCGGGCTATTTCCGCCTCGACCTCGAAGGCCGCCCCCTGCCCCTGCCCATCGACCCCGGCCGGGTGCTCCTGCGCCTGCCGCCCGAAGCCCACCCCGACGCCCTTTCCCCCGACGCCGCCGCCCTGGCCGGCCTCGCTCGGCCGCTAAAGCGCGTCGCCGCCCTGGTCGGCCCCCTGGCCCATTTCCAGGACACCATCCTGGCCGATGGCACGGTGGCCGTCTATCCGGCCGTGCCGGGCTGGCCCCGACGAGCCGACCCGTTAAGCGCCCCCTGGTATCAGGCCGCCGTCGCCGCCGACGCCCCGGTCTGGGGCCAGCCCCAGGGCGAACCCGGCACCGGGCGCGTGTCCGTGGTCGTGGCCGCCCCGGTGCGTCGTCCGGACGGCGGCGTCGTCGGGGCCACGGCCATCTTCACCCCGCTGTCCGACCTGCTCGCCTCGGTCAGCAGCCCCGGCCACATCGCCCCGGACATCGAAACCCTGCTTGTCCTGGCCGCTCCAGACGAAAAGGGCGCGCCGCGCCTTCTGGTCGAGGCCGGCGAGGTGGTGCGCGCCGCCCGCCACGGCGGCCACAACTGGCAGGCCTTCGTCCACCCCGCGCCCCTCGCCTCCCCGGACGAAGCCACCCTGGCCGTCATGGCCCTGGACGTGGCCGCCGGAACCTCCGGCGTGGTCCGGCTGCCCTACAACGGCCGCGAAGTCCTGGCCGCCTACGCCAAAACCGGCGACAACGAAGCCCTGCTCCAGCTCGCCCCGGTGGACGACGTCCTGGCCGAGGCCGAGGCCGTGGCCGGCGACGTGGACGGCAGCATCCGCCGACTCTACGTCGTTGGCTCGTTTATCGCCGGCGCGGTCATGCTCGCCCTCGCCTTCGTCTCCCTGGCCGCCTCCCGGGCCGTCACCCGGCCCATCCTGACGCTGACGGACATGGCCCGCCGCCTGGCCGCCCGCGACTTCTCCGCCCGGGTCCCGGTCAAGGGCCATGACGAGATCGCCGAACTCGGTCGGGTGTTTAACGAACTCGCCCCCACCCTCGACGAACATGTGCGCCTGTGCGAATCCGTGGCCCTGGCCAGCGAGATCCAACACCGCCTGCTGCCCGGCCAGCCCCCGGACATCGCCGGCCTGGCCCTGGGGGCCGTTTGCCGCTACTGTGACGCCACCGGCGGCGACTACTACGACATCCTGCCCTTTGACGGCCCCAAAGCCGGTCTCGTCGGCCTGGCCGTGGGCGACGTCACCGGCCATGGCCTGGAAGCCGCCCTGCTCATGACCACCGCCCGGGCGCTGCTGCGACCGCGCGCCGCCGCGCCAGGCACGCCCGGCGAAATACTGGCCGACGTCAACCGGGAACTCGCCCGCGACACCATGGGCGCCGGCCGCTTCATGACCATGTTCTACCTGGAGATCGACCCGGCCGGCCGCCGCGCCGCCTTTGCCCGGGCCGGCCACGATCCGGCCCTGGTCCACGATCCAGCCACCGGCCAGACTTCGGAACTGACCTGCAAGGGCATCGTCCTTGGGGCCGTGGACGATGCCGCCTACGCCACCGGCCTCATCGCCGGCCTCGCCCCGGGCACGATCATCCTCATCGGCTCCGACGGCCTGTGGGAGGCTCGCAACGCCGACGACGAGATGTTCGGCAAGGACCGCACCCGGGCCGTGCTGGCCCTGGCCGCCCCCCACGGCCCCCAGGCCGTCTGCCAGGCCCTCATGGACGCCCTCGACGCCTTCCGGGGCGAAACGCCGCTGGCCGACGACGTCACCCTGCTGGCCGCGGCCCTGACTTCCCCAACCCCAACCTGACCAAGGAAACCGCCATGCTCGTCAACGAAAACGATGCCAAATTCAAGTTCTGCCCGCTGCTCAAGACCCACGACGACAAGATGAAATTCTGCCAGGGGAGCATGTGCATGATGTGGCGGACCACGGGCGGCGAGTCCGGCTACTGCGGCCTGGCCGGACATCCAGCGGCCGACGCTGCGTTCGCCTCCTGAGCCATTAACGAAGCGCTGGCGTCGATATTCGCCTCCGACTGTTGACGCCAAGGGCGTTTCTGGTAGGCTTCAGAGCCGGCTTTCGCCGAGCTCTGTACGCTTTATCGGGATATACCATGCTGCGCGCGCTCATCGTCGACGACGACCCCGTGACCAAACGCTTCCTGGCGGAAATCCTCGCCCCGTTCGCGGCCTGCGAACTGGCCGCCAACGGCCGCGAGGGCCTCGACGCCTTCGCCCGGGCCCTTCGCGCCGGCACGCCCTACGACGTCATCTTCATCGACGTCATGATGCCGGCCATGGACGGCCACCAGGCCCTGGAAGCCATGCGCCACCTGGAGCACGAACAACACGTCGGCCCGGCCGACGCCGCCAAGGTCATCATGGTCTCCGCCGCCGACGACTCCAGAAACGTCTACCGGGCCTTCTTCCAAGGCCAAGCCATGTCGTTTCTCCCCAAACCCTTCACCTGCGACGCCGTCCTGGCCGAACTGCGCAAGTTCGACATCATCGACCAGCCCGCCCCCCAAAGGAGCACCGCATGAGCCAGAACCCGGAAAAACGCTTCACCCCCCAGGAATTGGCCGCCTTCGACGGAGCCGACGGCAAACCCACCTACCTCGCCTACAACGGCGTGGTCTACGACGTCTCCGCCAGCCGCCTGTGGAAAGCCGGCAAACACATGAACCGCCACCACGCCGGCGGCGACATGGGCCTCGAACTCTCCCAGGCCCCCCACAACCCCGATGTCCTGGAACGCTTCCCCCGGGTCGGCCTCCTCGACGCCCCGGCGCTTAAGCCCGAACCCGCCGCCGACCGCGTGCCGCCCTGGTTGGCCAAATGCATCAAGCGCTTCCCCATGCTCAAGCGCCACCCCCACCCCATGACCGTCCACTTCCCCATCGCGTTTTGCACCGCCGCGCCCCTGTGCCTGCTGCTGGCGCTTGTCACCGGCAAACAAGCCTTCGCCGCCGCCCTGCCCGTGCTGCTCGGCCTGGCCCTGGTCTTCACGCCCGTGGCCATCGTCACCGGCCTTTTTACCTGGTGGCTCAACTACGCCAGCGCCCGCGTCACCCCCATCATGATCAAACTCGCCGCCACGCCCGTGCTGTTTTTGGCCCTGCTGTGGACGTTTATTGAAAGCGTCAAGACGCCCGACATCCTGGCCGAAGCAGGCCAACACGTCGGCTTCGTGCTGGTCGTGCTGGCGCTCATGCCCATCGTCTCCGTCATCGGCTGGTTCGGCGCGGCTTTGACCTTCCCGCCCCACGACGATTAATGAATTAGCTGAGGTAGCAGGAAGAGAAGCCAGAAGATGCCTCCGGCGGCCGGGGGGCTCAGCCCCCCGG
>ALAO01000177.1 GCA_000307955.1 Solidesulfovibrio magneticus str. Maddingley MBC34 | reverse complement strand
TCGCCGACGAGGTCCGCAAACTGGCCGAGAAGACCATGACTGCCACCAAGGAAGTCGGCGAGGCCATCGCCGGCATCCAAAGCGGCGCCGACCAGAACATCCGCAACGTGGACCGGGCCGTACAGAAAATCGATGCGGCAACCGATCAGGCCGACCTGTCCGGCAAGGCCCTGCGCGCCATCGTGGAACTCGTGGCCGTGACCACCGACCAGGTCCGGGCCATCGCCGCCGCCGCCGAGGAACAGTCCTCGGCCAGCGAGGAAATCAACCGTTCCATCGAGGACGTCAGCCGCATCTCCGCCGAAACGACCCAGGCCATGGATCAGGCGGCCGGCTCCGTGGACGCCCTGGCCCGGCAAGTCAAGGTGCTCACCGAACTCATCACGGCCATGCAGCAGGAAGGCGGCGGCCGGGCTCCCCGCGCCTTGGCCGCCCGTTAAGCCCGGTCCCAAGGCCCTGCGCTGGCCCAAGCCAAAAGGGGGAACGCGCGTCATGGCGACGCGCGTTCCCCCTTTGCATTGGCCTGGCGGATGGCCCGAGCGAGGCCTAGAGCCAGTCCAGCCCGATGACGTGGACGGCCAGCGGCCCGTGGACGCCGCGCACGTAAACGAATTCGATGTCGCCGGTGCTGGACACGCCCGAGACGCAGTTGAGCGCGCTCGGCATGGGGTCCTGCCCTACCCGCTCCAGCATGGTCGGCAGATCGAGCAAGAGGCGCGATTTGGCCACCAAGGCCACATGCAGGCGCGGCACCAGCGGCGTGCCGCGTTCACGGCCCGGGGCGGCGGCCAGGACCAGGCTTCCGGTGGCGCACAGGGCGTAGGCCACGGCCGTGACGCCGAGATCCACGGCGGCCAGGCCCGGGCAGACGCGCTCGGGCAGTTCTTCCGGGGCGATGACGGCCACCTTGGCCTCGGCCAGGACGTCGGCGGCCGAGACCGCCTCAAGATCGGGATGGTCCCAGCGCACGGCCGTCTTGACGTCGTTGGCGGCCAGATAGGCGGCAAGCGCCTGCCGGGCCTCCTCGGGAGTGCGGGCCAGCTCGAAGGTGGGGCCAAGGGTGGTCAGCACGGCGGCGAAGCGCTCGAAATCGGCCACGCCCCCGCCCGGTTTGCGGGGAATGGTCGGGGCCGAAGGGCGCGGGAAGCCGGCGGCCGTGGCCGCGCGCAGGCGGCCGAGGATGGCGTTTTTGGCGCGCGTTTTCATGCACGTCCTCCCTGGAGGCGCTTGAGGCGGCGGGCAAGGGCCTTGAATCGCCGGGAGAAAGGCCGGGCCAGCCCCGGGAACTCCCGGCAGCGCAGAAAACGGCCCACCGGCGCGTCCGGGGCCACGGCCGCGACCTCGCGCAGCTTGGGGTCGAGCAGGCGGCCGACGGCGGCCGCGCCGCCAAACAGGAGCGGATGCCGGGCCAGCAGGCTGAACGCCGCCACAGGCAGATCGGTTTCCGTCTCCGACACGCGACGCCGCAGTTCCTGGAGCAGGGCCGGGTGGTCGATGCCGGCCGGGCAGGCCTCGGAACAAGCGGCGCAGTGGGTGCAGGCAAACGGCTGGCGCGGATCACCGGGGTTGTCGTTTAACAGCGGCGAAATGACCGAGCCCATGGGGCCGGGATAGACCGTGCCGTAGGCGTGACCACCCACGCTCTGGTAGACCGGGCAGACGTTGAGACAAGCCCCGCAGCGGATGCAGCGCAGGATGGAGCGCAGCTTGGGATCGGCCAGGATGTCCGAGCGGCCGTTGTCCAAGATGACCAGATGCATTTCCTTGGGGCCGTCACGTTCGCCCTCGCGGCGCGCTCCGGTGAAAAAGGACAGGTGCACCGGCAGGGTCTGGCCGGTTGCGGCCGGCGGCAGGATGTCCAGGACCACGGCGGCGTCGGCCAGGGTCTCCACCACTTTTTCCAAGGTCATGAGCGCAATGTGGATGGGCGGGCAGGAGCCGGAAAGCCGGATGTTGCCCTCGTTTTCCAGCACCGTCACCGTGCCGGTTTCGGCGATGGCGATATTGCAGCCGGTGATGCCGGCGTCGGCGGCCAAAAACTTCTGGCGCAGGCTGTCGCGGGCGATGCGGGTCATCTCCGGGATGTCGGTGCTGGTGCGGCCGAACTTGCGGGCAAAAAGGTCGGAGACCTGCTCCTTGGACACGTGCAGGGCTGGGGCCAGGATATGGGAAGGGCGCTGGCCGGCCAGCTGGATGATGTACTCGCCAAGGTCGGTCTCCACGGCTTCGATGCCGACGGCTTCCAGAACCTCGTTGAGCCCCATCTCCTCGCTCACCATGGACTTGCCCTTGACCACGAGCTTGGCCCCGCGCTCGGACAGGATGCCGGCCACAAGTGTGGCGGCCGTCTCGGCCGTTTCGGCGTAGTGCACCCGGCCGCCGGCGGCGGTGACGCTGGCTTCGAGCGTTTCGAGCAGCTCCGGCAGCTTGGCCAGGGTCTTGTCGCGCACGGCCACGGCCCGGGCCTGCCGCTCAGGGAAGTCGGGCATGGCGTTGACCGAGCGCTGGCGCAGCACGCGGATGTGGCCGATGGCCTTGTGGAGGATGGCCCGGCTTTGGCGGTCGCCAAGGGCCTTGGCCGAAGCCTTGGCGAAATCGTGGGCGGTCTTGGTCATATGCCCTCCCCGGCCAGGACCTCGGCCAGATGCAGGGCCTTTATCGGCAGGTCGCGCTTGGCCATGGCCGAAGCGATGTTGAGCAGGCAGCTCGGCTCGGCGGTGATGACTGCATCGGCGCCGCTGACCACGATGTCGTCGATTTTTTCCGAAACAATGGCTTCGCTGGCTTCGGGGTAGTCGATGCTAAATGCCCCGCCAAAGCCGCAGCAGCGCTCGGGCCGGGCCAGGGGCACAAGCGTCAGGCCGGCGACCTTGGCCAACAGCGCCTCAGTGGCCGACCCGGCCCCGAGCACCCGGGTGGTCTGGCAGGAGCCGTGCAGGGCGGCGGTCAGGTCGCAGCGCGCCCCCAGGTCGACCATGCCCAGACGTTCGACGAGGAACTGCCCCAGTTCGAAGGTCTTGGCGGCGACTTCCTCGGCCTGCTCCCGAAACGGGTCGTCCTCGGCGAAAAGCGAGGGATAGCGGCGCACCATGGCCGTGCAGGACCCCGAGGGACACACCACCGCCGGCGCGTCCTGAAATAATTCCACGAACCGCCGGGCCAAAGGCCGCACGAGGTCGGCCCGGCCGCGCTTGTAGGCGAACTGGCCGCAGCAGGTCTGGCCCTTGGGCAGCGTCGGCGTCACGCCGGCCCGGACCAGGACGGCCGTGGTCGCCTCGCCCACTTGGGGCAGCACGTGTTCGACCAGACAGGGAATGAAAAGAAACGCTTCCACGAAAAGCCCTCCTTGCAACGGGGCGACACCTTACGCTTTAGACCCGCCGGGTCAAGGCCGTGGGCGGCTTCCCACCCCGCCCGCTTTACAGGAAGGGGCGTCCGTTGCTATGGACATCCGTTGTAACAGACAAGGAAGCGCCATGAACGAAGCACCCACCGCCACCTTGACCTATGACGGCAAGACCGTCGAACTTCCCGTCATCGAGGGCGATCACGTCGAAAAGGCCCTGGATGTCCGCAAGCTGCGCAGCCAGTCCGGCTGGATCACCTTCGATCCCGGCTACGCCAACACGGCGGCCTGCAAGTCGGCCATCACCCATATCGACGGCGAAAAGGGCGTGGTGCTCTATCGCGGCTACGACCTCGAAGAGCTGGCCGAAAAGGCCACCTTCGTGGAAACGGCCATGCTCATTATGTTCGGCGAGCTGCCGACCCGGGCCGAGCGCGAAGAATTCCGCATCATGCTGCGCGACCAGGAACTGCTGCACGAGGATTTGCTCAGCCACCTCGACGGCTTTCCGCCCAACGGCCACCCCATGTCCATCCTCTCGGCCATGATCAACGCCATGGGCAGCTACTATCCCGAGCTCTACGACATCGGCTCGCCCGAGGATTTCCGGCTGGCCGCCGCCAAGATCCTGAGCAAGGTGCGCACCATCTCCGCCTTTTCCTACCGCAAATCCCAGGGGTTGCCGCTCAATTACCCCAACCCCAACCTGGATTACTGCCGCAACTTCCTGCACATGATGTTCTCGGTGCCGTTTTGGACCTACCAGGCCCCGGACCCGGTCGTGCGGGCGCTGAGCATCTACATGCTGTGCCACGCCGACCAGGCCCTGGACACCTCCTGCGCCACAGTGCGCATGGTGGGATCGAGCCAGGCCAACCTGTTCGCCAGCGTGTCCTCGGGCATCTGCGC
>ALAO01000176.1 GCA_000307955.1 Solidesulfovibrio magneticus str. Maddingley MBC34 | reverse complement strand
CGGGCAGCGCCCGTGCGGGTGCGGGGCAGCGCCCTGCCGGGCTAGGCTTTGGAGCGGCTGCCGGGGGTGGACATGGTATAGATCTCATGGGGATCGAGGATGAGCACCACCGAGCCGTCGCCCATGATGGTGGCTCCGGAGATGCCGCGCATGTCGAACTCCGAGAGATACGTGCCAAGGGGCTTGATGACGATTTCCTGGCGCTCCAGGAGCCGGTCGACGATGAGCCCCAGGCGGCGCTCGTTGTCCTGAAGGATGACGATGGGCACGATCTCCTGGGATTCCTCGGCGCGCGGCAGCTCCAGGATCTCGGCCAGCTCGACGATGCCGAGCACCTCGCCGCGAAGGGTCACGGCCTTGCGCTTGTTGACCTCGGTCATGCGCTTGACCTCGATCTTGGTGGTCTCGGAGACGGAATCCAGCGGCAAGGCGTAGGTCTGGCCGGCGACGACCACCATGAGGGCGTCGATGATGGCCAGGGTCAGCGGCAGGGCCAGGGTGAACTTGGTGCCCTTGCCCACTTCGCTGGTGACGTTGACGGTGCCCTTGAGGTTTTTGATGTTGGTGCGCACCACGTCCATGCCCACGCCCCGGCCGGAGATGTCGGTGATGGTCTCGGCCGAGGAGAAGCCGGGCATGAAGATGATGTCGATGGCGTCGCGGTCGTCGAGGGCCTTGGCTTCCTCGGGGCTCATGAGATTCTTGCGCACGGCCACTTCGCGCATCTTGGCCGGGTCTATGCCCTTGCCGTCGTCCTCGATCTCGATGGCCACGGAGTTGCCGCGATGGTAGGCGCGCAGCCAGACCCGCCCGACGGGCGGCTTGCCGGCGGCGACGCGTTCGGCCTCGGTCTCGATGCCGTGGTCCACGGAGTTTCGGATGAGGTGGACCAGCGGATCGCCGATGACCTCGACCACGGACTTGTCGAGTTCGGTTTCCTCGCCTTCGGTGACGAGGTTCACTTCCTTGCCGGACTTGCGCGACAGGTCGCGCACCAGACGCGGGAAGCGGGAGAAGACCGTGGACACCGGCACCATGCGCACCTTCATGATGGTGTCCTGCAAATCGTCGGAAATGCGGGCCATGGCGTAGGTGGTTTCGGTGAGCTGCTGGCCGATGTGGGCCCCTTCGGTCTTGCCCTCCTCCAGGGCGCGGGCGAGCATGGCGAAGCGGTTGCGGTTGATGATGAGCTCGCCGATGAGATTCATGAGGTGGTCAAGCTTTTCGTGGTCCACGCGGATGGTGGAGGACACCTTGGGCTTGCCGGCCTCGCCCTGGGCGGCCTGGGCATCGGGTTTGGGCGCGGGCGCGGGTTTGGGGGCCGGGGCCGGCTTGGGCGCGGGCGCGGGGGCCGGCTTGGGCGTCGGCGCAGGCTCCGGCTTGGGCACCGATTCCGGTTTCGGCGCGGGCATTGGCTCCGGCTTGGGCGCGGGCGCGGGCTCAGGTTCGGGAGCCGGTTCCGGCTGGGGCGCGGCAACGATTTCGGATTCGGGCTTGGGCGCGGGTTCCGGGGCCGCGACCGGCTGCGCCTCGACGGCGGGTTTAGCGGCCGGGACGGCGGCTTCGGGAGCTGGAGCGGCGGGCTCGGCCCGCAATTTCGGCAGGGCGGCGGCGATCATGTCGGCCAGGATGGAGCATTCCTGGCGCAGCATGTCCAGGAGCAGCTCAAAGGGCAGGCCCTGCTTGCGTCCCTGATCCACGAGTCCGGCGGTGCGCTCGGCCACGACCTTGAGGTCGGTCAGCCCCATGTAGCCGGAAGAATTCTGGATGGTGACCAGGGCCCGGTAAAGGCCATCGACCATGTCCTTGGACTCGGGATCGTCGGCCAGGCCGGCCAGGGCCTGGGTCATGTAGGTGATCTGCTGCTCGATGGTGGACTCGAAAACGGCCACGTCCTCGGGGTCATAGGCGGCGCTGGCGGCCGGAGCGTCCTTGGCCGGGGCGGACTGGGGCGCCGGGGCCGGCGCGGGCTCAGGTTCCGGCGCGGGCGCGGGTTCAGGCTCGGGTTCCGGCTCGGGCTGGGCCGGGGCGTCGGGATCGGCCACGTAGCCGTCTTCGCTGGCCTGCTTGAGGCGGGCGACCAGGGGGCGGATGTCCAGCGGCGTGGCCACGGAGGTGCCCACGTCGATGGTGGAGACCAGGGCTTCGACCTGATCGACCACGGCCAAAAGGAGATCGACCATGGCCGGGGTGGCGATCATCTCGCCTTTGCGCACGCGGTTGAGCAGGGTTTCGGCTTCGTGGGTCAGGCCGTTTAATTCCTTGTGCCCGATGATGCCGCTGTTGCCCTTGAGGTTGTGGAAATAGCGGAAAATGTCGTTGATGCTTTCATTGGGGCCGTCGCCGGTGGCTTCAAGTTCGAGCAGGGCGGCATTGAGACGCTCGATGATTTCCCGAGCTTCCTCCATGAAATCGGCCATGTGCCCTTCGCCGATGGAGGTGAGCTGATACGCGTCGGGCACAAACGGCGGCAGGTCCTCGATGCGGATGACGGTCTTGGCCGGCATGGCGGCGGTGGGCGCTGGCGCGGCTTCGGGCGCGGGTTCAGGTTCTGACGCGGGGCTCGCGGCGCTAGCGCCGGGCGCGGGCGCGTCCTCGGCCGGAAAATCGGCGGCGGCGGCGGACGGGACCTCGGGCGTCGGCAGAGGGCCGCCTTCGAGGAGGGCGGCGATGCGGGCGATGGTGGGCGCGGTTTCCACGTCGCCCTCGACTCCGGTCTGTTCGAGGTTCTCGATCATGGTGCGCAGGATGTCCGTGGCCGAGAGGATGACGTCCATGATCTCGGGGGTGACCGGGATGTTGCCCTTGCGCAGTTCGTCGAGAATGTTCTCGGCTTTGTGGGCCAGGCCGTTGATGGCGTTTAAGCCCAGAAAGCCCGAGGCCCCCTTGAGGGAGTGCATGGGCCGGAAGATGTCGTTTAAGAGGCTTAAGTTGCCGGGGTTTCGTTCCAGCTCAAGGAGATTGGGCTCGATGGTTTCGAGGTGCTCCCGGGCTTCGACGATGAAGTCGGCAAACAATTCCGGATCCATGAAATCCTGGCTCATCAAGGCACCTCGCGGCGTTTTTTCGGTCTGGTCGCCGTCTTAACCCAAAAGCATCTTGACGTTGCGCACCATGATCTCGGGCTGGGCGGGCTTGACCATATAGAGGTTGGCCCCGATGGACAGCCCGACATGGATGTCGCGCTCCTCGCCTTCGGTGGACAACACCACGATGGGGATGTCGCGGTAGAGGTCCTGCTCACGGACGGTTTTGATAAAGGTAATGCCATCCATGCGCGGCATGTTGATGTCGGTAATGATGAGATCGACCTGCTGGTCGGTGTAAAGCTTCTCCAGGCCGTCGAGGCCGTCCTCGGCCGCCGTGACCTTGAAGCCTTCCTTGCGCATGATAAACGCCACCAAGTTGCGCACGGTCTTGGAATCGTCCACGATCAGGATATGCTTCGGCATCTCTGCCCTCCTCAACTCTTCAAAACCTTTTGGAACAGGCTGTCAACGGAGAGGATTTTCACCAGGCGCTCGCCGACCTTGAGCAGCCCCAGCACCATGTCCGAGGCCACGCCCACCCGTGCCTCGACGCCCCACTCCACATCGTCCCCCGAGGCCTGATGCATGGTGCTGATGGCTTCCACCAACAGCCCCAGAAGCATTCCCCGGCATCGGCAGACGATAACGAACCGCTGCTGTGCGCAATCGCCGCACAGATCCATGATGCGCGCCAGATCGACCATGGGGGCCACCCGGCCTCGCAGGTTGGTCACGCCGGCGATATGGGCCGGAGCGGCCGGCAGGCGGGTCAGCGGCATGGCCCGCAGCACCTCCTGGACCTGGGCGATGGGCACGGCCAGTTCCTGGCCGGCCACGGTGAACCCCACGAGCTTGAGCTCCCGGGCCTCGGCCAGCGAGGCCTCCAGGGCGGCGGCGTCCTCGACGTCGGCCGACGCCCTCGCCTCGGCCGGCTCGGGGTCAGGCGCGGGCTCCCCGGAGACGGTCACCACCGCCGCCGGCCGGGACAACCCGGACCGGGCCAGGGCGGCCTCGAAGTCGTCTCCCATGTAGCGGGAGAGGAAAGCCCGCTCGGCCTCGGAAAACGTGCCGCCGCCCTGTTCGGGCAACAGCACGGACTGCTCGAAATACTGCTCCAGGCTCGGACTCACAGGGCCGCGACCTCCTCGGCAAGACGGGCGTATTCGCCAGCGCCCCGGCAATCCGGGGCCAGTTCCTGGACCACCTTGCCGGCGGCGCTGGCCTCCCGGAACTTGGTGTCGAGGCCGATGACCGTTTGAAACATGCGATCTCCGAATTTGGCCCGCAACAGCGCCAGCACCCGCAGGCAGGCCTTGGCCCGCCGGTCGAACATGGTGGCCAGGGCCCGGTAGGCGATGGGCCTGGGCAGCACCCGGTTGAGCGCCCGCATGGTGTCGAACAGGTGGCGCACGCCGTGCAGGGCCAGAAAATCCGTCTGGATCGGGATGATGAGCAGATCGGCCGCCACCAGGGCGTTGACCAGCACCACCCCGGTGTGCGGCGGACAGTCCAGCAGCACGTGGTCGTAGACCGGTCCCGATTCCAGCGCTTGTCGCAGCACGATGCCCTTGCCCTTGCGATCCTTGAGGTCCATGTCCAGCTCCGACAGCCGGGGGCAGCTCGGGGCCAGATCGAACAGGCCGCTGCCAGGTTGCCGGATCACCTTGTCCCACGGGGCCTGTCCGGCCTCCTCGGCCAAGAACAGGTCCGCCGCCGAAGCGGCCAGCCCCTCGGGAAACACGCCCAAATGGGCCGAAGCGCAACCATGCGGGTCGAGATCCATGACCAGCACCCTCCGGCCGGCCAAGGCCAGGGCCCCGGCCAGGGACAAGGCCGTGGTGGTCTTGCCGACCCCGCCCTTCTGGTTGGCTATCGCCAGTATCCGGGCCACCGCGACTCCCGCGACCGCGCGGCCGCCCATAACGTCATG
Organism: Solidesulfovibrio magneticus str. Maddingley MBC34; assembly: GCA_000307955.1. GTDB lineage: Bacteria > Desulfobacterota > Desulfovibrionia > Desulfovibrionales > Desulfovibrionaceae > Solidesulfovibrio > Solidesulfovibrio magneticus_A. The sequence goes on along the minus strand of ALAO01000176.1, from coordinate 9,998 downwards.
TGCCCACTACTCCTCTTTGCTGTAGATGATCGCCCCGGGGTAGTGCTTGGGGCGAAAAGCCCGGGAAATGTTGTGCAGCGACTCGGAATGGCCGATCAACAGCTGGCCGCCGGGCAGCAGGTTGTCGTAAAAGGCGTTGATGACGTTTTTTTTCATCTCGTCATCGAAATAAATGATGACGTTGCGGCAAAAAACGATGTGGGAACGCTCCACGCGTTTGAGCTGCATCCGGTCGCTCAGGTTGATCTGCCCAAAGCTCACCAGCCGCTTGACCTCGGGCTTGAGCTTGAAATTCGCGCCGTCCGGGCTGAAGTAACGGGCCACGATCTCCTTTGGCGTGGTGCGCAGGCTGTAGTCGCTGTAGACCGCCTCCCGGGCCTGGGCCAGCACGGCTTCCGAGAGGTCGTTGGCCGTGATGCGGATGTCCCAGGCGGGCAGCTCGGCGCGCAGCACCTCGTGGAGAATAATGGCGATGGTGTAGGGTTCCTCGCCGGTGGAGCAGCCGGCCGACCAGATGCGCAGGCGCTTTTGGCGCTGGGCTTTGAGCTTGTCCAGCACGTCCTTGAGCACCATGTCCTGGAAGACCTTGAGCTGCGGCGGGTTGCGGTAGAAGCTCGTCTCGTTGGTGGTGATCACCTCAAAAAGCCGGTTGAGCTCCTGACGTCGCCCCGCGTCGTACTGCAGGAAGGCGTGGTACTCGGCAAAGCTCTTGAGGTTGAGCTCCTTGATCCGCGCGGCCAGGCGGTTTTCCACCAGGTACTTGCGGTTGTCGGCGACATAGATGCCGGACTGGGCGTAGATGAAATCCCGCAGCTGGGCGAACTCCGCGTCGGAGATCTTGAGTTCCTTGCGCAGGGAAATCGTCTTGGAAAAAAGCGAGGTCATGGACTAGCGCTCCCCTTGCTCGTCCTGGAGGCGGGCTATGGCCGCTTCCGCCGCCCCGGCCAGTTCCGGGTCGTCGCCGCCGACAAGGCCGAGCAAGGCCTGAAAGGCCTCGGGGCCGCCGATTTCGCCGAGGGTTTCCACGGCTTTCATGGCTACAAGCTTGCTTGGATCTCCGGCCAGTTCGAGCAGGCGCGGCACGGCCTCGCGCTCGCCCCGCGCCCCCAGGGCCTCCACGGCCCGGATGCGCACCCAGTCGTCCTCGTCGTCAAGGGCCTGCTCCAGATACGTGTACACCTTGTCGCTGTCGCAGCCGCCGAGCACTTCCACCACGGCCAGCCGCACGTCCCGGCTTTCGTCGGCCAGCCGGCTGACGATAAGCGACAGACTGCCCTCTTCGTGGCCGCAGGAATCGGCCAGGGCCTCCAGGGCGATCTTGCGGATGTCGGGGATCTCGTCGACCAGGGCCTCGCGAATGATGTCCATGTGCTCGCCCACGCCCATGCGGCCCAGGGCGTAGACGGCCATGAGCCGATCCATGGGCTCCTCGCCGCGGGCCAGCTCCCGGAAGCGGGCGTCGAGTTCGGTCCCGCCGATGGCCACGCAGGCGTCCAGGGCGGCTTCCTTGACGGCGTCGGAAGGATGGCCAAGCAGGGCGAACAGCGCCGGACCGGCCGAGGCCACCCGCATCCCGCCGCCCAGGAAGGCCACGGCCTCCAGCAGCACGGCTTCGTTGTCGGACCCGAGCTGGTCCAGGAAAAATTCCACCGCCGCCTCGCCGCCGATGGCGGCCAGGGCCTTGACCGCGGCCGGCTGGAACGAGGCCGGCAGCTCGGCAAAGGCGTCCATGAGCAGGGTCGGGCACTGGGGACAGGGCAAGGCGGCCAGCACGTCCAGGGCCACGGTCCGCCGCGCCTCTTCGCCCTGGCGCAGGGCCTCGCCCAGGGCCTCGGTGAGTCCCATGTCGCGCAGGGCCAGGATCGCGTGCTCATAGCGCTCGGGCAAGTGGTCGCGATCCAGGCGGGCGGCATGGGCCAGCACGGCCCGGGCCGCTTCCTCGCCGCCGACCGATCCCAGGCCCGACACGGCGGCGTCCTGGATGTCGTCCTCGTCGTCGGACAACGCCCCGAGCAGGTAGCCGCGAAAACGGTCGCGCTCGGCCGGGGACAACAGCGACAGGGCCTTGCCGCCAAGAATGCGCACCACCGCCTTGACGATCTTGTTGCGCAGCACCTCGGGCGAGGCGTCCATGCGCTTGAGAAGCATGGTCACGGCCTTGATGTTGCCGATCTCGCCCAGGGCGTCGACGATCATGGAGGCCACCAGATCGGTGCTTTTGTCCAGGGCCTTGACCAGCGCCCCGACCGAGGAGGCGTCGCGGATCTTGGACAGGGCCTCGATGACCGCGAACTGCACCCATTCGTCGTCGCCAAGGGCCTGGCCCAGGCTCGGCGCGGCCTCGGCGAAGGCCAGTTCGCCCAGGCTCACCGCCGCCTGGTAGCGCACGTTGACCTCGGGGTCCTTGAGCAGCGCCTCGCACAGCGGCCCCACGGCCAGCCGGCTGTCGGTGGAGCCCAGGATGTCCGAGGCGAAAATGCGGATGTCCGGATCGCCGTCGTGGAGCAGCTCAAGCAGGGTCGGAAAATCCTGGCCGCCCACGTCGCGCAGGATGTCCATGGCGGCGTTTCTGGCCGGCGCGTCGTCGGAGCGCAAAAGCGGCTTGACCGCGGCCACCACGTCCTTGCCGCCGATGCGCCGCAGCGCCCGGTCGGCCGCTTCCTGCACGCCGAGGTTATGCGAGCACAGCAAATGGGCCAGAAGCGGGACGGCCGCAAGGCACCCGTTCTCGCCGGCATCATAGGCGGCGTCCCGAAGCACGTCGGGATCGTCGCCGCCAAGCCGCTGGCAAAGCTCGTTGCAGTCCACCATGCCGGTTCCTTGCCCGTCCCACGCCGGGACGGTCATTTGTAAAGGTTTTGCAGGATCGCTTCGCCCATCTCGTCGATGTCCACGATCTCGTCGGCCAACCCCGCGTCCACGATGGCCTTGGGCATGCCGTAGACCACGCAGGTGGAATCGGACTGGGCCAGGGCGCGGCCGCCCTTGGCCTTGAGCGCCTTCATGCCTTCCAGGCCGTCGGACCCCATGCCGGTCAGGACCACCCCGAGCCCGCGCCGGCCGACCCCGGCCGCCACGGACTCAAAGAGCACCGTGGCCGAGGGCTTGTACAGGGCCTCGCGCGGCTCTTCCACCACCCGCACGTCGATGCGGCTCACCTTCTGGTCCAGGCGCAGGTGCTTGCCGCCCGGGGCCACGTAGGCCACGCCGTGCTGCAGGCGTTCGCCGTCCTCGGCTTCCTTGACCGTGATCTGGCACACGCTGTCCAGACGTTTGGCAAAGGGGCCGGTAAAGGCGGCCGGCATATGCTGGGCGATCAAAATGCCGGCCGGAAAATCCTTGGGCAACACCGACAGCACCTTTTGCACCGCCGGAGGCCCGCCCGTGGACACGCCGATGGCCACCAGGTCGCGGGTCTGGGAACCGCCGGGCCGGGCCGCCCGGGATGGCCGTTCGCCCGGGGCCGTGCCCGCCGAAGCCGTTCCCGCCGCCGCGCCGGCCGCGCCGGCGGCCCGTACCCGGGCGGTCAGGGACGAACGGGACAAATGGCTCATGCGCCGCTTGGCGATGAGCTTGACCTTGGCCCGCAAATCGTCCTCGATCTTGACGATGTCCAACGACACCTTGGAGAGCTGCTTGGGAATAAAATCCACGGCCCCAAGCTCCATGGCCTTAAGCGTCGCCTCGGCGCCCTCGGTGGTCAACGAACTCACCATGAGCACGGGCCGGGGCATTTCCATCATAATGTGGCGCAGGGCGGTCAATCCGTCCATGCGGGGCATTTCAATATCCAGGGTGACCACGTCGGGCTGGTGCCGACGGATCATTTCCAGACCTTCCTCGCCGTCGCGGGCCGTTCCCGCGACCTCGATCTCCGGGTCCTTGGACAGCATGGCGGCCAGCGCCTTGCGCATGAAAGCCGAATCGTCGATGACCACTACCTTGATCACGCATCTCTCCTGACGGCGGCATATCGAGGCTTTCGCCCGGGGGCGGCCGGCCCGAAAACCGGACGGCGCGTCCCCTTGGACCTGATTAGATGACTCTTCGCGATAAGACAACAAACTTTGTGCTTGCCAAACCCCGCGGGATGCTCTAAAAGCCTTCTTCTCACGACGGGATGTGGCTCAGTCTGGCTAGAGCGCTGCGTTCGGGACGCAGAAGCCGGAGGTTCGAATCCTCTCATCCCGACCAGACAGTCCAAGGGGTTGCGGTAAATTGCCGTAACCCCTTTTTCTTTTGACATACTGCCTCGCCGGCCACGCGCCAGCCGCCTCACGCCTCTTCCCGCCGGCCGCACTGGCCCGAAGCCAGTTCCCGGGCCCGCTGCTCGGCCAGGGCGGCCACGGCCCGCGACAAAATCTCCAGCAACGCGCCCATATGGTTGGCGCAGGTCCGCTCCGCCGCCTCCACGCCGTCGCCTTGGCCGTCCCCAAGCCAGTCCGGCTCGGGAAACAGCGCCCCGGCTTCGTCCAGCCGTTGCTCCAACTGCTCGATGAGGTCGTCCACCCCGGTCGGGGCAAGACCCGGCATGTCCAGGACGAGCCGCAGTTTTTCATAGATGTCGCGCAACCGGTCCCACCGGTCGGGTTCGCGATGCTGGCCGTCCCAGCTGGGGGCCAGGGGATCTCCCTGCATGTCCTGGGCTCCTTTGACGTGTGATCCCCTCCTATAGCCCGGCCCGGCAGCAATTGCCAGTCTGGCGATCCATCTTTCAAGACGTTCACACTTGCACTTTTTTGTCTCGGTTTTATGATGAGGCATGACACAGCCTTCAGACAGGACAGTAACACTCCCGGTCGGCGGCATGCACTGCGCCGCCTGTTCGTCCCGCATCGAACGCGTGCTGGCCGGCGCGCCCGGCGTCAAAGAGGCCTCGGTCAATCTGGCCGACGCGTCCTTGCGCCTGACCTACAATCCTGGGGCCGTCAGCCTGGACGCCATCGCCGCCCAAGTGGCCGACCTGGGCTTTTCACTGGGGCCGCCCCCCCCGGAACACGCCATCTACGACACGGCCATCACCGGCATGCACTGCGCCGCCTGCTCCTCGCGCATCGAACGAGTCGTGGGCAAGCTGCCGGGCATTGTCGAGGCCTCAGTCAATCTGGCCGAGGGCACGGGCCGCTTCGCCTTCGATCCGGCCCTGCTGACCCGCCGCCAGATCCGCCAGGCCATCGCCGACCTCGGCTTCGCCGCCGCCCCCCTGGCCACCGGCCCGGACCGGCTGGCCGAGCGCCAGGCCCAGGCCCAGGAGGAGCTGGCCGCCAAACGCCGCGAACTCGTGCCGGCCCTTGGCCTGGCCGGGGCGCTGTTGGTCATCTCCATGGGCCACATGCTGGGGCTGCCCCTGCCCCATTTCCTGCACCCCGACGCCTCGCCCGCCGCCTTCGCCCTGGCCCAGCTGGCCCTTTGCGCCCCCATCGTCTGGATCGGCCGGCGCTTTTACGCCGACGGCCTGCCGGCGCTTATGCGCGGCGGCCCCAACATGGACAGCCTGGTGGCCATCGGCACCGGCGCGGCCCTGGCCTACAGTCTGGCCGGCACGGCCCTGATCCTTTTCGGCTCGGACCCGGCCGCCCGGGCCATGGACCTCTACTACGAATCGGCCGGGGTGCTCTTGGCCATGATCAGCCTGGGCAAATACCTCGAAGCCTCGGCCAAGTTCAAAACGTCCGGGGCCATCGCGGCGCTCATGCGCCTGGCCCCGGACACGGCCACCTTGATGCGCGACGGCCGGGAAGAAGTCGTGCCCCTGGCCGAGGTCGAGCCCGACGACGTGGCCCTGGTGCGGCCCGGCGAACGCATCCCGGTTGACGGCGTGGTCACGGACGGGGCCACCCGGGTGGACGAGTCCATGCTGACCGGCGAGCCCATGCCCGTGGCCAAGGGCCTCGGCGACGCCGTCTCGGCCGGCACGCAAAACACCGCCGGCGCGGTGCTCGTCCGGGCCACCCGCGTGGGGCAGGACACGACGCTGTCGCGCATCGTCGAACTCGTGCGACGCGCCCAGGGCTCAAAGGCCCCCATCGCCAACCTGGCCGACACGGTGAGCTTTTATTTCGTGCCCACGGTCATGGCCGTGGCCCTGGTTTCGGGCCTGGCCTGGTTTTTTATCGGCGGAGCCGATCTCTCCTTTTCGCTGCGGATTTTCGTCGCGGTCATGGTCATCGCCTGTCCCTGCGCCATGGGGCTGGCCGTGCCCACCTCCATCATGGTGGGCACGGGGCGCGGGGCGCGCCTGGGCATCCTGGTCAAGTCCGGGGCGGCCTTGCAGGCGGCCGGCGGCGTGGACACGGTGGTTTTCGACAAGACCGGGACGCTCACCGTGGGCGCGCCGCGCCTGACCGACCTGATCCCGGCCGCCGGCCAAGACGGGGCCGCCTTGCTGGGCCTGGCCGGCGCGGCCGAGGCCCGCTCGGAACATCCCCTGGCCAAGGCCGTGGCCGCCGCCGCCCGGGAGCGCGCGCCCACCCTGGCCGATCCCGAGGCCTTCGAAGCCGTGCCCGGCCGGGGCGTGGCCGCCCGCATTGGCGGCCGGGACGTGCTCGTCGGCACGGCCGCGTTTCTGGCCGAACGCGGCGTCGCGCCCGATGCGGCCCAGGAAGCGGCTGACGCCGCCCTGGCCGGGGCCGGCAAGACCCCGGTGCGCCTGGCCGTGGACGGGGTGGCGGCGGCCGTCCTGGCCGTGGCCGACGCCCCGCGCCCGGAAGCGGCCGCCGTGGTGGCGGCGCTCAAAAAGCGCGGCCTGAAGGTGGTCATGCTGACCGGCGACCATGAAGCCACGGCCCTGGCCGTGGCCGAAAGCCTGGGGATCACCGACGTGATCGCCCGGGTGCTGCCCGAGCGCAAGGAGGCCGAGGTCGCCGCCTTGCAGGCGGCCGGACGCAAGGTGGCCATGGTCGGCGACGGCATCAACGACGCTCCGGCCCTGGCCCGGGCCGATCTCGGCGTGGCCATGGGCTCGGGCATCGACGTGGCCGTGGAATCCTGCGACGTGGTGCTCATGCGAAACGACCTGGCCGGCGTGCCGGCGGCCCTGGAGCTGTCCCGGGCCGTCATCGCCAACATCAAGCAAAATCTCTTCTGGGCCTTTGCCTTCAACGTTATCGGCATCCCGGTGGCGGCCGGCGCGCTGCATGTTTTCGGCGGCCCGACGCTCAACCCCATGATCGCCGGCACGGCCATGGCGCTGAGTTCCTTTACCGTGGTCACCAACGCTCTGCGCCTGCGTTTTTTCGCCCCCGCCTCCATTCGCCCTTAACCGACGCCGGTTTTCAGGGGCATGGGACTTGCGTCCCCGGACAGCCCATGCCGCGCACCATCGCCCACGCCCTGGATCAGCGGCGCCCGTCCCCCATGCCGAGCGTCCTCGACATCGCCGCCTTTCTGGACCGCGCGGCGATTCCGGCCCTGGAAACCGGGCCGGCCGAAAGCGGTTCACCTCGCCTTTCCCAACCCACGGTGAAAAACGGATAGACGGCAAGCGGCCCAGCCGCCGAACGCCACAGCGCCGCCGACCACTTGGCCCGGCGTTTGGAGCCCCAGGGCGGCAAGAAGCCATAACGTGCCAGGCCGTGTCTATTCTCTGGCGAAGAAGGGATACGACGGCCGATAGCTTTCCAAGCGCTGCCGTATGGAAGCCAAAACGGCCTCGTCGAGATGGACCGATCCATCCCAGGCGACAGAGGCGGTGAATCCGAGCAACTGCCACTCCGCGCTGTTGCCCATGGCGTATTCCACGACAGGAGGAAACGGCCGGGAAGGCGTCAATCCGAGTATGGCTCCGCAGTCGATGAGGGACACCGGCGTTTCCATCTCGTAGGCGGGGAGGTTGAACGTCGCGAAGATGACGTTCCAGAAGCGAGGCTCTTGAAATGTCTGGGGCGTCAGGCCCTGTCTGTCCCCGTGGTCGGAGAAAAGCGCCAGCTTGCCGCCTTGCTCCAGGAATCTGGTTTCCTCCAGGACCCGGACAACCGTTTCCTGAAGATGCCGCACCTTCCAGCGGCGCAACGGCAACGCATCGTCGGGATGATCGACATCCTGCCAGTCGAAGCTCCGGTCTTGGACCCGGAAGACCGGGGCGGCAAGAACGCGCCGCAGTTCTCCCTTGGACAAATCAAGCAGGCTCGGACAACAGGGAACATGCAGATAGGTGGAGTGCCCAAACACCATCGTCTTCCCGCCTTGGGACGACTGGGTGAAAATCTCGTTGAGTTCTCGCTTGAGACTGTATGCAAACGAGCCCGCCTGGTTGGGCGGCGCCGTCGACCAGGGCAGCACCGGGAGCAACGGCCGCGCAAGCGGCAGCAGCAGGCTGTTGTTGGCATAGAGCGTCGTTGCCATCTGCCGCCAGCCCTTGGGGCCGCTGCGGTCCCTATCGAACGGGCACTCGCTGCCGGTCCAACTGGTGAACTGGTCGGAAAAAAACGCTGCCGTGAGATAGCCCTGCTCCCGGGCCGAACGGACCAGGGCGCACTGGGCCGGGTCCTCAATACCCTGAAACGTATGGAAGATGCCGTGCTCCCGGACAGGCTTTTGCGTCACAAGGCTTGACCAAACGGCATTCGTCAACAGTCCCGGGCTCACCACATTGGTGTGCCACTCCCCGCCGCAGGCGGTTGCCCAGTCCCGGAGAACGGAGACGTCGTCATCAAGCGAGAGGGAATCAAGCCCCAGAAGCACCATGGGGGGAGGCGCGGAAAGTGGCGTGGCCGACAGATTGCGCACAAAGGCCAGGCCGGGAAGCGCAAAACCGCCGGCCAAGACGCACAAACCGACCAGAAGCCTTCTGCCGGGCCGTCCTCGCCAAGCGCTCACTGCCGCGACAAGCAGCAACGCCAACGCCAACACCGCCCATACCGGCAGGGACTGCACCGGGACAAAAAGCCCGGTGGCCAGGACGGACGGATAAAAGAGCACGACCGCGAACACCAGGGAACCAACAAGCGAAGCCAGTTCCATTTCGAAAGCCTGCCTGGAATCCGGCCCGGCCAGCGCCCCCGAAGCCGACAATGTCGAAAACAACAGCAGGCTCCCGGCAAGGCACAGACAGGCCGAAACCAGCGAATCCCCGGCCAGGAGCACCCCGCCGCCCAGAACGCCCATGGCGGCCTGGGAGAGCGACAGACTATAATAGGGCAACTGCAACGCCGACACAATGGAAAGAACTATCGTCATCAGCGGCCAGACAACAAAGAAGCAGACCGCATAGACGGCGACGCGTTTCTTAGCGGCACTCAACAGACGCGACCACATCTTGTCCATAGTCACCTCGTACGCTTTCAAAGCCGCCGCCGCCAGACGGCCTTCCGACACCATGCCGCCGACTCTGCCCCTCTTGCGTCGGATTGCGCCTCCGCTTTAAACCGCCGCCTGCATATGCCCGATCAAAGCAACGCCCGCGCCGTTAAATACCCACGAACCCAGCCCATATCCCCATCACGGCGCAGCGTCGAGAACAGAAAAGCGGCATGCCGGGCGTTTCCCCAACAGGTCGTCGCCTGGCCCAGATCGCCCTATCCTTCATGGAGTCCACCATGCCCTAACGGCAAATTGTCTCTTTCCGGCAGGGCGCAAACGCGCCCTCAGCGCCAAGACGGGCCGCCCTCCAGGCCGCATATCGCGGCGGGAGAACGGCCGCCGCCGTGCCCTACCGCCCAGTCGCCATGGCGACACATCCTAAGTCTTGTGCATCCAGCCCGCGCCCCGTAAGGAAACGCCATGAAGCGCATCATCGTCGGCATTTCCGGAGCCAGCGGCGTGGTCTACGGCCTGCGCCTGCTCGAAGTCCTTGGCGGCGTCGCGGACGTGGAGACCCATCTCATCCTCTCGCCCGGCGCGGCCGTCACCCTGTCCCTGGAAACGGACAAGACCCCGGCCGACGTAGCTGCCCTGGCCGACGTCAGCCACGATCCGGCCGATCTGGCCGCCGCCGTGTCCAGCGGCTCCTTTGCCGCCCACGGCATGGTCGTGGCCCCCTGCTCCATGAAAAGCCTGGC
>ALAO01000175.1 GCA_000307955.1 Solidesulfovibrio magneticus str. Maddingley MBC34 | reverse complement strand
ACCATGGCCAGCACCAGCGGCACGGCCAGGGCCACGACGACGCCCGTACGCCAGCCCAGCGACAGGAAGCTCACGGCCAGCACGATGACCAGGGCTTCCACGAAGGATCGGACGAATTCCTTCACGGACTCGCTGACCACCTCCGGTTGGTCGGCCACCTGGCTGATCTCAAAGCCCAGAGGCAGATTCTCCCTGATCCGCGCCATGGCCGCGTTCAGATGGTGTCCGAACTCCTGGATGTTTGCCCCCTTGGCCATGACCACGCCCAGGGCGATGCCGGGGGTGCCTTCGTGGCGCACGGTAAACGTCGGCGGATCCTGCGGCCCGCGTCGCAGCGTGGCGATGTCCCCCAGTCGAAAAATCTTGCCATTGCTTTGGACAGGCACTTCCGCCAACGCCTCGGTTCCCTTGAGGGAGCCGTCCACGCGCAGATAGATCGTGTCGGCGGCCGTCTCCAGGTCGCCGGCCGGGGTTACGGCGTTTTGTTTGGCGATGGAGGTAAAGATCGTCTGGGCCGTCACCCCCAGGGTCGCCAGCTTGGCGTGGTTGAGTTCCACGTAAATGCATTCGGCCTGTTCGCCGTAAAACCGCACCTTGGCCACGGAGGGCACGCGCAGCAGCGCCTGCCGGATGATTTCGGCTTCATCCTTGAGTTCGCGCAGGGTGAAGTCCTGGCCGGTGAGGACATAGAGCAGCGAGTCCACATCGCCGAATTCGTCATTGAAAAAAGGCCCCAAAACCCCGGATGGCAGGTTGATCTTGATGTCGCTTACGCGTTTGCGGGTTTGGTACCAGCTTTCCTTGACTTCCGACGGGGGCATGGAGTCCATCAGGGTGAGCTGCATGACCACGCTTCCCGGCCGGGAGTAGGTTTTCACCTTGTCGAAATAGGGAACTTCCTGAAGTTTTTTCTCGATGGGATCAGCCACCAGACGCTGCATCTCGTCGGCGGTGGCTCCGGGCCACTGGGCGCTGATGATCATTATTTTGACTGTGAAATCGGGGTCTTCGGCTCTCCCGAGGTGCAGATAGGCCCATGTGCCCGACAAGGAGACGAGCAAAATGAGAAACAGCGTGAGCGGGCGGTGGGTGACGGCCCATTCGGACAGGTTGAAGCCCTTCACTGGGCGTCCTCCCGGGGCGCGTCGGCCAGCCGGACGGCAGTTCCCTCGTCGAGCTTCTGCACGCCGGAAATGACGATGATGTCGCCGTCGGCAAGCTGGCCATGGACAAAGGCGTCACGCTCCGAGTAGCGGTCCACCGTCACCGGCAAGAACGTCAGCTGGCCGCTCTTGGGGTCCACCCGCCACAGGCCCGGGCCTTTGCCCTGGTTGAGCATGGCGCTGGCGGGAATGCGGGCGGTCTGGGCCCGGGCTTGGCCGGAGAGATGGAGCGTCGCCGTCATGCCGAGCCGCACGGAGGCGTCCGCGTCCGGCAAAGCGTACCGCACGGCATAAGTTCTGGTGGCGGGATCGGCGGACGGAGCGATTTCCCGCAGCCGGGCCCGGAAACGGATGTCGTTGTTCGACCAGACCGAGGCTTCCGCCTTGGTCTCCTTGATGCCCTGGATGCTCCGTTCAGGTATGTCCACCAGCACTTCCAACGCGCCCTTGCGGGCCACGGTGACGACGCTTTGTCCCGGGGACACCACCTGTCCGGCCTCGGCGCTCACCTTCGTGACCACGCCGTCATTGCTGGAGACCAACCGGGCATAGCCGAGCTGACTGGTCGCCAGTTTGAGCGAGCGGTCCGCTTTGTCCAGACGCGCCCGGGCCTCCTCGGCCGACAAATGCTTGAGATCGTATTCGGACTGGCTCACCACGTTTTTGGACAGCAGGGTGGCGTAGCGTTGTTCCTCGGTGATCGCCTGATCCTTGTTCGATACGGCCGCGTTGCGTTCCGCCTGAGCGCTTTCCATCGAGAGTCGCAGATCCTTCTCGTCCAGTGTCGCCAAGACTTGGCCTTCACGAACGGCATCCCCCACATCCACCGAGCGTTTTTCGATGCGCCCGCCCACCCGGAAAGATTCCTGGGTCTCGTGGCGGGCCACAATGACGCCAGGATAGGAGCGGTTATCCGCCCCAATCTCCAGGCTGATCCGCATGGCCTTCACCACGGGATGGACCGGTGGGCTCGATTTTGCTTCCTGACACCCGGAGAGAAGCACGCATAACGTTATTGCGAGCAGCATGGCCTGGCAAAATACCATCGGGCGTTCCGGGGGGATGTGTTTTGTGTTGCGAGGCATAGTCGAGCATTCCCTCATGTTAGGCATTCCCATGGATCGACTGGAGAACATGACGGCCCACGGTCTTTGGGTCGAGAAGATGAAACGTTGCAGTCCGGCCCGGGTCATGCGTTCATTATGCGCGAGAAAACAGCCTGATGCAGCCAGCGCGGCGTTGCCCATACAAAGAAAGCGATAGCTTTGTTGGCCCAGCCCGGCACGACGCTTTGGCGTCCGGATTCGAGCGCGCGGATGCCGGCGCGCACGACAGGCGCGGGCTGCATCATCAGGAGCTTCAAGCCGGGCGTGATGTGCTGTTTGGCCGCTGCGGCGAATCCGGTGTCCGACATGCCCGGGCAAAGCGCGGCAACAGTGATCCCATACGGTTTGAATTCGCGGTGCAGGGCTTCGCCCAAGCGCAAAACGTAAGCCTTTGCGGCTGAATAGACCGCGAAGTTTTCCATTCCCAGGTAGGCCAGCACGCTGGCGACAAGCAGGATCTTCCCTCGTCCCCGGTTGCGCATGTCTTGTGCAAAGACATGGGTGACGGCCGTCAGACTCGCAATATCGAGCTGCACCATTGCCTGGGCCGCATCCAGAGTGGCATCCAGAAACGGGCCTTGCAGTCCATGGCCGGCGTTATTTATAAGAACATCGATAATGATGCCTCGCTCAGTGAGGCGTTGATGCAAGGCAATGACGGCTGCAACCGCTGAGAGATCGACTTGTTCCACAACAACGTTGACGTGGTGCTGTTGGCGCAGCGCGGAGGAGAGCGCTTCAAGCCTGTCCAGGCGGCGGGCCACAAGGACCAGGCTATGGCCTTGGGCGGCATAGTGACGGGCGAACTCCTCGCCGAACCCGCTTGATGCGCCGGTGATGAGCACCCACGAGTCGTTAGCGGCCTTGATTGCGTTCATCTGAATTCCCTTGGCCTGCGAAGCCGTTGCGTGTTGAAATTTGAAAAAAGACCGGGTCCGGGCCGACCGTCTGGTCCTGGCCCGGCCGGTTGCGGTCAATCGATCCAGGTGACGTCGGCCTGGCCGATGTGGGGCGGCGTGCGGCGAAAGCGCTCGGCCGGAAGTCCGAGCATCAGGGCCCCGACGACTCCGGTCCCTTCGGGCAGGCGCAAGGCCTGCTGCAAGGGCGCGTGCGCGCCGGCGGCTTTCATGAAAATGCCCGCCCAGCAGGTGCCTATGCCCCGGGCCGTGGCGATGAGGTCAACCATGGTCGCGGCGATGGCGCCGTCCGTCCAAGGCATCAGGTCGTTCATGGGCGAGACGCAATAGGCGACGTGCGGCGCGCCATGCAAAACGAGATCGCCGCCGGCGTTGAAGGCCTCCACGGCGATCGGCAGATACCCCACTTGGCTTATCCAGTCGGCGGTCAACCCGGCCAAATGCCTGGTGGCCTCGTAGGTGCGCGTCACATGCCAGGCGATGTGGTTCATGTTCTTCGCCGTCGGCGCGTACCGCGCGACCTGAAAGATGTCGTCCAAGGTCGCCTGGGTCAGGGGCGTTCTCTTGAATTTCCGTATGGAGCGCCGGTTGCGGATCAGGGCGTCGAGGGCTCCCGGCGTCGCCTGTCCAGGTTGGGCCGGGAGAAAATCACTTGGCGGGAGGTTGGCATGCTGCAAGGCGGCCGTTGGGCAGACGGCCACGCAGTGCCCGCAGTTGATGCAGTGTTTTTCGCTTTCCGGACTGGCGATGGGATACCCGTCGGCATCGGTGGTCAGGACCACGAAAGGACAGGTTGCAACACAAAATCCATCTCGCTTGCAGGCGGTCCTGTCGATGGTGATGGTGGCCATGCTGTTCTCCTTTTGGTGAGGATTGTCCTGTTCTGTCGCACGTTGCGGTCCGCGCAAGACGCGCCAAGGCTGACTCGTCACGGTAAAGTCTGTCGCCATTGGCCTGTCTGTGCGCACCTTTTGCCGTACGCTTGCTACCGGCGTATGCTGAAGACGATCCTGCGAATTTCCTTGTTCGGATTGGTCCGTGCTCGTTTTTCAGCGTCGGTGTCGGCCATGACGTAGACCTGCTCCTTTCTGTTCTTGAGCGGCAGCAGGACTTCCTGAAGGAATTCCTTTTTGGATCCGCAGAAGTTCCCGGCCTGGCCGGCCGGGCACACGGCCATGCAGTAGCCGCACCGGTAGTTCATTTTGTACATGAGTGATTGCCACATGGAGGCGGTCTCTCTGTCGCTGAAGCGTTGGCGAAAGGCGTCCATGTCTGGAGAACGCAGCAGGCTGTCCAGCATGTCCATGAATCCGGCGAAATTGTCTCTGTAGGCGTGGGTCATGCAGGCCATGAAATCAAAGGGAGCGTTGCGCTTGATGGCCCCGACGGGACATACGGACAGGCACAGGCCGCATCGGTCGCAGAGCGACTGTTCAAGGGGGGAGCCATAGACATCGAGAGGTGTATCGATGAGCAGGGACGTCATCCGGATGCAGCTGCCGAATTGCGGGTGGATGACCAGGCGATTGAGTCCCATATGCCCAAGGCCGCCTTCGACGGCCATGATCTTATGACTCACATACCAGATTTTGCCGGGGAACCGCCCCATGTCCATGGGGAAATCCGCCGGTTCGATGGCGCCCCGAACCCCCAGGGCATTGAGCCTGCGCAAGATGGTCCGGCCGACCGTGGCCACGGCGCCCGTGGCGTGGTGGAATTCGTCGGAGGAGATGTGCCGGGCCTGGCTGCGCATGTTCTCGGGGTTGAGGCGGATGACCAGGCAGATGATCGTGCGCGTCCGGGGATAGGCGGCGAGGATGTCGTTGCGCTCGTGATCCAGGGCCGGTCTGCCGATATCCACGAAACCGACGTCGTCAGCGCCGGCCTCCAGGCAGAGCTGGCGGAGATCTGCGGCTGTCAGCTGCTTTGGGCTGACGGTCGGGGGATTGTCGGGAGGGGGGCGATGCGATTCGTCGTTACGAACCATGATGTCCTCCGGGCAAGCGAGGTTTGCCGTCTGACGTGACTGTGCATGGCCGTTTCGCCCTGACGGCGGCGGCCGCGAAGCAGACGGAGATGGCGGAAATGCCGTCGCCAGAGGTCTCGTCTGGACCGCGCGCCTGGTTGGCGTCACTGATTGCAAGTAACGATCGAGCGCCCATGGTCGGTGCCCCCAAGCAGGGATTCAGGATGCGGCCGCGAATGAATTAGACCGGTCTACGTAATTTTTGCTAAAAAAACGTCGTGCCTTCATCTCTGAGCCAGGAAGATATTGAAGTAGAGATGGATGAAATGTCTCAACGGTTCCGATGACTTTTTGATCTTGGAGCGAAGCAAGGCTCCTTGAAATGACGCGATCATGGTTTCGGCAAGCATTTCCACGTCTATTTCTGCAGAGATCTCGTTCTCTTTCTGTGCCTGAGCAAGCGTGTCGGATACGCGTTTTTCCCAGAGTCGCAGCGACTCTTCGAGGCGCTGACGGACTTTCTCGGATTGATCGGACATCTCTTGGCCCAAGTTGCCGAGGAGACAGCCCTTGCTGCATCCGATTTCTTCAAATGCCGCAATGATGGTTTCGAAACTTTTTTTGACACGCGCAATCGGCGGCGCCGTCGCATCGTTTAGAATCGGGAAGAGCACGTCGCCCCTGGCGGCCACGAATTTGTCGATAACCGCAAGGGAAAATTCTTCTTTGCTTGAGAAAAAGTTGTAAAAGGAACCCTTGGGAATTTTCGCTTCCTTCAAGATCGCCTCAACGCCGGTGCCGTTGAACCCTCTGCTCCAGACGAGATCAAGCCCGACCTGGAGGAGGTTCTCCTTGCTGTGGATGCGCTTCATGGCCTATCAATTAGACCGGTCGTTCTAAAAGTCAACATGAATTTTGCCGATTGCCCCTAAGAAAGACTCAGCGCCTGGAGAAGCATTTCATATCGTGCCGCTTTTTCAGCCCGGCCGGTCGCCGTGCACTCCGGTTCTTGTTGTCGCTGCCGTTGTCCGCCGCCTTGACCCTGCCCGCAAGGAACCCGCAGCGTCGTTCATATCCCCCGCGGCCTCCGTCGAGCATGGCTTGCGCTCGCGGCTGGCCGGCGATTGGCGTGATTATTAGGCGCTTGTCACCCGGTTGACGTTTATGTAAGCTAATGCTCTTTTTCGCGCGATTAGCGTCAAAACGCGTTGACGCATCCCGCTTTTCCGCCGGTCGGCCGGCACTCCAGAGAGCGAAGGAACCTTTCGATGAAACGACCCGATTTCGCGAAGTGCGGCGGCTTAGTCCCCGCCATCGCCCAGGAAGCGTGCAGCGGCGAGGTGCTCATGCTCGCCTACATGAACGAGGACGCCTACGACAAAACCCTGGCTACCGGCGAAGTCCATTACTTCAGCCGCAGCCGCCAGAAAATCTGGCATAAGGGCGGCACCTCCGGCCATGTGCAAAAGGTCCATTCCGTGCGCCTCGACTGCGACGCCGACACCATCCTGGTGCTCGTCGAGCAGATCGGCGGCGCGGCCTGCCACGAAGGGTACAAGTCCTGCTTCTTCACCGAAATCACCAACGACGGCGAACGCACCTGTTCCCCGAAAGTCTTCGACCCCAAGGAGGTCTACAAATAATGGCCGGCGACAACATGCTCAAACTTGGCATTCCCAAAGGCTCCCTCCAGGACGCCACCATCGCGCTGTTCGAGAAATCCGGCTGGAAGATCCGGATGCACCACCGCAACTACTTCCCGGAGATCAACGATCCCGAGATCACTTGCTCCATGTGCCGCGCCCAGGAAATGTCGCGTTACGTCGAGTCCGGCACCCTGGACTGCGGCCTGACCGGCAAGGACTGGATTCTGGAAAACGAGTCCGACGTGGTCGTCGTGGCCGACCTCGTCTATTCCAAGGTGAGCAACCGCCCGGCCCGCTGGGTGCTGGCCGTGGCCGCCGACTCGCCGTACAAGCGCCCCGAGGACCTGGCCGGCAAGAAGATTGCCACCGAGCTGTGCAACTTCACCAAGCAGTATTTCTCCGGCGCGGGCATCCCGGTGGACGTCGAATTCTCCTGGGGCGCGACGGAAGCTAAGGTGGTCGAAGGCCTGGCCGACGCCATCGTGGAAGTGACCGAGACCGGCACCACGATAAAGGCCCATGGGCTGCGCATCATTTCCGACCTGCTGTCGACCAACACCCAGCTTATTGCCAACAAGAAGGCCTGGGAAGACCCGTTCAAGCGCCGCAAGATCGAGATCCTCAACATGATGCTGCAAGGCGCGCTGCGGGCCGAAGGCCTGGTCGGCCTCAAGATGAACGTGCCCGAGGAGAAGATGCCGGACATCATGGCCCTTCTGCCGAGCCTCACCGCCCCGACCGTGGCCAATCTCTACAACAAGGACTGGCTGTCGGTGGAAATCGTGGTCACCGAAGGTATCGTGCGCGACCTGATCCCCAAGCTCCACGACCTGGGAGCCGAGGGCATCATCGAATACGCGCTTAATAAAGTCATCTAGGTCCGAGCTGCCGGACGCGAAGACGAAACGGCTGCGGGCTTGGGTCCGCAGCCGTTTTTTACGGCCCGCCGTCGGCGTGACGGGCGAAAGGACCGTTGGAGGCAAGACATGCTCGTGACCGATCTGGGCCGCATGGCCTTTGACGACGCCTGGAAGCTGCAGGAACAGGCCGTGGCCGAACGCCTGGCCGGCGGCCCGGACCGGCTGTTTCTGGTCGAGCACGACCCGGTCGTCACCCTGGGACGCCACGGCGGCCGGGAGAACCTGCTCGTTTCGCCCGAATCCCTGGCCGCGCGCGGCGTCACCTTGGCCCAGGCCAGCCGGGGCGGCAACATCACCTGCCATTTTCCGGGCCAGGTCGTGGCCTATCCCATTTTCAAGGTCCGGCCGGGCCGGGGCGGCTTGCGGGGGCTTTTCGCCGACCTGGAGGCGGTTGTCATCGCCGTCCTGGCCGGCTATGGCGTAGACGGCCAGCGCGTGGCGGGTCGGCCCGGCGTGTTCGTGTCCGGCCGCAAGATCGCCAGCATCGGGCTGGCCGTCAGACGCTCGGTCACCGCCCACGGCCTGGCGCTGAACGTCGGCCGGGACCTGGACATCTTTTCCCTGGTCACCCCCTGCGGCCTGCACGACGTGGCCCCCACGTCCCTGGTGCGGGAAATGCCGGCCGAGGCGGCCTCCAAACATCCCACCGAGGAGCATCTGCTTGGCGATGTCAAACGCACCCTTGTCGCCGCCTTCGAAAACGTCTTTGGCCAGAAAGCCGTCCTGGCTGCGCCGCCCCCTGCCCCAGGGACCGGCCTTTAGCCGCACCAAGGGCCTGCTTCGCGACCTGCGCCTCAACACCGTCTGCGACGGGGCCAATTGCCCCAACCGCCTGGAGTGTTATGACAAGGGTGTGGCCGCCTTTCTCATCCTCGGCCGGGTCTGCACCCGCGACTGCGCTTTTTGCGATATCCCCCCCGGCCGGCCGGAACCCGTGGACGGGCAGGAGCCGGACCGTCTGGCCCAGGCCGCCGCGCGTTTGAAGCTTGGCCATGTGGTGGTCACCTCGGTCAGCCGCGACGATCTGCCCGACGGCGGGGCCGGCCATTTCGCGGCCGTGCTGCGCGCCCTGCGCCGCGACTTGCCCGGAGCGACCCTGGAGGTGCTCATCCCGGATTTCGGCGGCGACCCGAACAGCCTGGGCACGGTGCAGGGCGCCCGGCCCGACGTGCTCAACCACAATCTGGAAACCGTGCCGGCCCTCTACGAGGCCATCCGGCCCCAGGCCGTCTACGCCAGGAGCCTGGATCTGCTCGCCCGGGCCAAGCAGGCCGTGCCGACCGGCCTGACCAAAAGCGGCATCATGCTGGGCCTTGGCGAGACCCCGGACCAGATTCGCGGCGTGCTGGCCGATCTCGCCGCCGTTCGCTGCGACATCGTCACCATGGGCCAGTACCTGGCCCCTTCGGCCCGGCATGCGCCGGTGGTCCGCTACGCCCCGCCCGAGGAGTTCGACGCTTGGGCCGCCTACGGCCTGTCGCTGGGCATCCCCGCCATGCACTGCGCCCCGCTGGTGCGCAGCAGCTACAACGCCGGACGGTTCGTCTAGGGCCGCGTCCGCTTCGGCCCACGGCGCAGCCCGCCGGCGGACAGCGGCCCATAGGACGCTAACGCCGGGCGGGGGCCGCGTCGAAGAGCCGCCAAGCAAGGCCTTCAGCCTCGACGTGCGCGTGCAAGACAAACGGCCGCTGGCGAAAGCTCGCGGCCGTTTGGCGTTTTCGGGGGCGCTGCCTTGCCATGGGCTGGGGCTGGGCCTAGACTGGCGGGGAAAACGCTGCAACCCGTGGAGCCGGCCTTATGACAACCGTCCCAGCCAACGCTCTTTTTTGGGGCCGGCGCATGGCCTGCGTCGGCATCCTGGCCCTGCTGTTCCTCGCCGCCGGAACAAGCCCGTCGCTGGCCGCCACGATCCACCCCATCGAAGGGTTCAAGAAATCCACGGATCCCTCGGTGGCGTTTGCCAAGAACACCATCGATTTTTACGGCCTGCGCATCAAGGAGACCAAGGAGGACGTCGTTGTCTCGTACAACGGCAAGAAGGTCGCCAGCTCGCCAGCGATAAAATTCATGCGCAAGGAGCTGTACATCAAGGACGCCTATGTCGCTGACGACTACCCGCGCCAGGGCATGAGGACGCTGTTCATCCCGACCTTTTCCGGCGGCGCGAACTGTTGCGTCGAAGACGTCATCGTGACCAAAACGGAGAAGAGCCTTGCCGTCGCCGTCGTGCATTCCGGCAGCGGCTCCGGCGTCTCGCCCGAGGCCGTGAAAGCCGACGCGCCGATTGTCGTGAGCAGCGTGTGCGCCATGCAGGTCGAGCTCCGCAATGTCGACAAGGAAGCCTTCGGCTGGTGCACGGCGACCGCGCCGCGTCCCGACGCCTGCCTCGTTTTTGACGACGACGCCTGGCGCTTCGCCAAGTCGGGCGAGAATCCGGCGCTCTATAACGCGCTCCTGCAAAAGGAACTCGCCGCCGCCACGGATCCCGGCAACCAACCCCACTACGGGGAACCCCTGGACAAGGAAGTCGTCTACGCCAACGCCGTAAATATCCTCTTTTATTCCATCATGGCCGGAAAGTCCGAGGCGGAATCCTCGGATTTCCTGCATCGGGCGCTTCCAGGCTTGGATGCGGAACATCGCCGCAACTTCATCACCAACGTCAAGAAAGCCATCGCCGACTGCGACGCCCTGACCAGCAAGACCATCCGCCTGGATGCCACAGACGCAGCCCCGGCGTCTCCCGCCTCGAACGTCCCGCCTCGCGACGCCGCGTCCGCCAGCGGCCGATTCACCCGGACGCCCTGCGGCTCCATTGCCGACGCCGCCGGCAAGCTCGAATGGTTTATTGGCCCGGATGTCGACATGACCTTCGACCAGGCCATGGATTGGGCGAAAGCCCTGGCCGTCTGCGGCCAGGGATGGGTCTTGCCGACCATGGCGCAACTGGCGTCGCTGCGTGATCCCCGTCTGACGGCCGGAACAGGCTTTTACGCGGGCGGCAAGCATTGGCCCGCCCGGATCGATCCGCTTTTTTCCGGCATCGGCGGCGGCTCCTGGGTGTGGTCCCGGGAAGAACCCAACGCTGCGACGGCCAAAGCCTACAATTTCAACCAAGGCACGGAAACCCGGACCGGGAAGTCGGGCCAGGGCCTGGCGGTTCGCGCCTTTGCCGTGCGCGGCCTCGCGTCGGCCCCGTAAACGTCCCGCGTCCACGAACTTGCCGGTCGGGCCGAACGTTCCCGGCCGTCGCGGCGACGTCGGGCCGGGCGGCTCTGGGCTTCCCACCTGCCGGCGCTTACCCGCCGCGACGCGGGGGCCTGCTTACAGGCGCTTGACCACCACCAGGGTGACGTCGTCCTCCTGGCGGCGGGAACCGCGAAATGCCACCAAATCGTCCAGCACGGCGGCCACGATTCCGGCGGCGGAAAGTCCCGAAGCGCCGGCCACGACCTCCCGGAAACGGGCCTTGCCGTACATGTCGCCGGCCTCGTTTCGCGCTTCCCAGATGCCGTCGGTGCCAAGGACCAGCACCGCGCCGGGCGCGGTAAAGGGCATGGCGTATTCGGCGTAGGCGTAGTCCGGGTCGATGCCCAGCGGTATGCCCGCGCCCGGCCATTCCTCGAAGACGCCCCGGGCCGGATCGTAGCACAGGGCCGGGTCGTGGCCGGCCCGGACGTAGCGGGCCATGCCTTCCCCGGGCCGGATCTCCATGGCGAGCAAGGTCATGAACCGGCCGGAGTCGCCCACGTCGCGGCACAGGAGCCGGTTGGCCCGGCGCACCCGGCCGGCTGGGGTCTCGGAGTCCTCGGTGGCGAGCAACAGCGCCCGGGCCGTGGCCATGAGCAGGGCCGAGGGCACCCCATGGCCGGTGACGTCGCCCACGGCCGTATCCAGGCAGACCGCGCCGCCGCGCGACACCACGCGGTAATCGAAATAATCCCCGCCCGTTTCGTCGCAGGAGATGGAGGTCCCGGCCACGTCCAGGCCGTCCATGGCCGGCGGCGCGGCTGGCAGGAGGTTTTGCTGCACCTCCTGGGCCAGCTCCAGGGAACGCTGGAGCCGGACATGGTCAGCCAACACCGGCACGGTCTCGTTGAAGGCGTCGACCAGGGCTTGCCGCTCGTCGCTTAACCGCTCGTCCAGGCGCACGGCAAAGTCGCCGGCCCCCAGGCGCTTCCAGGCCTCGATCATGCGCACCATGGGCTGGACAAAGGCCTTGGTGCTGAAAAAGGCGGCCAGGGCCACGGCGAAAAGGGCGGCGGCCATGACCGCGCCGGACAGGCGCACGATCTGGTCCGTGGCGGCCAGGATCTCGCGGCTGCTTTGTTCGGCCATGGGTTCGAGCATGGAGGTGGGCACTACGATGACCAGGGAGGCCCCGCGCATGAGCCGGGCGTAGGCCCAAAAGGAGGGCACGCCGTCAAGGGGCAGCTCGGCCGTGCCCGAGGCGTCGCGTTCCATGGCGGCCAGCATGGCGTCGAAGCCGGCGGCGTCGGAGGAGGTCAGGGGCTCGAAATTGACGGCGCTTTTCCAGTCCCGGGCCTTGGCGTCGTCATCCCGGCGGGCCCAGACGTAGAGGACGCGCTTGCCTGTGGCCGGATCGCGGACCGGCGCAGCCAGATAGGCGCGCATGGCCTGGGACCACTGGGAGGCGATTTCCTGTTCCTGGAGCACGCGCTCCAGGGGCACGTCCAGACTGGCCACGCCGATAAACCGCCCGCCCGGCCCGATGATCGCCCGGGACAGGGTCAGGGTCAGGCGGCCGGTGGCCGGGTCCACGGCCGGATCGTTCCAGACCACCTCATGGGCGGTAGGGCGTTTGGGGTCGAAGGCGGCCTTGGCCGCCTTGTACCAGGGCCGCTGGCGCGGATCGTAGTCGGGCGGCAGCCCTTCCCGGGCGGGAAAGGCGACCGAGGTCCCGTCTTCCAGGGACACGGCCACGAAGAGCACGGCGTTGTCGAGTTCGCCGCGCAGCAGCCCGGCCGTGGGGGCCAGTCCGGCCAGCCGGGATATGGCGGCCGAATCCGGACGCACGCCCTCGGGGACATGGACGCTCACGGACGTCGCCTCGTGGCCGTCGTGGTCCTGGCGGGGCAGGGGCGGGGCGAAAAGCAGGCGCTCGGCCTCGGCGGCGGTCATGGACAGGCTGAAGTCCAGGGCGCTTTTGGAGCGGCGGATGACCAGGGAGAAGTCCTCGGCGGTCTGGCGCAGCTCGTTTTTGACCACCTCGCTGATGACGGCGTTGCCCTCGGCGGCGATGGCCCGGCCCAGACGCTCCACATGCCGCCGGTTGACGTGGGTGAGCACCAGCATGGGGACCAGGGCGAACCCGAGCAGAACCAAGAAGAATTTCCAGCGAAGGCGCATATGCTCTCCCGTTAGGCCACCCTACGAAACCGCTGGCCACGTCGCAAGGGCTAGTCGCCGCGAGCGCGTCCCCGGCGACATGCTCCAAGGCCATGCGCACTGCCGCCTTGCCCCTGTTTCCGCTCATGCACGACCGACCACTTCACCGGCAACAACCCAAAGCCCCTTGAACGGTTTCTCCAAGAGGGGGGTCTGGGGGCCTCAGGCCCCC
>ALAO01000174.1 GCA_000307955.1 Solidesulfovibrio magneticus str. Maddingley MBC34 | reverse complement strand
GGGGGCCTGAGGCCCCCAGACCCCCCGCATGGGGAAAAGGGCGGGGCGGTTACGGCTTGTCCGGGGCCGGGGGACGCGGTAAGCAATGCGAAATCGCCCAAGGACGTGCCCATGGAAAAGAGAATCCTGCCCACCGAGATAAACGCCTTCCTCGCGGCCCGGGTGCTCGGCCAGCAGGAGCTTTTGCGCCGTATCAGCGTGTCGCTGTACAAGCACATCCATGGCCTGCCGGCCCCCAACGTGCTTTTAATCGGCAACTCCGGCACGGGCAAGACCACCCTCATGCAGGCCGTGGCCGCCTTTTACGAAGCCCATCCCGAGCTGGACCGCTTTCGCCTCATGCTCATCATCAACGCCAACACCCTGTCCCCCGAGATCGAGGGCGAGGACCGCACCACCCGGCTTTTCAAAAAGCTCGAAGCCCGGGCCAGGGTGACCTTCGGCGGGGCCATGACCGCCGGTGAGCTCAAGGATTATCTGGAAAACGCCACGGTGTGCGTGGACGAGGTGGACAAAATCTCGGCCCGGGTGTCGGGCAAGCCCAATGTCGAGGGCATCACCACCCAATATGCGCTGCTCACGCTCCTGGAAGGCGAGGAGTTTCTCTACCGGGCCACGGTCCTGGAAGACGGCCGGGAGGTCGTCCGGGAGATTCCCCTGGAGACGGGCAAGCTGCTGTTTATCTGTGGCGGGGCCTTCGAGGAGCTCTACGATCAGGTCTACAACTGCATCGTCAACCGGCGCGACGACCGGCGGCTCAAGGAAGTCTCGGAAGTGGAGCGCCGGCCCGACGGCACCATGAACGTGCGCACGGTGACGCGGTTTCGGCTGCGGGAATACCTGCGCCTGGCCGACATGTTCGCCTTCGGCATGATGCCGCAGTTCATCGCCCGGTTCGGCGCGGTGGCCATGCTGGAGGAACTGGGGCGCGAGGAGCTGCGCCAGATCCTCATCGGTTCGCCCAATTCGCCCCTGCGCCTGTGCCTGGAATATTTCCGCCACATGGGCATCCGGCTGCTCGTCACGGACCAGGCGATCACGGCCATCGCCGACGCGGCGGCCAAAAACGCCCGCATCGGCGCCCGGGCCCTGCGCGAATTATTCAACGGCCTCATCGCCCCCTACGAGTACGACCCCTACGGTTCGCCCCGCTACGCCGAGACAGACAAGGGGCCGACCCTGACCATCGATCTGGAGGCGGTCATGGAATATGTGGGGCAGACGGCCTGTTAGGCGGCAGGTTCGGCCGCCGGCCGGGCCGTGACCAGTATATCCTCGCCCATCTGCCGCAGGCCGCAAAAGCGAAAGCCGGCCGCGTCGGCCATGCGCGGGATGACGCGGCCCGAAAAGCCCGGCACGGCCTGCTCGTCGGCCAGCACCTTGGGGGCGTAGAAAAGCGCCAGTTCGTCGGCCAACCCCTGGGCCACGAGCTGGCCGGCCAGACCGCCGCCGCCCTCGCATAAAAGCGTGAACACCCTGGCCTCGTCGCGAAGGCGCATCAGCCCCGGCAACAAATCCAGCTCGCCCTCGTCACGCAGCGGCAGGCCGTAGACCCGCGCCCCGCGCTTGCTCAGGGCCAGCCCGGCCGCGCCCTTGGCCTCGGCCTCGCCGGTTAAGAACACCAAGGACGTGGAACGCTCCCGCACCAGGGCGAATCGGGCGTCGGCCGGGGGCAGCGAGCGCGTGACCACCACGGCCAGGGGCTGGGGATTGCCCGACAGCGGGTCCACCACCTCCAAACGGTGGGTCAGGCGCGGGTCGTCGGCCCGAAACGTGCCGCCGCCGACCATCACCGCCTGGGACGCGGCCCGCATCCGGTGCACCCGGCGGCGCGAAGCCGGGCCGCTCACCCAGGCCGAATCCCCGGTGCGGGCGGCGATGCGCCCGTCCAGGGTCATGGCCAGCTTGAGCGTCACGTAGGGCCGGCCCATGGTCTTGTAGACCACGAAATCCGCCGCGGCGTCGCGGCACTGCTGCCCAAGGACGCCGATGTCCACGGCGACGCCCCCCTGGCGCAGGGTCTCGGCGCCGCCGCCGGCCACGGGATTGGGGTCCAGGCAGCCGATGACCACCCGGGAAACGCCGGCCTCCAGCACCGTGCGCGAACACGGCGGGGTCTTGCCGAAATGGTTGCACGGCTCCAGGGTCACGTACATCGTGGCCCCGGCCGGATCGATGCCCCGCTCCTCGGCCTCGCGCAGGCATTCCACCTCGGCGTGGGGGCCGCCAAACACCTTGTGCCAGCCCTCGGCCACGATGGCGCCGTCGCGCACCAGCACCGCGCCCACGCGCGGGTTGGGCGTGACGAATCCCCGGCCGCGCTCGGCCAGCTCCAAGGCCCGGGCCATGAACACCGCGTCGTTGTCAGGAGCCATGGTCGCCCTCCAGCACGTCAAAGCCGATGCCGGCCTCGGCGATCATCTCGGCTGAGAGCGGATCGGGATAGCCCTGGGAGAAATAGATGTGGTTGACCTGGCAGTTGATGAGCATCTTCGTGCAGATCAGGCAGGGCTGGGTGGTGCAGTAGATGTCCGCCCCGGCGATGGGCACGCCGTGCAGGGCGCACTGGATGATGACGTTTTGCTCGGCGTGCAGGCCCCGGCACAGTTCATGGCGTTCGCCCGAGGGGATGCCGAGCTTTTCGCGCAGGCAGCCGATGTCCAGGCAATGGGCCGTGCCGGCCGGGGAGCCGTTGTAGCCCGTGGCCAGGATGCGGCGGTCGCGCACGGCCACGGCCCCGACTTTGCGGCGCAGGCAGGTGCTGCGTTCGGCCACCAGATAGGCGATGCGCATGAAATAGTCGGGCCAGGGAAGGCGTTTGTCCATGGTCGGGCGGCTCCGGTTGGAATGCGCCGCGCCGGGCGGGAAGGGCTGGCCGGGGGAGGCCGGCCCGAGCGCGGCAGGCGGCTTCCTTAAGTGGACCACGGCAGGGCCGGGCGTCAAGCCCGGCCGGCGGCGCGGGGCAGGGGAGCCGGCCGGTCGCGGCGATAGGCCGTGCCGTCGTGGTGGATGTCGAGCTCCACCCGGCCTCCGCCGGGCATGACGCCGCGCACCCGATAGCGCAGGCCGGTTTCGCCGCTCAGGACCACCCTGGCGTCGGTGACGGTGATGCCCCGGGCGCAGCGGTGCAGGGCGCGCCAGGCCGATTCCGGCAGTTCCTCGGGGGCGATGGCGGCCGGATCTTTTTTCAGGCTCGCCCGGGCGGCCCGGGAAAGGCAGAAGATGAGCAAGATAAAGGACAGGTAAAGCGCCGCGCCCATGGTTTGGCTCCCGGGCCGGGACGCAGGGGCGTCCCGGCCTGATTGCGGTTGCCGCCGCCCAAGGCGCGGCGGCAACCGGTCCGCGGGGTTATTTCTTGGGAATGGCCCAGTCGGGCAGCACCGTCAGATCGACGCCCCAGACCCAGGGCATCAGGAAATACACCACCAGGGTGATCTGGATGATGCCGAGGAGGTTGAGCCAAAGGCCGGTGCGGGCCATCTGCCGGATGGTCACCGCGCCGGAGCCGAAGACCACGGCGTTGGGCGGCGTGGCCACGGGCAGCATGAAGGCGTAGGAGCAGGCGATGCAGGCGGCCACGATGGGGCCAAGCGGGTTGATTTTCATGCCCACGGCGATGGCCCCCATGACCGGGATCATGAGCGTGGCCACGGCGGTGTTGGAGGTCACTTCCGTGAGGAAGATGTTGAGCGCCACGATGCAGGCGATGATCCAGATGAGCTTCATGCCTTCGAGGTCGACCAAAAGGCCGGCGATGTACTTGGTCAGCCCCGTCTCCTGGAAGCCGTCGGCCAGGCACAGGCCGCCGCCAAAAAGCAGGATCACGTCCCAGGGAATCTTGACCGCCGTTTTCCAGTCCAGCAAGAACACGCCTTTGTTGATATCCGAGGGGATGACGAACAGCAGCAGCGCGCCGGCGATGGCCACCGAGGCGTCGGACACGCCCTTGAAGATGGGCCATTTGACCAGACCCATGAGGATCCACAACGTGGCCACCACGGCGAAGACCGCCACGATGAGTTTTTCTTCCTTTTTCATGGCGCCGAGCTTGGTCAGCTCGGCCTGGATGAGCTGCGCGCCCTTGCCCTGGAGGATGTCGCCCTTGATGGGGTAGAGCACCTTGGTCAGCAGCAGCCAGGTGAGGATAAGGAAGGTGGCGGCCAGGGGCACGCCCACCTTCATCCAGTCGAGGAAGCTGATGGTTTGGCCGTAGAGCTTGTCGATCTGGGCCACCATGATGGTGTTGGGCGGCGTGCCGATGATGGTGCCTAGGCCGCCGATGGAGGCGGCGTAAGCCAGGGCCAGCATGAGGCTGACGGCAAAGGGATTGTGCTTGAGGTCATGGTCGCCGGTGATGTCGGCGCAGGCCTTGATGATGGCCAGGCCGATGGGCATCATCATGACGGTGGTGGCGGTGTTGGACACCCACATGGACAAGAAGCCGGCCGCCACCATGAAGCCGAGGATGATGCGTGAGGGGCTGGTGCCGACGATGCGGATGGTGTGCATGGCGATGCGGTAGTGGAGATTCCAGCGTTCCATGCATACGGCGATGAAAAAGCCGCCCATGAACAGATAAATAAGATGGTTGGCGTAGGGCAGGGTGGCCTTGGCGGTGGGCATGATCTTTAACAGCGGAAACAGCACGATGGGGACCATGGACGTGGCCGGGATGGGAATGGCTTCAGTGATCCACCAGGTGGCCATGAGCGCGGTGACCGCCGCGCAGTAGACGGCCTGCTGGGACAGGCCGTCATGGGGCGGGATAAGACATACGAGCAGGAACAAGGCTGGACCCAGGGGCAGGCCGACTTTTCGCATGGTGTCGATCATCAACAATCTCCTTGGTGCATGGCCGTGATGTTGCGTCGCATGGAAAAAGCGCCGTCGTGGCGGCGGTTGGGCGCGGGGAAAGACACCTCCTTTTTTGGGCGCGGACCCGCCGCGACCGGCCGGCGCATGGCCGGTCGAGACGGGGCGGGCAATCCGCATGGCATTCTTGACAATTTACCGCTTGTTCATGCTATCAGGCGACGTGGAGTTAGATGCAAGGGTATTATAATCTAAGAGGCGCTTTATAATGCCGTCGGACATTCGTAGCGTGATTTTGGACATGGTCCGCAACAGCGACAGACCCGTCAAGGATATCGCCGATGCGGTGGGAAAGCCCTATTCAACCCTCATGCGGGAACTTGATCCAGGCGACGTCCGGGCCAAGCTCGGCGTGGAACTGCTCCTGCCGCTCATGCAGGCCTGCGATTCCACGGCCCCGCTGCGTTGCCTGGCCGAGGTCCTGGACTGTCGGCTGGTCTCCAACCGGGGCATCACCCCGGACAAGCCGACCTTTCACGAAGAACTCCTCGACACCTACCAGGCCCTGGCCGATTACCACCGGGCCATGCTGGAGGGACAGCCGCCGGACGTGGTGGGCAAGAAGCGCGAGACGCTCATCCGCCAGCTCAAGGAGGACTACGCCTTCTACGTGGCCCGCGTCGGCGGCGGGGACGGCTGACCGGCCGGTTCGTCCGGCGGCCCTGACGCACCCGGAGCCGCAAGGCCGAGGCCCGGGCGAGGGGGGCGTGCCCGGGCGGCTTGGGATCGGTTGTCGCCGACGGGGGCGGGCCGGGGCCGTGGCCTCCCGGCGGCGTGGGACCGGCCGGCCGGTTCCCTCGACCAGGGCGCAAACTCGCGCGCCGCGCCCGCCGCAATAGGCGCGGCCATGGCTTTTTGCCCCGGGCTGTCTTATCATGCGGATTCACGCCCCCGGCCGGGGGCGGTCAAACCGGCCCAGGCCGGATCAAGGAGTGTCGCCATGAGCGCGAAAACCGCGTCGTTTGCAGCTGTCTGCCCCCACTGCGGCCAGGCCGTCACGGCCACGGCCTCGTCGGCCGACGTCACGGCCGGGTCGGTATCGGTCAAGGAAAAATGCCAGCGCTGCCTGGGCGAGTTCGACGCCATCGCCGAGGCCGACTGCCTGGAATGGGACGACCAGTGCACGGTCGAAATGCGCCGTTTGGGCTAAGGCCAAACGGCGCATTTCGACCGTGAGGCGTTCCATCATGCACGGCTCCCCAGGGCGCGCGCGTCCTGTCGGTTGCCCCTGAGCAGGGCGATGGCGACATGGCCCCGGGACGATAAAGGGAGGCCGCCATGGCCTACTGGCTGATCAAGTCCGAACCGGGCTGTTTTTCCATCGATGACCTGGCCGCCGCCCCGGGCCAAACCACGGGTTGGGACGGGGTGCGCAACTTCCAGGCTCGCAACTTCCTGCGGGCCATGCGCCTGGGCGACGGCCTGCTTTTCTACCACAGCGTCACCGACCCGGGCGTGGTCGGGCTGGCCGAGGTGGCCCGGGAGGCCTATCCCGACGCCACCGCCCAGGACCCGGACTCGGGCCATTTCGATCCCCGGGCCAGGCCGGATAAGCCGCGGTGGGACATGGTGGACGTGCGCTTTATGGCCAAGTTCCCCGCTCCCGTGCCCCTGGCCGCCCTTCGCAGCGTGCCCGAGCTGGCCGGCATGGAGGTGCTGCGCAAGGGGTCGCGCCTGTCCGTGACGCCGGTGACCGAACGGGAGTTCGCCGTCATCCGGGCCATGGGCCTGCCCGGCGGCGAGCAAGGAATCCGTTGACGCCCCGGGAGGGGAGCCGTATCACGGCATTATGAGAATTCTCCCCCGGTTGTCGGTTGTCGGATGCCCGTTTCCGCCGGCCTGGGGTCTGGCTCTGGTCGTGCTGCTGGACCCTGGGAAGGCCCTGGCCGAGGCTTCCCTTCAACCTTCAGGCATTGTTGACGGCCTGGGGGGCCTCTTCCCCCAGGTGGCCGCCTTGTGGGCCTCCCTGACCCTGGCCGGAGTCATGGCCGGGGTCATCGTGGCCTTGCTGGTCGCCCTGGTCTCGCGCAAGCAGGCCCTGGACGCTCTGCGCGAGAGTCAGGAACGCTACCAGGGCGTGGTGGAAAACGCCCCGGCCGCCATCTTCATCATCGACGCCGCCGGCCGGTTCCTCGACGCCAATCCCAAGGCCTGCCGCCTGACCGGCTACGACCGGGAAACCCTGCTCGGCCTGACCATCGGCGAGGTCCTGGACCAGGACAGCTGGCAGACCGTGGCCAGCTATCTGGCCGATTTCAAGGAAGGATCGCGTATCGCCGAGGTTGCGGGCCGGCGGCGCGACGGGGCCAAGCGCTGGTGGTCCGTTTCGGCCGTGCGCCTGGACGGGGAGCGCATCCTCGGCTTCGCCGCCGACGTCACCGAACGCCGTCGCCGCGACGACGCCCGGTCGGTCTTCTACGAATTGGTGCAAAACGCCGAGCATGTGGTGGCCTTCAAGGACCGGGACCTGCGCTACGTCATGGTCAACCGGGCCTATCAGCAACTTACCGGGCATCGCCTGGAAGACGTGGTCGGCAAGACCGATCCCGAAGCCTTCGAAGGGCTTTCCGCGCCCGAACAGATCGCCCGGTACGTGGAAAACGACCGCCGCGCCTTGAACCTGCCCCGGGGCCGCACCCTGACCAGCGAGGAGGAAATGCGCGGCCAAGGGGGCGGCGCGCGCACCTTTTTGACCAAGAAATTTCCCGTCTACGCCGACGATGGCCGGTTGCTCGGCGTGGCCACCATGACCACCGAGATCACCGAGCGAAAGCAGGCCGAGGCCCGGCTGCGCGAAAGCGAAAGCCGCTACCGGCTTCTGGCCGAGCTGGCCCCGGTTTCCATCATGGCCTTTGACGCGGCCGGCCGCATCACCTTCGTCAACCGGCGGCATCTGGAAACCTTTGCCGCCGGCCGCCGGGACCGCGACTATTTTCTGGGCCGGCGGCTCACCGAACTGCCCGGCGTGGAGCGGGCCGGCATCGCCGACAAGCTGGCCGCGTTGCTGGAGGGGCGCGAGGTCGATCTGGAGGCCGTGCATTTTCCCGAATTCACAGGCGGCCATGCCGGCTACGTCAATCTGCGCGGCGTGCCGCTGACTCGCGACGACGGCTCCCTGGCCGGCGGCATCCTCATCCGCGAGGACGTCACGGCCCGCATCGAGATGGAACGCTCGCTTACCGCTTCGCGCAACGAGGCCCAGGCCGCCAGCCGGGCCAAGTCGGAATTTTTGGCCAACATGAGCCACGAGATTCGCACGCCCTTAAACGGCGTCCTGGGGATGCTCCAACTCCTGCGCGACACGCCGCTTACCGCCGAGCAGGCCGAGTACGCCGACCTGGCCATCCAGTCGAGCCGGCGGCTCACCCGGCTTCTGGCCGACATCCTGGACCTGTCCCGGGTGGAGGCCGGCAAGATGACCATCCAGTGCGAGGCCTTTGAGCTGGCCCGGGTCGTGACCGAGGCCGTGGAGCTGTTTAAGCCCTCCGCCCGCCAGGCCGGCGTGGCCTTGGCCGTCTACGTCGATGCGGCCTTGCCGGCCCAGGTCAGGGGCGACGCCGCCCGGCTCCAGCAGGTGCTGGCCAATCTCGTGGGCAATGCGCTGAAATTCACCGCCAAGGGGTCGGTTGTCGTGGAGGCCTATCCCTTGCCGCCGCGCCGGGAAGGCGAGACTCGGGCGCTGTTTTCTGTGGCCGACACCGGTTGCGGCATCGCCGACGCTGACCTGGCCAGCCTGTTCGAACCCTTTGTCCAGGGCAGCCGGGGCTACAGCCGCAATGCCCAGGGCGCGGGCCTGGGGCTTTCCATCTGCAAGAGCCTGGTCGAACTCATGGGCGGGACCATTGCCGTGGACAGCGAGGTGGGACGGGGCACGACCATCTTTTTTTGCTGCTCCTTTAACGTGTGCGACCCGGCCGGCCAGGCCGTCGCCCCAGGGGCTGCCCCGACCGCGCCAGGCGGTTTGCGGGTGCTCGTGGCCGAGGACGACCGCATCACCCGGCTGGCCGTGCGCCGGCTCTTAGAAAAGGACGGCCACGTCGTGGCCGAGGCCGGCGATGGCCTCCAGGCCCTGGAGGCCCTGCTCCGGCAACCCTTTGACCTCGTGCTCATGGATATTCAAATGCCCGGTCTCGACGGCGTCCAGGCCGTGCGCGCCATGCGCGGCGACCCCCGTTACGCCGTTGTGGCCGGCCTGCCCGTTGTGGCCCTGACCGCCTACGCCATGGCCGGCGACCGCGAAACCTTCCTGGCCGCCGGCATGGACGCCTACGCGGCCAAGCCCGTGTTTCGCGAGGAACTGCTGCGGGCCATGGAAGCAGCCCTGGCCGCCGCCCGGGCCAGAAACGGCTGAGCCCGGCTCCCCCTGCCGACGCTGGCGAGCGCTTGGCAGGGGGACGCTTTTTCCGTACCGTTTCCCCGTGCGTCCGCCAGGAATCGTCCTTTTCGCCATGCCCCGCCTTGCCGGCCTGCGCGCCGTCCTGGCCGTCCTGTCCGTGGTCGCCTCGCTTGGGGCCGCGAGAGTGGGGCGTTGCGCCGAATTCGTGCCCGGCGTCACCCGGCCGGTGGTGGTCGGCGGCGACCGCGACTATCCGCCCTACGAATACCTCGACAAAAACGGCCAGCCGGCCGGCTTTAACGTGGACCTCGCCCGGGCCATCGGCGAGGTCATGGGCATGCGCGTGGAGTTTCGCCTGGGTTCCTGGGCCGAGATGCGCCAGGCGCTCCTGGACGGCGAAGTGGACATCCTCGAAGGCATGAGCTTTTCCGAGGAGCGCGCCGCCGAAGAGGTGGACTTCGCCCCGCCAAGCGCCGTGGTCAACCACGCCATCTTTGCCCGCAAAGGCGAACGCCTGGCCCGCAGCCTCGACGATCTGGCCGGCAAAAAAGTCATTGTCCACCGGCGCGGCTACATGCACGACCAACTGGCCGCCAGGGGCTACGAAAAAGACCTCATCCTCACCGACACCCCGGCCGACGGCCTGCGCCTTTTGGCCTCCGGGGTCGGCGATTTCGCCGTGGTGGCCATGTTGCCCGGCAACTACATCAT
This sequence comes from Solidesulfovibrio magneticus str. Maddingley MBC34, assembly GCA_000307955.1. Classification (GTDB taxonomy): domain Bacteria; phylum Desulfobacterota; class Desulfovibrionia; order Desulfovibrionales; family Desulfovibrionaceae; genus Solidesulfovibrio; species Solidesulfovibrio magneticus_A. The sequence goes on along the minus strand of ALAO01000174.1, from coordinate 2,594 downwards.
CCGCGACAACAAACTCGAAAACATCGAGGTGGTGGCCCGCTCCGTGGCCACCCTGCGCTACGGATTCGCCGTGAAAAAGGGCAACGAGGCCCTGCTCGCCCGCTTCAGCGAAGGCCTGGCCATCCTGCGCGGCACTGGCCAGTACGAGGCGCTCTACAACAAATGGCTCGGCGTCCTGGAGGACCGCCCGCTGCCCTGGACCACCGTGGCCCGCTATGCCGGGACCGTGGGGCTGCCGCTTTTGGCCCTGCTTGGCGGCTCCATGCTCTGGACGCACTTCCTGCGCCGGCAGGTGGCCCAGCGCACCGCCTCCCTGTCCCAGGCCCTGGACGAACTCTCCCGCAACCAGCGCCAGCTCGTCCAGGCCGACAAGATGGCCGCCCTGGGCATCCTCGTCTCCGGCGTGGCCCATGAGATCAACAATCCCAACGGCTTGATCCTTCTCAATATCCCCATTCTGCGCAAGGCCCAGGCCGATGCCGTGCGGCTGCTTGAGCGCCGCTACGAGGAGGAGGGCGACTTCCTCCTGGGCGGCATTCCGTTTTCCCGCATGCGACACGAGCTGCCGCGCTTGTTGGAAGAGATGCAGGACGGAGCCCAGCGCATCAAGCGTATAGTCAATGACCTCAAGGATTTTGCCCGGCGCGAGGAGAGTTCCGGCCGGTCGCTTATCGATGTGGCCGACGCCGCCCGCATGGCCGTGCGCCTGCTCGACGCCGCCATCCGCAAGGCCACCGAGCGGTTCGTCGCCGTCTACGAGCCCGACCTGCCCCTGGTCTGGGGCCATTCCCAGCGCATCGAGCAGGTCGTGGTCAATCTCGTGCTCAACGCCTGCCAAGCCCTGCCCGACCGGACCCGAGGCATCGTCCTGGAAGTCGTCCACGATGTGGAGAGCAAACAGGTGGTGCTGACCGTGCGCGACGAAGGCGCGGGCATCGCCCCCGAACACCTGCCGCACCTCACCGATCCCTTTTTCACCACCAAGCGCGAGTCCGGCGGCACCGGCCTTGGCCTTTCCGTTTCCGCCGGCATCCTCAAGGAATACGGCGCGACCCTGTCCTTCCGTTCCGTCCCGGGCCGGGGAACCACGGCCGTCATCGCCTTTCCGGTGGCCGACCTGGAGAACGCCGCGTGAGCAACACCCCCTTTCCCGCCTTCGGCATTTTGCTGGTGGACGACGAGCCGGCCTGGCTGCGTTCCCTGTCCCTGACGCTCGAGTCCTCGGCCGGCGTCACCAATCTCTTTTTGTGCCAGGACAGCCGGGACGTGCTGCCGCTGCTGCAAAAAGGCGGCATCCGCCTGGCCCTGCTCGACCTGACCATGCCCGGCCTGTCCGGCGAGGAACTGCTGGCCCGCATCGGCGAAGAGCACCCGGAAGTGGCCGTCATCATCGTCAGCGGCGTCAACCAGCTCGACACCGCCGTGCGTTGCATGAAGCTCGGGGCCTTCGACTACTACGTCAAGACCGACGAGGAAGACCGGATCGTCAGCGGCGTGCTGCGGGCCATCCGCATGATCGAGATGCGCGACGAAAACCGCGCCGTGTCCGACAGCCTGGCGGCCGGCACCCTGGCCCGGCCCGAGGCCTTTGCCGGCATCGTCACCCGTTCCCGGGCCATGGTCCAGGTCTTTGCCTACATCGAGGCCGTGGCCAGAAGCAGCCAGCCCCTGCTCGTCACCGGCGAATCGGGCGTGGGCAAGGAGAACGTGGTCCGGGCCGTCCATGCCCTAAGCGGCCGCGAGGGCCCCTTTGTCGCCGTCAACGTGGCCGGCCTGGACGATACGGTCTTTGCCGACACCCTGTTCGGCCATGTGCGCGGGGCCTACACCGGGGCCGAGGCCGCCCGCAAGGGCATGATCGAGGAAGCGGCCGGCGGCACGCTCTTTCTCGACGAAATCGGCGATCTGTCCATCGCCTCCCAGGTCAAGCTGCTGCGCCTGCTCCAGGAAGGCGAGTATTTCGCCCTGGGCAGCGATCTGCCCAAACGCCTGCAGGCCCGGGTGGTGGTGGCCACCCACCGCGATCTGGCCGCCGAGGAAACGGCCGGCCGCTTCCGGCGCGACCTCTATTTCCGCCTGCGCACCCACCAGACCCGCATTCCGCCCCTGCGCGAACGCCGCGAGGACATCGAACCCCTGGCCCGCCATTTCCTGGCCGAGGCCGCCGCCGCCATGGGCAAGCCCGTGCCGGCCATGCCCCGGGAATTCCCGGGCTGTCTGGCCGGCTACGCCTTCCCCGGCAACATCCGCGAACTGCGGGCCATGCTCTACGACGCCGTGAGCCTGACCGCCGGCCCAACCCTGGCCCTGGAGGGCATCCATGCCGCCGTCGGCCGCTGCGGTCCCTGCCGCGACGCCCCCCCGGCCAACCTGTTCGCCGGCTGCGACCGCCTGCCCACCTTTGCCGAGGCCGCCGATCTCCTCGTGGACGAAGCCATGGCCCGGGCCGGCGGCAACCAGACCCTGGCCGCAAGGCTCCTTGGTGTCTCCCAGCCCGCCCTGTCCAAACGCCTCAAAGCCCGCCGCGAATAGGGGAGGGCGGAGAAGAGCGGAGTAGAGAAAGCATGCCTCCGGCGGCTGGGGGCCTGAGGCCC
>ALAO01000173.1 GCA_000307955.1 Solidesulfovibrio magneticus str. Maddingley MBC34 | reverse complement strand
AAACCCCTTTTTGCAAAAAGGGGTTTCCTCCCCCGGTCTTCCTCTCTCTCCCTTCCCCACCCAGCACGGAGGCGCGTATGGATGAGCGGCAGGTCATGGAAACGGACATTGTCTGCGTCGGCTTCGGGCCGGCCATGGGCGGGTTTCTGACCACGCTCGCCCGGGGCATCGTCAACGAGGACGGCTCCCCGGTCATGGAAAGCGACCTCATGCCCGGCATGCCGCCCCAGGTCATCTGCTACGAGCGCGCCGACGACATCGGCGTGGGCGTCTCGGGCGTGGTCTCCAAGGCCCGGGCTATCCGCGAAACCCTGCCCGACCTCGACCCGGCTTGCCTGCCCATGTGCGCGCCCATCACCGAGGAAAAGGTCGTCTACCTCCTCGATCCCCACGGAGCCAGCCGCCGGCCGCTGCCCATGAAAGCCGCCGACGCCGCCTTCAAGCTTCTGGGCGGGCGCTTCCCCGGCTGCACCTACAGGGATTTCTCCTGGCAGCTGCCCTACATCCCGCCGTTTCTCAACAAACATGGCGGCCTGACCTTCTCCATCGGCCAGTTCAACCAGTGGGTCGGCAACAACGTCATGGCCACCGGCGCGGCCCAGATCTGGCCGTCCTCGCCGGTTGCCGCGCCCATCATCGAACACCGCAAGGTCGTGGGCGTGCGCCTGGCCGACCAGGGCGTGGACAAAGCCGGCAACCCCGACGCCGCCTACATGCCCGGCATGGACGTGCGCGCCAAGCTGACCGTGGTCGGCGACGGCCCGGTCGGTCCCGTGGGCCGCGCCCTCGACGACGCCCGGGGACTGCCCATCGGCCACCACCAGCGCGACTACGCTGTGGGCATGAAGGTCGTGGTGGACCTGCCCGGCCATTGCCCCCTCAAACCCGGCACGGTCATCCACACCATCGGCTACCCCGAACCCGAGATTTTCGGCTTCCTCTACGTCCTGCCCGACCGTAAGGCGTCGCTGGGCATCTTCGTGCCCAGCTGGTTCGACAACCCCGTGCGCACCGCCTACCGCTACCTCCAGCACTGGATGCAGCATCCCTACCTCTGGAAGTACCTGAAAGGCGGCACGCTCACCTCCTTCGGGGCCAAGACGCTCCAAGAGTCCGGCCAGAACGGCGAACCCTACCTCGTCGGCGACGGCTATGCCCGCATCGGCGAAGGTTCCGGCACCACCAACGTGCTCACCGGCTCCGGCGTGGACGAGGCCTGGGCCTCGGGCGTCATGCTCGGCCAGGCCGTGGTGCAGCTCCTCGAACAGGGCCTGCCCTTTACCAACGAGAACCTCGAAAAGACCTACCTGGCCCGCCGCCGCGCCTCCTGGCTGGAGACCGAAGCCAAGCAGGCCCGCCGCTCCCGCGAGGCCTTTGCCTCGGGATTTATCCCGGGCATCGTCGGCATGGCGATTTCCGGGTTGACCAAGGGCGCGCTGTGCTGGCCGGCCCCCTCCGAGCCGGTCCACAAGCGCATCCCGTCCATCGAGGAATACTACCGGGGCCGCATCTCCTGCGAAGAGATCGCGCGCATCCGCCGGGAAGCCACGGCCAAGGGCCTGGCCCTGCACGACGCGCTCATGGACCGCGTGGGCTGGCCGGCCATCGAATACGACGGCAAACTGCTCATCTCCCACCAGGACGCGCTACTCCTTGGCGGCAAGGTGCAGGCCGCCCCGGGCTACGCCGACCACGTCACCTTCGAGGACCACGACACCTGCCGGGCCTGCCGCGAAAAGACCTGCATCGAAGCCTGCTCCGGCCAGGCCATCACCACCAACCCCGACGACGGCGTGCCGCTTTTTGACCGCGAGAAATGCCTGCACTGCGGCGCCTGCCTGTGGAACTGCTCCAAGCCGTCCAAGACCGACCCCGAACGCACCAACGTCCGCTTCGCCGCCGGCGCCGGCGGCCTGCATTCGGCCGAGAATTAAGCAGGGCTCTGCCCTGCACCCGCCAGGGCTCGGCCCTGGACCCGCCGGGGGGGATAATCCCCCCCGGCCCCCCTTGGCGGGGGGCGAAGTCGGGAGCGCTGTTCCCGGCTTCGCCCCCTGCAAAGGGAATTAGCGGCAACTAATTTAGACTATTGAGAGTTTTTTGGGAGGGATGGGGTCCCGGGGAGGAAACCCTTTTGGGCAAAAAAGGGTTCCCTCCCCCGGTTCCTCCGGCCCCCCGACAAGGAGCGCTTATGTTTCATATCGTCGTATGCGGCGGCATCGTGCCCGATCCGTTGCAGACGCTGGAGCCGGTCAAGGGACCGGCCGGCTGGGGACTCAAAAACGAACTCATGCTGCCTTCGGTGCTGGACCCCTGGGCCTCCCACGCCCTGTACGAGGCGGCCCATCTGGCCAAGGCCGTCCCTGGCAGCAAGGTCTGGCTGGTGTCCCTTGGCCCCAAGGCCAAGCTGCAGCAGCTCATGATGACGGTGGCCCAGAAGGCCCCCTTCGAGCTGGTGGTGGCCGACGGCCCGGCCAGCGGCTTCACCGACTCCTTTGAGGTGGCCGAAGCTCTGCACGCCGTCATTTCCGGCATCGCCGACCTCGACGTTTCCAAGCTGCTGGTTTTCGGCGGCTGGCAGTCGGCCTCGCGGGGCTCGGGCTCGACGCTGCAGATCCTGGGCGAAAAGCTCGGCATCGCCGACCAGTTCCAGGGCGTGGACAAGCTCACCGTGGGAGCCGACGGCAGCCTGGAGATCATGGAGCGCATCGAAGGCGGCGCGTACCAGATTTCCACCTGCTCCAGCGCGCCGGCCGTGCTCGGCTGGGCCACGGGCGAACTGCCCGAGCCGCCCAACAATCCGCAAGTGGGCATGGCCAACATGCGCCTTGTCATGCCGGCCCTGCAAAAGGCCAAGCCGGCCGCCGTCAAGACCGACGCCATCGACTACCAGTCCGTGACCCTGCCGGCCCAGAAGCGCGAAACCCGCGTGGTCAAGGACACCCCCGTCGACGTCATCGCCCAGGAAATCGTCGACTGGTTGCAAAATTAAGGAGGCCGCCATGGAAAACATCCTCTTCATCTCCCCCGTGGCTGCTGACGGCACGCTGCCCAAGGCCTCCCTGGAAGCCCTGACCGCCGCCAAGACCCTGGCCGAAGGCCTGGGCGCGCCCCTGGCCGTAGGCCTTTTCGGGGCCGACGTCGCCCCGGCCGCCGCTGCCGTGGCTGCCTGCGGCCAGATTTACGCCGTGACCGGCGAAGCCTTTGCCCCGGCCCGCTACGCCACCGACGCCGCCGCCATGGAAGCCCTGGCCAAGGCCGCCGGCGCGACCATCATCGTGGCCGCCGACGACTCCCGGGTCTCCCGCGCCCTGCCGGGCGTGGCCGCGCGCCTGGGCGGACGCATCGACGCCCACGTCACGGCCGTGGCCGCCAAGGACGGCCAGGCCGTGGCCACGCGCGGCTTCTACCGCCAGCGCATGACCGCCGAACTGACCCGCACGGCCCGCCCGTGGTGCCTCACCGTCTCGGCCGGCTGCTACGCCGCCTATGACGGCGCGCCCGGCCAGGCCGCCATCACCGCCGTGGACGTCGCCGTCACCCCGGCCATGACCCGCACCACGGTCAAAGCCATCGTCGCCCCCTCGGCCGACGAGCAGACCATCCGCCCCGACGCGACGACCCTGTTCGTGGCCGGTGCGGGCTGGACCAAGAAGCAGGCCGACGGCGCGCCCCATACCGCCGAAGCCGGCCAGCTGATTCTCGGGTTCCTGGGCGCGTCCAAGGCGTCGCTCGGCAGCAGCAAGTCGCTGGTGGACATGGGCGGCGACGGCGAGGCCGTGCTGCCCTTCCTGACGCACCTGCATCAGGTCGGCCAGACCGGCTCCACGCCGCGCCACCAGAAGGGTCTGGCCACCTGCTGCCACGGCGAGGAACCCCATGTGGTCGGCTGGCGCTTCATCACCGAACGCCGGGCCGTCAACCTCGACGCCGCCTGCGGCTGGGCCCAGGGCAAGGCCGACGTGCTCTATGTGGCCGACGCCTTCGCCGTCATGAAGAAAGTCAACGAACTGCTCGGATAAGCTGGCTCGCCAGCCACGAAGAAGCCGGAAGCGGTCGCCCGCTTCCGGCTTTTTTATGTGTAGGCCTGCCGGCCCTACACACCCAACGTC
>ALAO01000172.1 GCA_000307955.1 Solidesulfovibrio magneticus str. Maddingley MBC34 | reverse complement strand
GGGAGGAAACCCCTTTTTTCAAAAAGGGGTTTCCTCCCCCTGGTTGACTTTGGCCCTTGGCTTTGCAAAGGGTGGGAACTTTTCGACGGGAGGCGAGGATGCAGCTGTATAATACCATGACCCGGACCAAGGAGCCGTTCGTTTCCCGCGTGCCGGGGAAGGTGGCCATGTACGTGTGCGGGATCACCGCTTACGACCTGTGCCACATCGGCCACGCCCGCTCGTCGGTGGTTTTCGACGTGCTCGTGCGCTATCTGCGCCACATCGGCTTTGACGTGACCTTCGTGCGCAACTTCACCGACGTTGACGACAAGATCATCAAGAAGGCCAACGCCGAAGGGACGACCTCCCAGGAGATCGCCGAGCGGTATATCGCGACCTTCTATGAAGACATGGACAAGCTCGGGATACTGCGACCCAACGCCGAGCCCAAGGCCACGGAATACATCGGCGAGATGGCCTCCCTGGCCCAGCGCCTTATCGACAGCGGCCACGCCTACCGCACGCCGTCGGGCGACGTGTATTTCCGGGTGCGTTCCTTTGCCGGCTACGGCAAGCTGTCCGGCCGCGACGTGGAAGACATGCGTTCCGGCGCGCGGGTGGCTCCGGGCGAGGAAAAGGAAGATCCCCTGGATTTCGCCTTGTGGAAGGCTTCCAAGCCCGGCGAGCCGGTCTGGGAGAGCCCCTTTGGCCCGGGCCGTCCCGGCTGGCACCTGGAGTGCTCGGCCATGAGTGAAAAGCTCCTGGGCATGCCCATCGACATCCACGGCGGAGGCCAGGATCTCATTTTCCCTCACCACGAAAACGAGATCGCCCAGAGCGAGGCGGCCATCGGCGGGGAATTTTGCCGCTACTGGGTCCATAACGGCTTTGTGCGCATCAACACCGAGAAGATGTCCAAGTCCCTGGGCAACTTCATCACCATCCGCGACATCTACGCCCGCTACCTGCCGGAAGTGCTGCGCTTTTTCCTTCTCTCCTCGCAGTACAGAAGCCCGCTCGACTATTCCGACCAGGGCCTGGACGAGGCGGAAAAGGGCATCAAGCGCATCTACACCGCCAAGGTGCAAATGGAGCAGGCGCTTGCCCGCGCCAAGTGGAGCGAGACCAAACTGCCGGCCGACGTGACGGAAGAGTTGTCGCGCCACGAGGAAGGCTTCACCGCCGCCATGGACGACGACCTCAACACCGCCCAGGCCATGGGCCACGTGTTTGGTCTGGTGCGTCTGGCCGGCCGGCTCATGGAAGACAAGACCCTGGTCAAAAGCCGCGAAACGGCCGAGGTCCTGCGCCGTATCCTGGCCAATTTCGCTGTCTGGGCCGAGGTGATTGGGGTGTTCGGCACCGACGCGGCGGCCTTCCTGGCCGAGCTCAAAGCCTGTCGCCTCACGCGCCTGGGCATCGACGCCACCCGGGTGGACGCCCTGGTGGCCGAGCGCCAGGACGCCCGCAAGGCCAAGGATTTCGCCCGCTCCGACGCCATCCGCGACGAGCTGGCCGTCCTTGGCGTCACGGTCATGGACACGCCGACCGGGCCGCAGTGGGACATCGCCTAGTGTCGTGTCCGCGAATAACGCCTCAAGCGTTGCCCTGCGGACGCCTGGGAACCAAGCGTCCGCTTGACGGCCCAATGGCATAAGCGACGCGAGCGGCGACCATGACGCGCATCGTCTACATCCACCACAATTGCTTCGTGCTGGAGGCGGGGGAACGAACGATCCTGTTCGACTACCCCGCCCAGGCCTATCTGCCCGAGGCGGCGGCCCGGGTTTGCGCTTCGCATCTGGCCGGGCGACAGTTGACCGTGTTCGCCTCCCACAGCCACGACGATCATTTCGATCCCCTGATCGTCGCCGCGACCAGCGGCGCGGCCGCCCGGCAGTTCGTGGTGTCCGACGACGTGGCCGACCTGTACGGCGACACCCTGCCGCCGGGCCGGATCACCATGGAACCCGAGGATAGGGTGGACCTGGACGGCCTGACCGTCACCGCCCTGGAGAGCAATGACAGGGGGCTGGCCTATCTGATCGAAATGGACGGGCTGACGGTCTATTACGGCGGCGACATGGCCCTGTGGGACTGGCCGGGCAATACCCCTGCCGCCAACCGGGCGGCGGGCATGTCCTGGCGACGGCAACTGGGTCGCCTTGAAGGCAAGCGCCTGGACGTAGCCTTTTCCAACACCGACCCGAGGTTGCCGGACAGCCTCTCCGGCGCGCCGGAACTCCTCGACCGGGTGCGCCCCCGGGTCTTCGTCCCCATGCACCTCGGCGGCCATGTCCACTACCTCGACGCCTTCGCCCCCCGCCTGACGCGCCCCGGCACGACGCTTTTTTGCTACGCCAAGCCGGGCGATATTTTTGATATTTGAGGTGAATTTACAGGGAAAGAGCCTCCGGCGGCCGGGG
>ALAO01000171.1 GCA_000307955.1 Solidesulfovibrio magneticus str. Maddingley MBC34 | reverse complement strand
TCCGGATAGCGTCGATGGTCGGGAAGGCCATGGGAAAACAGCGGACGGAACTGGTCGAAAGCAGCTTCGAGCACACCCTGGACCGGTGCGGCGGCATGCGCCGGGCCTGGCTCAGAGGCCGGAAAAATGTCCAGAAGCGCTATGTCCTCCATGTGGCCGGTTTCAATCTCGGCCTGCTGATGCGGGTCAAGACCGGCCATGGCGCCCCCAGAGGCTGGGCCAACGCCTACTTTGCGCTGATATGGATCAATCAGCACCGCTTCATAGTCTACCTGGCCATCATAATCATAACTGAGGAGCAAGGCAGCACGATCATGCCGATTGCGATCGCCTGCCTGGAAAAATAGCCAAAAACACCCTTTTTCAACGGGCTGCTAGCTTATTGACAATTCACCAGGCAAGTGCAGAAGCATCGGCAAGGGAACTCGGTCTTGCCCCTCGGTGAGTTCGAAGACCTTCCAAGAATCCTCTTCCGTCGGGACGTACCTAGGGCTTCTAACCTCAGAACTTGCCAGTGTCTCCCTTGGGAATAATCCGGTGGGGAACTGCAAAGAAGATGGTGCAGGAAGGCGTTGCCGGATTTTGGATACTAGGGTAGGTCAAAGGGTAAATATGGCCAGAGACCGATGCACGGCAATTTGCGACTAAACCCTGGAATAGCAAGCAGCTAGTATATATTTTCTTCATCGAATTCGATGGAGGCGAACATGAGCGAACGCACTTCTTCCAAGCCCGGCATTGCCGACTACGCAGTTGCCCGTCGCAAACGCAAGGAGTGCTTTTTCGACGAGATTGATCGTCTCATCGACTGGAATCCGCCGGAAAAACTTTTGCGCCATACGCTCAAGCTGGTGGTCAACACTATTGGTAAGTCGGCCTCTCCGCCGCTTCCCATGTTCAAGACCCTTCTCCTCCAGCGTTGGTACAACCGTAGCGACGCGGCGGTGGAAGAGGCCCTGTACGACTGCCTCTCCTTTGTCCGTTTCGTTGGCCTTTCCCTGGATCACGACGAAATGCCAGACGCCGCCACAATCTGCCGTTTCCGCCAGAGCCTCGTTGAACGCAATGCGCAGAGACGGTTGCTGGATAAGCTCAACCAACAGTTACAGCGCCGTGGCCTCCTCGTCCGGGAAGAAGCCGTCGTCGACGCCAGCGTTGTTTCATCCGCGCGCTGGCCGCTCAAGGTGCTCGACGTCCTTCCGAGGGTACAGCAGCCAGCTCAACCGCTACGTGCTCTAGGTCCGTGGACTTGCCGACGGCATCAGGTACAAAGCCGTTCGCAACCGGGAACTGATCCTCTTGGAAAAATCCGCCTACCGTCAAACCAGCAGCGGCTGTTCGAAGGTGGAGCGAGCTTTCGGCGCCCTCAGGCGTGACCATGGGTTTTCCCGCGCGCGAGACCTCGTACAGGCCAAGGTCGAGCTGGAGTTTTCCCTCAACGCCATGGCTTTTAACCTGACAAAAGCCATTCTAAAGGCGGAATGTTGAAGATCGGTGTCTCCTTTGGCGGCAAAAGCTTCCAAAAGAGGCGGAAAATAGTCTGATGCCTGCGGGAAAGCACGCCAAACTGCCGATTTTACGCTTGAAAGCAAAAACAAAGATGGAATTCAGAGACCTCAAACAATTGCGCAGTGGCCTCGATCAAGGAATTCTGCGTTCAAAAAACTCTTTTGATGTCATAACTATGAATATTTTATAGCAACGGCGACTTGAACTGTTGAATTCCAGACATTGGTAATACCTTGGCGTGGAGATAGTCAGCACTATGCTTGAACCGATGGCATTTTTAGCATTCCTTATTCAAGAACTGGTATGCAACAATTTTTACACCAAAAGGGGCATATTGTGCTTTCCCAACAAACAATAAATGAATTAATTGAGACTTCAACATTCAGAAGAAATGTTTATAATATGATTCCTGAGAATTCAACACGAATTCTTGATTTTGGATGCGGAAATGGTTCGCTCTTGCTTCGATTGCAAAGGGACAAGAATTGTTCTGAACTGTACGGAATAGAAGTCGACCTAGAAGAGTCAAGACATATAAAAGATGCAATTGAACGAGTTTGGAACATTAACATCGAACGCTCACTCGGAGAGCTTGAAAGTTACGCTGGGTATTTCAATTATATCATTTTACATGATGTTATTGAACATCTGACTGACCCTTGGTTCACCCTAACTAAAATACGCGGGCTTTTGGCTGACGACGGAAGAATTATCATTTCGACGCCGAATATACACCATTGGAGGTTTCAGTATCAAATACATAATGGACTTTTTCCCTATGGACCAGGATTATGGCACACTGGCCACCTGAGATGGTATACGCCAATAAGCCTTATCGAGCTGCTTGTCATTGGCGGCTTGAGGATTAATTCTATTTATCTTGAAATTCCAGATCAAGTTGATTTTAAACACTTGGCAAGCAAAAAAGAAGTCAAAACTTTTCGTATACCTCCTGTAGAGTTTTCTGGGATGAAGGAATATGACAAGGGAGCTGTCTCAGTTGTTTACGAGAAGGATATAAGGCGATATTATCCTGTTTTTTATGCGCACAAAATCATTGCTGACTGCAGCAAGGGAGAGTTACTTTTTGAGCCTAGCCCAATGATGAACAATTGCCCCATACTGAAAGCTCTAAGGGGAGCAATTAATCTTCCGTTTGACGTGTACAACCCTCCCCCCATGCGCCATCTTATAGGCGCTTGGTGTTAACTGTGATCAGTATTTTATAGCTGCCTTTTGAGCTTTTCAGGAAGTTATTGTTACGATAACAATAAAAACTATCCACACTCTGACTCATTGCAAGATATTCACTCGAGCATATTGACTGCATTTGAAATACGATTAGGTTGGCTCGGCAAGACATAAACGGCTATCCCGAACTAGACAGCGCCAATTACTTGGACCTATCACGAGATGTTTGTATGAAAGCAGAATTTTCAACCGAGCGGCACGTAGCAATGCTGTAGCATAGAGATAAATAAGCCTGGGACACTCCAGGCTTTATCTGGGCATCTCCCATGTCATCGAAAATTTGTTGGCTGGCTGCATCCTGCCGAAAGGCATTATCAAGTGATTTTCCTTCTGCCATAGTGCGTGCAAGTTGTTTGTAATGCCCAAGGAGCGGATTGTGCCCTCGCGTCTCCGGATACAAGCGACAGCCTTGGCTAAAAACGACTCGCCGACAAAGAGCGCTTACAGTGTGTCTTCACCGAATCTGGACGGAATGAAACCATTTGCCGGGTACTGCTCTGCAGTTCGAGCTGCCAAAGGAAGATAATAAACGTGCGTATAACCATAAGACTGCACCTCACTGACAAGCGAACCGTCGGCCAGGAACACGACGACATGCTCATTTATTATTTTGTCATTATTAGCAAGAATAAAGATTGGGTTGTCGAGAAACCATGAAACCAAGGGGATGTTCATTTCCGCAAGCAGCGTCACCAAATCGCCTTCTGCATCGATGCCATTATGAGAAAATGTCAATACAAAGTCTGGCTTTCTTGCGGTTATGGACGCCATAATCTCATGGATCAAGGCCTCTTTTGTCATTCCCTACGGAATGTTGATGACGTGTGATTGCAGCCCCAGAGACGTAAGGGCCTGGATAACGTCGTCAAGGAAGGTGTGTCCGGCTCTTCGAAGAAAAACAAACGAATAGGGTCTCTTCCCAAACGGTTGTTTCGCTTTGATTGTTTTGAAAATCTTTTTTGCGATGATAAGCGCACTCTTGCTGCCCAGGTTTCATGGCTAAGCGATCTCTGAGGATTGGGGATTTCCACATGTGCCTCAAGATGGGCCACCGACGCCACCATGCCAATGACCAAGGCATCACTTGGCTCGACGCGGGCGTCGAGCGACGCCTGCGGCCTTGAACCTCGGGCATGCTTGTCTTCTTTTTCGGGCGTGATGCTGATGTTTCCCAAAAGCCGCCTCGTCCTCGGCTACGGCTTGGGGACGCCCGCAAGCATTGACGGGTTCGAGGAATACCGGCAAGTGACGACATAGCATCGCTTGGCAAAAGCCTATTTCCCATCCGCGGGCCTTGTGCGGCGGTCGTGCGCTCCCGGAACGACCATGGCGCGCTGAGGCTATTTTCCGCGCCGCGTGGTCGCCAGGCGCCGGCAGGGGACGCCCACCGCCAGCGGCGGCAGGATCATCGCCCGCTTGGCCCGAGCAATGGATGGCCACGGCAATTCATGAAAATATTTTATTTAACGTCAAACTACATCAGTTTTACCAAAGCAGGCATCGAATACATGTCCTGCCTCAAACTGCTTGGTCATGATCTCGTCGCCAGCCCGGAAGACGCGGACGTCTGCGTCGTGCACTCCGAGCCTGGCCACGTCAAAAATCATCTCAAGCAATGGCCAGGCCTCGCGGACAAACCGCTGGCCGGGTATTTTGTCTGGGAACTGGAGCGATTGCCGCGATCCTTCGAGGCCGGCGTCGATGTGGTCGACGCCGTCTGGACCTGCTCGGCGTTTTCCGCCGCGGCCTTTGCCGAGTACGCCCGCCCTCGGGGCATCGACACCCATGTGCTGCCCCATGTGGCGCAGCGCACGTCGCCCTCGAAGGAAGACACGGCCAAGATGCATCGCCGGCTCGGGCTTGCCGGGGAACCGTGCCGGCGCAAGAAGCCGCCGGTGTTCTACACCGTCTGCGACACGGGCAATGCGCGCAAGAATTTCCCGGCCCTTTTGCGCGCCTTTGCGCGCCTGCCGCGCGGCGCGGCCCGTCTGGTGGTCAAACAGTATCGCCTGGCCCTGGACCTCTCGGCCATTCCTGATGTGACGTCCGTGCCCGAAGCCCTCTCGGAGGGGGAAATGGCCGCGCTGCACGCCCTGTGCGACTGCTACGTGTCGACCCATCGGGGCGAGGCCTGGGGCCTGGGCATGAGCGAGGCCCTGAGCCACGGGAACATCGTGCTCGCCACGGGCTGGTCCGGCAACATGGAGTACATGAACGCGGACAACGCCGTGTGCCTTGGCTACACGTTGCGCCCGATCCAGACCGAGGAACTCCGGGCGCTGCCGCCAGCCTATGAGGCGGGCATGCGCTGGAGCGACGTCGACGAGGACGAGCTCGTGGCGCGCATGACCCAGGTCGTGCAGGGACGCCTGGACCCGGAACTGGGAAGCCGCGCCCGGGCCTCCATGCGGCGGTTCTCCAGGAACCACGTGGCGAACAGGCTCAATGCCTTGTTGCAGGAACTCGCCGCCCGGGGAAAGCGCCGCCGCTGATTCCACGGCGGCTTTCCGGCCCGGCGTCGCTGCCTGGGCCATAGGCGCTGGCCGCCGGGCTGGCCCCCTCCCCGAAAGCGAGGCTTTCGTCCATGGCCCGCGCCGGCCATCCCCCGCCTGATGTCGCTCCCGCCCGGATAACGCCAGCCGCGCCGGCCGGCCCTTGGCCGCTTCCCCAAAAACGAACGGGCGGGACGCCAAAGCGCCCCGCCCGCCGGCCCTTGCCGGGCCTGGAATATCTTTCGGCGAGCTTGCTCCCTAGGCTTCGGACGTTGCCGCCACGGCGGCCGGGCGCTTGGCCTTGAACATGCTGCCGAGGATGATGACCGCGCCGACCACCAGCGAGACCACCATGAAGCCGAAGCTCACCTTGTCGAGCAGCGCGATGGTGTCCGGGGTCACGTCCATGAGCCCGAGCTTGGCCAGGTACTTGGGCATGGCGAACCCGCGCGACAGGGCCACGATGAGCATGATCGTGCCCATGACGATCTTGATCATGTGTTCCTTGACGAAGGTGGTGCCGATGGCCCCGAGCTGCACGCCCAACAGCGAACCGGCCAGGATGATGAGCGTCAGGCGGATGTCCACCATGCCCTGCATGGCCCAGTTGACCGAGCCGGCCAGGCCCATGACGAAGGCGATGACCAGTTCCGTGGCCGAGGCCACCAGGCTCGACGCGCCCAGGATGTAGATCATGCCCGGCACGCCGACGAAGCCGCCCACGGCGATGGTGGCGGCGAGCAAGCCGGTGGCCAAGCCCACGGGCAGCAGGAACCACATGGAGATGCGCAGGTTGGCCTTCTTGAAGGTGAGCATGGGCCACAGCTCGATCTTCTGGAGCCGCAGGGCCACCGAGCAGGTCTGCTCCGCGCCGCAGGACTTGGCCGAGGCCAGAGCGTCGCGCATGACGATGCCGCCGACCACCACCAGCACGGCCACGAAGGATACGCTCACGTACAGGTCCGAGCCGGCCGGTCCCCACAGGTTCAGGACGAAATTCTGGATCTTGATGCCGATCTGCACGCCGATGCCGGCGAACGCGGCCAGATACAGCCCGAGCTTGATGTCCACCTGGCCATACTTGTAGCGCTTGATGGACCCGACCAGGGCCTTGGGGAACTTGTGGCACATGTTGGAGGCCACGGCCACGGTGCCGGGCACGCCCAGGCTCATCATGCCGGGCGTGAGCACGAACGCCCCGCCGGAACCGATGAAGCCGCTGACCAGGCCGCCGATGAAGCCGACAATGAAGAGGAAACAGATTCCGGCCGGATCGAGCTGGATGAACCGGGCGGCGTCAGTGAGCATATCCATGAAACGCGCTCCTATTGCAATCGTATGGTCGTTCGTTTCAAGCCGAAGCGTGCGGACTTGCGCGCATCCTCGGGAAAGCCTGCGGCGTTTCGCCCGCAAGGCGCGAAAACCGCTTCCGTTTCCGGAACACTACAGCCGTAGTGTTCCAGGGGCGGACTAGACGCTGACCGTGGCCCGGGGGCGGCTGTCCTGGCGGGCCGGAGCGCGGGTCGCGGTCTGGGCCGGAGCCTTGGTCACGGCATTGACGCCGAGCACTTCCCACAGCGTCCCGGCAAAGGTGCCGTGGATCCAGGAGAACAGGAAGACCGTGGCGATGGGCAGGGCCGTGAACACGCCGCCCCGGGCGGACGTGGTCAGAAGGATATCCTGGAACTGGTACACGGCCGCATACAGGGCCACGCTGCCGATGCCGTACGCCATGAGCTTGGCCACCGGCTTTTTCGCCTTCGCTTGCATCAATGCCTCTCCTTTGTCCGTTCGTTCCGACAACCAGGGGACAGCGTCCCCTAACCAGTCACTTCAAAAAGCGGCATGCTCACCGCGAATCCGTCCCTGGCCCGCTGTTCGCGAGCCGCCAGCACGAATTCCACCCGGCGCAGCCGGCCGCATTCCTGCTCCACCACCTCGGCCGGACGGCCGAAACACACCACATGCCGAAACCCCAGCCCCAGCTGTTCGGCCTCCCGGGCAAACTCCCGGGCCGAGAGCTTGGCGCGGCGCAAGAACGCCTCCCGGCCCCGGCCCGAAGCGCCGCCCTCGGCCGGCGCGGCCACAGTCAACCCCACGATTTCCGTGCCAAGCCGGCCAGCCACGCCCAGAGCTCGCTTGATCAGCCCCAGGGGAAATTCCGGGGCCGTGGACACGGCCACGATCTTCTTGCCTTCGGCGGAACCGGACCCGAGGGCCGCGGCCGACCCAAGAGGGCCGGCCGTTTCGGTCTCAATCCCCGTCAGCGACAGGCCGTGCTCGGCCATCCCCACTTCCTGGGCCGTGTCTTCCAGGAAGCGCCGCAGCCGCGACGGGCGTCCAGGGCGCGTCCCGGGCGACGCGGCGGCCTTTTCGCGCTTAGCCATGTCGGGCTAGACCCGCACCCGGGGACGCTTGTCGACCCGCTTGGTCGCGACAGCCTCCGCGTCAGCCGTCTGACGTCCCTCGGCCAGGATTTCCCGGGCCTCCTTGGGCAGATTGCGCTCGGCAAAAGGCAGGGCGGCGAAAACGGTCTCCACATGTTCCCTGATGCTGGCCATGTCCGTATCCTCCTGGCGTTTCCCGCTCCTTGTCCAAGTTCCGTACCAACAAATTACTAGTTGAAATTATTGATTTTTCCATTCGCCAAAAACTTTTTTCGTTGCGAAACGCAACGCAAAGCAGCCCAGCCCCGGGCCAAGTGGCGTTGCTGATTGCAACAGCCGTTGCGGATTGCCACGGCCGCCGAATCCGGTGTTGCGAGGGACGCCAAAAAAGCACAATTTGGCAGGAAACCACGGAGAGACCATGCTGTTTTTCCAAAAACGCACCGAGGGCGCGCTGCCGCCGCCGCCCGCCAGCGACATCGGCCAGTTGCGCACGCGCATCGAGACCCAGGAACTGCCCCACCACGCCCGGGAAGCGGCCAAGCGCGAGCTGGAACGCCTGGAAAAGACCGATCCCTCGGCGGCCGAGTACGGCGTGGGCCTGGCCTATCTGGATTTCCTGCTCGGCCTGCCCTGGACCGCCGTCACCCCGGACCGGCTGGATCTGGCCCAGGCCGAGGCCGTCCTCGACGCCCGCCACCATGGCCTGGGGCAGATCAAGGACCGGGTGCTCGAATACCTGGCCTCCCGGGCGCTTAGGGCAGCCCCGGATTTCCATGTGCTGGTGGTGGACGACGAGGACATCGCCCGGGCCAATCTGGAGCACGTGCTGCGCAAGGAAGGCTACAAGGTGCGGGGGGCGGCCAATGGCCTGGAAGCCCTGGCCGAGGTGCGGCGAAGCGAGTTCGACCTCATCATCACCGACCTCAAGATGGACAAGATGGACGGCCTGCAGCTGCTCTCCGAAGCCCGGCGGCTGTCTCCGGCCACCCGGGTGATGCTGGTGACGGGATTCGCCACCGTGGACACGGCCGTGGAAGCCATGCGGCAGGGGGCGGTCTACTATCTGGCCAAGCCGGTCAACCTCGACGAACTGCGGGCCACCGTGGCGGCGCTGGCCAAGGAAAAGACCGCGCCGGCCTCGTTTCGAAGCCCGGTGCTGTGTTTTTCCGGCCCGCCGGGCACGGGCAAGACCTCGGTTGGCCAGGCTATCGCCGAGGCCCTGGGGCGGCGTTTCCACCGCATCTCCCTGGCGGGGCTTCGCGACGAGGCCGAGCTGCGCGGCCATCGCCGCACCTACGTCGGCGCGCTGCCCGGCCGGGTGCTCCAGTCCTATGCCCGGTTGGGCGTGGCCAACCCGGTCTTCATGCTCGATGAGATCGACAAGATCGGCAAGGATTTCCGGGGCGATCCGGCGGCGGTGTTTTTGGAGATGCTCGACCCGGAGCAGAACAGCCAGTTCGTGGACAATTATCTCGAAGCGCCCTTTGACCTGTCGCGCACCCTGTTCATCGCCACGGCCAACGACCTGGCCGAGCTGTCCGGGCCGCTGCGCGACCGTCTGGAAGTGGTCCCCTTTAGGGGCTACACCACCCGGGAAAAAGTGCGCATCGCCGCCGAGCACTTGCTGCCGCGCCAGTTGCGCGAGCACGGGCTGACCCATCCCTTTCCCACGGTCACCGAGGAGGCCCTGCGGCTGGTGGTCACCGGCCACACCCGGGAGGCCGGGGTGCGCAACCTCGACCGGGAACTTGGCCGCATCTGCCGCAAGCTGGCCCGGCTTCGCCTGGAGCAGGGCGAAGGCCAGGCTCCGGCCGAGGTGGACGCCGCCCTGGCCGGGGCGTTGCTTGGCCCGCCGCCCTTCCGGAGCGAGACGGCCGTGGCCGCGCCGCGCCTGGGCGTGGCCACGGGGCTGGTCTATGCCGACTACGGCGGAGAGATCATTTCGGTGGAAGCCATCCGCATGGAGGGGACCGGGGAGCTTTTGCTGACGGGGTCGCTGGGCGAGGTGCTGCGCGAATCGGCCCGCACGGCGCTAAGCCTCGTGCGCTCACGGGCCGGGGAGCTTGGGGTCGATTCCGGGCTTTTCGCCACCCAGGACGTCCACGTCCACATTCCGGCCGGCTCCATTCCCAAGGAAGGCAGCTCGGCCGGGCTGACCGTGGCCGTGGCCCTGGCCTCGCTGTTTTCCGGCCGGCCCCTGCGCCCGGACGTGGCCATGACCGGCGAGATCACGCTCACCGGCAACGTGCTGCCCGTGGGCGGCATCCGGGAGAAGATCCTGGCCGCCGCCCGGGCCGGCATGCGCGAGGTGCTGGTGCCCGAGGCCAACCGGCCCGAGGTGGCGGCCATGGCCGGCGAGGACAGCCCGGAAGTGGTGGTGCGCCACGTGGCCACGGTCTTTGAGGCCCTGCCCCTGGCCCTGGCCTAAGGGGCAACGCCCGCCGGCGCGCCGCTGTCCCGGGAATGGCGCTTTGGCGGCGGGCGGCCGGGACGCGTGCCGCCTCCGCGCCAACAACGCAGGGGGTTCGCCGGAACCCTCTGAGAACCCGTTTTAGGCAATAAATACGGAGGTATTTATTGCGTCCCCCTACTCCACGGCCAGCCCCAGGCGTTTGACCTTGCGCCACAACGACACCCGGTCGATGCCGAGGATCTCGGCCGCCCGGGTCTTGTTGCCGTCGCAGTAGGTCAGGATGTCGCGGATGTGCCGGCGTTCCAGCTCTTCCAGGGCAATGAGCTCCGGCCCCTCGCGCCGGGCCAGGGCCGGGGCGTCGCCGTGCAGGTCCTGGGGCAGGTCGCCGGCCTCGATGACCTCGCCCCGGGCCATGATGACGGCCCGCTGGACGATGTTTTCGAGTTCCCGGATGTTGCCGGGATACTCGTAGGCCATGAGCCGGCGCACGGCCTCGGCGGAAAAGCCGGACACGGGTTTGTCCATGCCCCGGGCGTACTTGGCCACGAAGGCTCCGGCCAAGAGCGGAATGTCCTGGCGACGGGCGGACAGCGGCGGCACGCGCAAGGTGATGACGTTTAGGCGGTAGTACAGGTCGGCCCGGAACAGCCCGCGCTCCACGTCGGCCTTGAGGTCGCGGTTAGTGGCGGCCAGAATGCGGGCGGCCACGGGTATTTCCTTGTCCCCGCCCACCCGGAAGAAATGCCGTTCCTGGAGCACGCGCAGAAGCCGCACCTGCATGCTGGGCGACATCTCGCCGATCTCGTCGAGAAAAAGCGTCCCCTCCCCGGCCACCTCAAAAAGCCCCTTTTTGAGGGTCATGGCGCCGGAAAAGGCCCCCTTCTCGTGGCCGAAAAGTTCGCTCGTCAACAGCTCCTCGGTAAACGCCCCGCAGTTGACGGCCAAGAACCGGTGGGCGCGTTGCTGGCCGGCGGCGTGGATGGCCCGGGCCACCAGCTCCTTGCCGGTGCCGGTCTCGCCAAGGATGAGCACCGTGGAGTCCGTGGGCGCGATGTGGCGGATGTTGTCGGTCAGCGCCATGATGGCCGGACTTTCGCCGATAATGAGCGGCCCCCGGCCCAACTCGGCCACCTGCCGCGACAGCCGGGCCACCTCCAAGCGCAGCCGGCGCTTGTCCATGGCCTCGGCCACCGTGGCCCGGACCTCGGCCAGGCCGTAGGGCTTGGTCAGATAGTGGCAGGCCCCCAGGCGCATGGCCTCCACGGCCGAGGAGACCGTGGCGTGGCCGGTCATGACCACCACCTCGGTGTCCGGCCACAGCCGTTTGGCCTCCCCAAGCACGGCCAGCCCGTCCAAGCCCTTCATGCGCAGGTCCGTCAGGACCAGATCGAACTCCCGATCGGCCAACACGCCCACGGCCGCCTCGCCGCTGGCCGCCGCGGCCACGTCGTAGCCCTCCCGGGCCAGGATGTGGCTGAGGTTCTCCACGGCGATGGCCTCGTCGTCGACCACAAGCACCGACGCGCCCTTCATGCCGCGTCCGTCCCGGCCCGGGGCAGGGGCAGGCGGATGACGAAACGCGCCCCACGGCCGCCGGTTTTCTCGGCCACGATGGACCCTTGGTGCTTTTCGATGATGCCAAAGACGATGGACAGCCCAAGGCCCGTGCCCTTGCCCACCTCCTTGGTGGTGTAGAAGGGATCGAAGACCCGGCCGAGGTCTTCGTCGGGAATGCCCGGCCCGGTGTCCTCTACCACGATGGCGGCGGCCTCGGCCTCGACCCGGGCCGAGACCGTGATGGCCCCGGACGGGGCGTCGATGGCCTGGACGGCGTTTAACAGCAAATTGATGAGCACCTCCTGCATCCTGGCGGCGTCGAGGTTCAGGATCAGGTCCTCGGGCACGTCCCGGGACAGGGTCACGCCGGACGGCGTCTGGCTCGACACCAGCCGAAACGCCCCGGCCACCACCGGGGCCAGGGCCGTGGGCTTGAGGCTGAAGTCCTTGGCCCGGGAGAATTCCAGCAGCCCTTTGACGATGTCCCGGGCGCGCAGCACCTCCTGCTGGATGTTGGCCAGCATCCGCGAGGCAAAGGCCGGATCGCACTGGCCCTGCTCCTCGATGAGGATCTGGCAGGAGGTGGAGATGTTGTTTAAGGGGTTGTTGAGCTGGTGGGCGATGCCCGAGGTCAGCACGCCGAGCGACGACAGCTTTTTTTCCTGGACGAGCTGGGCCTGCCGGCGCTCCAGCTCCAGGGTCATGCGGTTGAAGGCCTCGATGACCAGGCTCGTTTCGTCGCCGGCCTGGGGCGGCTTGAGGGTCCTAAACCGGCCCTGGCCGATGTCGGCCGTGGCCTGGACGATGACGCCAAGGGCGCGCAGGATCTTGCGGGCCAAAAGCCAGGCCAGGGCCAGGCCCGAGGCGATGACGCACAGCCCGGCCACCAGCAGCTGCCGCTTGAGGTTGGCCACCAGGGCCAAGGTGCGGCTGCGCTCGGCGTTTTTGATGTCCAGCGACAGGTCGACCATATCCTTGCCGGCCTGCCGCAGGGCGTCCAGGCTGTCGGCCGAGGCGGCGGCGGCCGGCCCCAGGGCCTGGCCCTTGGCCTGGTAGTCGTCGAGGGTCTGCTCCAGGGCGGCGATGCCGCGCCGGCTGCGGCCGTCGTGGGCGTCGGCGGCCATGGCGAGCAGAGTGGAACGAGCCTGGTCGATGTAGCGCTGGGCTTCCTCGAAATCCTCGCCGTGGCCGTAGAGCAGGTAGTTCTTCTCGTAACGCCGCACTTCCAGGATGGTGTTGGAGAGGTCGTCGGCCATCTCCATGAGGGTCAGCGTCGTTTCCAGGCGGATCAGGGAATTGAGCGACACCACGCCGACCACGGCAAAGGCCAGCACCGGAATGACGACGCCGGCCAACACTTTCTGGCGAATGGTGAGATGGGGCAGCCGCAGCGATTGTAACAAGGCGTCCTCCCGGGGCTGGGACCGGCCATGCGCCGTCCGTCCGGGGCACGGTACGCCCGAGGCGGGCTTTTGTCAGCCCGGCCCGGGAGCCTGGCCCGACACCCTGCCGGAACCCGGGACCGGCTGCCTCTCCAAGCCCCGGGCGTCGGCTGGATCGTGGCGGCCGGGGACGGGCTTTGCCTGGGCTGGCGACACGCGCGGCAACGCCCCGCCACAAAACGATTGACCGGCACAACCCGCTTTATTATTTATTTTATGGTTTATAGCAGTCGGCTCCAGTCTTGCCCTGGCTAAAGCGGCGTACCGGCACCTACCCACAACACCTGGCAACGGAGCACGACATGCGTCGTTCCCTGGCCGCCGACCTGGGCTGGCGGGCTTTGTCCTTGTTTGAGATGTGCGGCGTCATGGCCATCTATTTCTGGGGCATCTGGCGGGTCGGCCCGGCCCTGTCCCAAGACGGGGCCACCCTTGGCCCCTGGGTGGGCGGGCTGTTCCTGGCCACGGCGGTCTACGCCGCCGTAATTTCTCCTCTGGTCGTCCACCGCGACTCCGGGCCGCCGCGAGGCCTGGGTTCCTGGCGACGGTTTTTCCTGCGCACTGACAACCTAGGCCGGGCGCTGGCCGTCTACGGCTCCTTCACCAGCGCCGCCCTGGCCCTCATTGTGGCCGCCGCCCTGGCCACTGGCCGCTTTTCGCCCCTGACCTTCGACTGGGACGCCCTGGGACGACGCTTTTTCCTCTACATCTTCTCGGCCCTGGGCCAGCAACTGTTCATCTTCGGTTTTTTCTACCCGCGACTAACCTGCCTGCTCTACGGCGGCCGCACCTTTAACGGCGACCACCTCGACGCCGACGCCTGCCGCCGGCCCTTTGCCCAGGCCCGCTTCTGCCAGGGGCTGACCGACCGGGAACTGCTGTGCGCCGGCTGGCTGGGGCTTGTCGCGGCGTTGTTCCATTATCCCAACACCACGCTCATGCTCGGCGTCTTTTTCGCCGCCGCCCTGTGGAGCCTCGTCTACCGCAACGTGCCCAACATCTGGGTCTCGGCCTTTTCCCATGCCGCCATCGGCGCGTCGCTCAACCTCATCCTTGGCGTCAACACCCGCATCGGGCCGTCGTTTGGCTCCAACTACCGAGGCTTTTTCCGCACCGTGTTCCCCTTCCTGGAACAGGTCATCAACGGGAAGTTCTAGGGGCTTCCTTTGGTCGCGCCATGACCCCGACCCGCCTAGCCCGCATCGCCGGCCACGCCCTGCGGGCCGTTTGGGCCTACCCGGTGAGCGCTCTGTTCTCCATTTTGGCCGTGGCCCTGGCCATCTGCGTGGTCAGCCTGACCGAGGCGGCCACGCGCGGGGCCAACGCCAAGATCGAGGAGTTCGTCCAGTGGTTCGGGGCCGACGCGGCCTTCGTGGCCGGCGGCGAGGTGCGGGGCAAGCCCGTGGGCCAGCGCAGCGACACCATCACCATGGCCGACTGGCGGGCCATCCGCGACGGCCTGCCCGGGGTCCACGACGTCTCGGCCTCGCGCCTGGTCCGGCGCAAGACCTTCAAATACGGCAGCCGGGTCCATGAAACGCCGGCCCTGGTCGGGGCCATGCCGGGATTTACCCGGGCCTGGAACTGGAGCCTGGCCCTGGGCCGCGACATCGAACCCGAAGACGAATCCGGCCGGGCCAGGGTCTGCCTGCTGGGCGAAATCCCCAGGCAGGCCCTTTTTGCCGACGAAAACCCCCTTGGCCGGCAAGTGCGCCTGGACGGCCAGCCCTACACGGTCATCGGCGTCTTGTCCGAGCGCGGTTTCATCAGCGGCGGCGTGTCCGTGGACGACCGGGTCGTCGTGCCCCTGTCCAGCCTGACCCGGCACTACAACCTCAGTCCGCTCTACCTGCGCGGCATCCGCCTGAAGTTTGCCGACGCCTCGGACATGGACGCCAACATCGCCGAGCTGCGCCGGTTCCTGCGCCGCCTCCACGGTCTGGGGCCGGGCCAGGAGGACGACTTCACGGTGGTGACCATCCAGGAGATATTTAATTTCCTGTCCGTGCTGCGCGTGGGCATCCAGCTCTTCCTGGTCGTCACCTCGGCGGTGGTCATCGCCGCCGCCGGGTTCACGGCGGCCAATCTGGCCTATCTGAACATCAGCCTGCGCCGGGTCGAGATCGGCCTGCTCATGGCCGTGGGAGCCAGGCGGCGCGACATCGTCGCCCACATCGTGCTGGAGCTGCTCATCCTCGACCTGGCCGGGGCGGTACTGGGCTACGCCCTGGGCGAGGCGGCCTGCTGGCTGGTCAACCGGCAAGGCCTGCTCGTGGCCGTGGCCACCTGGCGCACCTTTGCCCTGGCCCTGGGCCTGGGGCTGGCCGTGACGCTTGTTTTCGGCCTGCGCCCGGCCCTATCCGCCGCCGCCCTGCAGCCGGACCAGGCCCTGCGCGGCTAGGGCGGTCTCCCGTGCCCGGCATTGGCCGACGGCTCCCTGTCCGCCGGGAGTTCGGGGCACGGCCGGCGCGATTTGCGCCGCGCTGCGAAAAAAATTGCCTCCGGGACGGCCCCCAAAACGCTGACGTCCACGACCGGAAACAGGACGCAACGCGGTCGGCGACACACGCAATCCGCTCTGCCAATAGCACTAACCGCTCTAAATCATTAGACGCAAAAACTCTACCGACAAACTCTGCAACAACGACGGCCTGTTTGCCGCCGCATTCCCCAACCGCCCGCAATCGCCGAAAAATTTAGCCCGCGGGGCTGGCCGGCCATATTTTCTATTGCGTAAATCCTCGTTCTAGGTATTGTCTCCCGAACCCAACAACGTGCATGATGCATTCGCCCCTCGGAACGCAGCGCAAGTTCATCCCGGACGACGAAATTAGCCCCATGCCAAATACCGGAGCCCAAGCCTAGCCATGTCGAAGAAACTTTACGTCGGCAACCTGTCCTTCTCCTCCACCGAAGACGATGTCCGCAATCATTTCGCCTCTTACGGCGAAGTGCTGAGCGTCAACCTCATCACCGACCGTGAAACCGGCCGCCTGCGCGGCTTCGGCTTCGTGGAAATGGACGACGCCGGCGCTGCCGCCGCCATCCAGAACCTGGACGGCAAGGAACTCGGCGGCCGCACCCTGAAGGTCAACGAGGCCCAGGAAAAGCCCCGCTCCGGCGGCGGCGGCGGCGGTCGCGGCGGTTACGGCGGCGGACGCTGGTAGTCCTTCGGTCCGGCGGCCGACGTCGGACACGGCGCTGATTTAGCGCTGTCCCATAGCCCATCTTGGGGCCGAGACTTCTGTCTCGGCCCTTTTTTCTTCCCGGCCCGAACTGGCCGTCAGCCGCCTCCTTGCTCCGGAGCCTTTCGCACTGTCCCGGCCCTGCCCAGCGTTTCCTGGCCCTCCCGTTGCCTGACGCATCCCGCACGGCCCGGCCTCCATTCCCGGCTCCGCCCGCATCCTTGCGCCCGCAAGGGCGGCCGCCGTCCGGCCTCTCCCTGCTCCTGGCCCCTGCCTCATGCTCTGGTCTTCCGCCTCCAGCGCACGTCTCCCGTCATCGCCGGCAGCGCCCCCGAACCGTCAAACAACACCGTTTCACGCCCTAGCCGTCCGCTCTCGCAGCTTGCCGGCGGCGTCCCCATGCTGCCAAACAACGCCGTTTTGCGCCATCTCCGCCGACTTCGGCTCACGGCGCGCCCCGGCCAGAGCAAATGGGGGGACGGCAAGCGCCGCCCCGCCACCCCGGCTGCCGTTCGTTCATTTGGCCGTTCGTCTGCCGCATCCCGCGACACCCAGGCAACCCCAAGCGCTATTCCCGCATCACTCGCGCCCCCCCAAAACAATCTGCCACGGCCGAGCCAGAGACACCGCCGCAATTCGATCCATATGCAACAATTTTTTATACAACAATTCACCTTATTCCCTGTTTCCGCCTTTTCGATGAGGCGGACAAGCCGGCGCGACCAACCCTCTTTTTTCCATGAAGCGCTTGATTCAGCCGCCATGCCATGGCAAGAAGAACGTCTATCACAAAATATGCGCAATGGTGTTTTACCAAGGAGGACTTCATGAAGCGCCTGATCGCCGCCGCCCTGTGCCTTGTCGTGTTGTGCATCGCCGTCTCGGCCATGGCCCAGGAACGCGGTTCCAAGGACGAAGCCGTGGCCATGGTGAAAAAAGCCGTGGCCGCCATCAAGGCCGACGGCAAGGACAAGGCTTTTGCCGCCATCAATGCCCCGGGCGGGGCCTTCCACGACGGCGATCTCTATGTCGTGGTCTACGACCTGTCCGGCAAATGCCTGGCCCATGGGGCCAATCCCAAGCAGATCGGCAAGGATCTGCTGGAGCTGCGCGATCCCGACGGCAAATTCTTCGTCAAGGAGCGCGTGGAAATGGCCAAGACCCAGCCCAGCTTCTGGCAGGACTACAAGTTTCTCAATCCCGTGACCCGCCAGATCGAGCCCAAATCCATGTATCTGGAAAAGGTCGACGACATGCTGGTCGGCTGCGGTGTCTACAAGCCGTCCTAAAAGCCCTTCCCTTTCAATCCTCGGGAGGACGACATGAACGGCTTGTCCGTCGGCACGAGAATCATGACCGCGTTTCTAGTGATGGCGGCCGTTGCCCTGGCCGTGGGCGCCGTGGGCTGGAGGGGCTTGTCGCGGACCTCTGGCTCCATGGACGACATCGTGGCCAGGCGTTTGCCGGCCATCCCGGCGCTGATGCGCGTCGGCGCGGGCCTGCGGGAAATCATCATCGCCCAGCGCACCCTGCTCATCCCCGGCATCGACAAGGCCGTGGCCGCCGAACAGGGACACGTCATGGACAAGGCCCGGGACACCATTGCCCGAGCCATGACCGAGGCGGTCGCACTGGCCGACGCCCCGGCCGAGCGCCAGCGCCTGGACGCCCTGCGGACCGTTCTCGAGGCCGCCCAGAAGGGCAACGACGCCCTTTGGGGCAAGATTCGCGAATGGGAAAAGGATAAAACCGACATTCTGGCCATGATGGACGTGCTGGCCACGGCAACCGACCTGCGCGCCGTCCAGGCCTCGGTCCTGGCTTCCCTGGACGAAGCCACCGCCACCGCCGTGGCCGAATCCCGGCAAGTGGTGGACGCGGCCGAAAAGGTGGCCGCCGCCAGCACCCGCAACATCCTCTTTGGCATGGCCGCTGGGGCGCTTATGGCCCTGGGCTTCGGCGCGGCCCTAACCCGCATGATCACCCGTCCCCTGGCCGCCGCTGTCACCTTTGCCGACGACATCAGCCGGGGCAACCTGGAAAGTTCGCCCCCCCGCCATGGCTGCGGCGAACTGGCCACCCTCGGCAAGGCCCTGACCCGCATGGCCGGCGAAATCCGCCGTCTCCTGGCCGAGGCCAGGCAAAAGACCGACGAGGCTGACGAAGCCGCCCGCAAGGCCCGCCACGCCGCCCAGGCAGTGGAAGAGGCCCGCAAGGACTCGGCCGAAGCGACCCGGCACGGTATCGCCCAGGCCGCCTCGGAGATCGAGCAGGTGGTGACTGTGGTCACCTCGGCCTCGGAACAGCTCGCCCGGCAGGTTGAGCTGACCCGCCAGGGCATGGAGAAACAATCGCGCAGCCTGTCCGGCACCGAATCGGCCATGGACGTCATGTCCCACACCATCGCCGGCGTAGCCGAGAACGCTTCCGTGGCCGCCCGCACCGCCGAGGATGCCCGGTCCAAGGCCCTGGAAGGCGAAAACGTGGTGGGCGAGGTGGTGTCGGGCATCGACAAGGCCCAAAAGCTGGCCCTGGGACTCAAAAAGGATATGGCCGCCCTGGGCGGCCACGCCGAGGGCATCGGCCGGGTCATCGGCGTCATCAGCGAGATCGCCGACCAGACCAACCTGCTGGCCTTAAACGCCGCCA
>ALAO01000170.1 GCA_000307955.1 Solidesulfovibrio magneticus str. Maddingley MBC34 | reverse complement strand
ACCCGTCCGGGGGTTCAAATCCCTCTCCCTCCGCCAGTTTTTCACCATGCGGGCGCGCCTGTCCAAGGCCCCCCCGGAGTTCCTGCCCCATGAAGGATATTCCCCGTTTCCTGGCCGGCTTTAAAAATTTCCAGCGCACCTATTTCTGCGACGGCAGCACCTTTTTTTCCGATCTCAAGCGCGGCCAGACCCCGAAAGTCCTGGTCATCGCCTGCTCCGACTCCCGCGTGGACCCGGCCATCCTCACCGGGTGCGAACCCGGCGACATGTTCGTGGTGCGAAACGTGGCCAACCTCGTGCCGCCCTACGAGAAAACCCCGGGCAACCACGGCGTCAGCGCCGCCGTGGAATACGCCGTGCGCGTGCTTGGCGTGGAGCACGTCATCGTGCTGGGCCATTCCTGCTGCGGCGGCATCCAGGCGCTCATGCACCCCCAAAAGGAAAAGCTCGGCGAATTCATCGCCCCCTGGGTCAAAATCGCCGAACCAGCCCTGCGCGAGGTCAACGAGAAGCTGGCCGACAAGGACTTCCAGCTGCGCCAGCACGCCTGCGAAAAGGCCGCCGTGCTCGTGTCGCTGGAAAACCTGCTGACCTTCCCCTGGGTGTTCGAGCCGGTCATGCGCGGCGAAATGCACCTGCACGGCTGGTATTTCGACCTGGAACGCGGCGAACTCTTAAGCTACCTGCCCGAAACCGGCAGCTTCGAGCCCTTGGTGGCGCGCTGCGAGACCGAACCCGCGCCGTCTTCTCCCCGGGGCGAGCCTGCCTGACAACCGATACTCTCGCCCAAGATCAACTCGCCCTGGACTCGCCATCCCCCGGGGCGGCCGGCCTGACGACCCTGGTCCGGCCCCGCCCCGGGCAAGCGGCCCCTTATTCTCCCAACGGCTCGATGTTCCAGATGTTTTTGGCGTACTCCAGCACCGCCCGGTCGCTGGAGAAAAAGCCCATGTTGGCCGTGTTGCGGATGGAGGCCGCGGTCCAGGCCTCGGGGTCGAGGTACAGGGCGTTGACGGCGTCCTGGGCCTCCAGGCAGGCCCGGTAGTCGGCCGTGACCAGATAATAGTCGCCGTGGCGCAACAGGTTGTCGAGGATGGGCGTGAACAGGTCCGGCTCGGTCGGCGTGAAGCAGCCCCGGCCGATCATGTCCAGGGCCTCGGCCAGCTCGGCGTCGGCGGCCACCCGTCGATTGGGGTCGTAGCCGGCGGCCCGGGTCGCCTCCACTTCCTTGGCCGTCAGCCCAAAGATGAAGATGTTCTCCCGCCCCACGGCCTCCATGATCTCGATGTTGGCCCCGTCCAGGGTCCCGATGGTCAGGGCGCCGTTTAAGGCGAACTTCATGTTGCCCGTGCCCGAGGCTTCCATGCCGGCCGTGGAGATCTGCTGGGACAGGTCGGCGGCCGGGATGACCTTTTCCGCCTGGGACACGCAGTAGTTGGGCAAAAACACCACCCGCAGCCGGCTGCGCACGGCGTCGTCGGCGTTTATGGTCTCGGCCACGGCGGTGATGAGCCGGATGATGCGCTTGGCCATGAAATAGCCCGGCGCGGCCTTGCCGCCGATGAGCACCGTGCGCGGCGGTACGGCCAGATGGGGGTCGCGGCGCAGGCGGTTGTAGAGCGTCACCACGTGCAGGATGTTGAGGAACTGGCGCTTGTACTCGTGCATGCGCTTGACCTGGACGTCAAAAAGCGTGTCCGGGTTGATGCCCATGCCGGATTTGCGCAGCACGTAGCGGGCCAGCCGCTTCTTATTCTCCCGCTTGGCCGCCCGCCAGTCCTTGCGGAAATCCGGGTCCTCAGCCAGGGGCAGCAGCTCGGCCAGCCGGTCGAGGTCGGTGGTCCAGTCCGGGCCGATGCGCGAGGTAATAAGCCGCGACAGGGCCGGGTTGGCCTGGAGCAGCCAGCGCCTGGGCGTGATGCCGTTGGTGACGTTGGTGAACTTGCCCGGGTACAGGGCGTCGAACTCCGGAAAAACCTTTTCGCGCAGGATGTCGGAGTGGAGCCGGGCCACGCCGTTGACCTTGTGGCTGCCGACGATGGCCAGGTGGGCCATGCGCACCCGGCGGCTGGCCGGGTCGATGATGGCCAGCCGGTTTTGCCGGCCCTGGTCGCCGGGATGGGCGGCGGCCACCTCCAGCAGGAAGCGCCGGTCGATCTCGGCGATGATTTCCAGATGGCGCGGCAGCACCCGGCCCAGCAGATCGGCCGGCCAGGTCTCCAGGGCCTCGGGCAGCACGGTGTGGTTGGTGTAGGCAAAGGTGCGGCGGCAGATGTCCCAGGCCTCGTCCCAGCCGAGGAACTCCTCGTCCACGAGGATGCGCATGAGCTCGGCCACGGCGATGGTCGGGTGGGTGTCGTTGAGCTGGATGGCCACCTGGTCCGGGAATTCGTCAAAGCCCGGGCCGGATTTCTTGTGGCGGCGGATGATGTCGCGAAGCGTTGCGGCCACCAGAAAATACTGCTGGCGCAGGCGCAGTTCCTTGCCCTGGATGGGCTCGTCGTTGGGGTAGAGCACCTTGGAGATGTTTTCCGAATGGATTTTCGACTGCATGGCCCCCAGGAAATCGCCCTGGTTGAAGTCGCGCAGGGAAAAGCCAGTGGACGAGGCGGCGGCCCACAGCCGCATGTTGGTGACGTGCTTGCCGCCATGGCCGGGGATGAGGATGTCGCAGGGCAGGGCCATGACCGTGTCGGCCTCGGCCCAGCGGTAGCGCAGGGCGCCTTGGGGGTCGGTGTAGGCTTCGCTGCGGCCGTAGAATTTCACCTCATAGAGATGCTCCACCCGGTCGATGACCCAGGGACTGCCGTGGCGACGCCAGTTGTCGGCCTCCTCCTCCTGCCAGCCGTTCACGATCCGCTGATGAAACAGGCCGTAGTCGTAGAGGATGCCGTAGCCGTAGCCCGGAATGCGCTGGGTGGCCATGGAGTCCATGTAGCAGGAGGCCAGACGCCCCAGGCCCCCGTTGCCCAGGCCGGCGTCGCGCTCCTCCTCGGCCAGGTCGTCCAGGCCGAAGCCCAGGTCGGCGGCGGCCTGGCGGCAGCCGTCCTCCATGCCCATGTTGGTGATGTAGTTCATGAGGAAGCGGCCGGGCAAAAACTCCATGGACAGGTAATAGACCCGCTTGGACATGGAGTCGTAATACGAGGCCTGGGTGGCCAGCCACATCTTGATGAGGCGTTCGCGGATGGCGTAGGCAAGGCCGCTGTAGTAGCGAAAGGGGTCGGGCGGGTAGAGGTCGTTGCCGAGGATGGACAGGACGTAGCGCTTGATGTCCTCTCCGAGGGATTCGATCTGGTGGAACTCCGGGGCGGCGGGCTTGGCCATGGCGTGCTCCCCTGAAGGCGGCGTTTGGGTGGGACTCTGATCCAGTCTCTACGGGAGCCGGGGGGGACTGTCAAAGCCCGGCGACGCAAGCCGGGGAAAAGACGCAAAAAAGGCCGGGAACCGATAGCGGCGGTCGGTTCCCGGCCGGTCCGGACGCCCGCGTGGGACGGGTTGTGTCCGATGCTGGGGAGCGGGGCGCCTAAGCCGCTTCCCTGAGGCGATAGTTGCGCAGGGCGATGCGCAACGCCGCCACACACCAGTTGTCGCAGCCGAGCTTTTCGATGACCCGGGTCATCAGCGGCTGGAAATCTTCACTGGACACGGTCTGGGCGTCCAGAACATTCATGCCCTTGACGGTGGCGCACAGGGCGGCCATGCACTCGCGGCTGTAACCGCAGCTTTCGACCGTGCCGCCGGCGTCGACGATGATGTCGTTCTCGATAAGCAGCTGCATCTTCACGGCGCGGCCGCAGGCGGAACATTCGCTGGAGCCTTCGATGGTGTAGTTTTCCAGGGGCTTCACGGTCAGGCGGGTCTTGGTGGTGGCGGCGTTCATGGCGATCTCCTTTATAAAAACTTCGCAGGGTGTTTGCGGTTGCTCACGCGTTGTTGCTTCTCTATAAGCAACGCGCGTGCCATTGTTTTAATATATTGATTTTATAAGATATTTTTTTTAAACGTCTGACGAATGCCCGAAACATCCGGGCCATGTTGCAAAAAAGCATCGACTATTCTCGGCTGTAAATGCGTAAAACCTGAAAAAACAGTGGGTTGGCAAAATTGCAACATGTTGCGGAAACGCCACCTGTTGCGCTATTGCACGAGGCAGATCAGCCGCGCTTGAGAAAAATGGGACAAACCCTTCGCCAAAAGAGGTCCGCCTTGGGAAAAAAAGTGCAAAAACCCCTCGACCCCGTGGCCGGACACCTCGACGCCATCCTCGACAGCATCGAGGACGGCGTGTTCATCGCCGACCGCGACGGCTATGCCCTCAAAGCCAACGCCGCCTACGAACAGCTCACCGGCATGGCCAAGGCCGAACTCATCGGCAAGAACGTCGAGGAGCTCAAGCGGGAAGGGCTTTTCAACATCGCCCCCATCACCCCGGAAATCGTCGCCACCGGCCGGCCCGCCTCCTCCATCCAGGTCACCCGCGACAACCGCTCCATGACCATCGACGGCAAGCCCATCCGCGACCCCGACGGCAAGGTCAGCCTGGTGGTGCTCTACGCCCGCGACATCACGCTCATGGCCCGGATGCGCGAACGCATCTCCCGCCAGCAGGAGCTCATCGAGACCTACCAGCACCAGATGGATTTCTTCATCCGGGAGGGCGGCGGCATCACGAGCTTCATTGCCGAGAACTCGGCCATGAAGCGCCTGATGGATCTGCTGCGCCGGGTGGCCGCCACCGACGCCGTGGCCCTGGTCCTGGGCGAGACGGGCGTGGGCAAGGAACTCTTCGCCCGCATGATCCACGAGGCCAGCCCCCGGCGAGAGAAGCCCTTCGTCAAGGTGGACTGCGCCTCCATCCCGGAAAACCTCATCGAATCGGAACTCTTCGGCTACGCCCCCGGAGCCTTCACCGGGGCCCATCCCAAGGGTCGGGTGGGGTTTTTCGAGATGGCCGAGGGCGGCACCATCTTCCTCGACGAAATCGGGGAAATGCCCTTGCCCCTGCAGTCCAAGCTCCTGCGCGTGCTCCAGGACCGCGAGCTCACCCCTGTCGGGTCCAGCAAGTGCCGCAAGACCAACGTACGCGTCATCGCCGCCACCAACCGCAACCTCGAAGCCGAGGCCAAAGTCGGCACCTTCCGCAGCGACCTGTTTTTCCGCCTGCGCGTGGCCGTGCTGGAAATCCCGCCCCTGCGCGACCGGCCCGACGACATCCTGCCCCTGGCCCGCATGTTCCTCCAGCGTTTCGGCTCGCGCTACCGCAAACGCACCACCCTGTCCCTGGAATCCGAACGCATCCTGGCCCACTACAACTGGCCCGGCAACGTCCGCGAACTCGAAAACTTGATCGAAGGCCTGGTCATCACCTGCGACTCCGGCCGCATCGAAGCCGACGAGCTGCCCACGGCCATGCGCGTCACCGAATGCCCGCTGGCCTCGGACGCGCCC
Organism: Solidesulfovibrio magneticus str. Maddingley MBC34; assembly: GCA_000307955.1. Lineage (GTDB taxonomy): Bacteria > Desulfobacterota > Desulfovibrionia > Desulfovibrionales > Desulfovibrionaceae > Solidesulfovibrio > Solidesulfovibrio magneticus_A. Next base: position 1,795 of record ALAO01000170.1, on the reverse strand, counting down.
CAGCCGGCCGCCGCGGCCACGCCAACCCCGCCGCCCATGGCCGCCCCGGAACCGGACTGGGAACGCCCGTATAAAGATGTTATCGCCGCCTTCGAGCGCGACTACCTCGAAGGAGCCATCGAACACTTCGGCTCCGTGGGCGAAGCCGCCAAACGCCTGGGCCTGGACCGCACCACCATTTTCCGCAAGCTCAAGAAAGCGGCCGGCGAGTAGGCGAGTAGGGGAATAGGGGAATAGGGGAATAAAGGCGCGCCGTATTCGGGGTGCCGCCCCGAGCCCCGCCGGGGGCCTCAGGCCCCCGGACCCCCGACAAGGTTGAACAACGAGCAGCGGCAAGGAGAACAGGATGCCGGTACGGATCGAGCATGATTTTTTGGGGGAAATGGAGATCGCCAACGACGTCTACTACGGCATCCAGACCCTGCGCGCCGTGGACAACTTCCCCATAAGCGGTCAGCCCATATCCAGCTGCCCGGAACTTATCGCCGCCCTGGGCTACGTCAAAAAGGCCGCCGCCTTGGCCAACATGGAGCTCGGGGCCATTCCCGCTCCCATAGGCCAGGCCATCTGCCGGGCCTGTGACGACCTCATCGCCGGACGCTTCCTCGACCAGTTCCCGGTGGACTGCATCCAGGGCGGGGCCGGCACCTCCACCAACATGAACGCCAACGAGGTCATCGCCAACCGCGCCCTGGAGCTTTTGGGCCATCCCAAGGGCGACTACGCCCACTGCCACCCCAACAACCACGTCAACTGCTCCCAGTCCACCAACGACGTCTACCCCACCGCCTTCCGCCTGGCCCTGCACCAGACCCTGGGCGGCCTGGCCCAGGCCCTGGAATACCTGCTGGCCGGCTTCGCGGCCAAGGGCGAGGAGTTCGCCGACGTCATCAAGATGGGCCGCACCCAGCTCCAGGACGCCGTGCCCATGACCCTGGGGCAGGAATTTACCGCCTACGCCACCACCATCGGCGAGGACGTCTGCCGGCTCCAGGAAGCCCGGTCGCTGTTGCTCGAAATCAACCTCGGGGCCACGGCCATCGGCACCGGCATCAACTCCCGCCCCGGTTACAGCCGGCTGTCCACCCAGGCCCTGCGCGACCTGACCGGCCTTGACCTCGTCACCTCGCCCAACCTCATCGAGGCCACCTGGGACACCGGGGCCTACGTGCAGCTCTCGGGCGTGCTCAAGCGCATCGCGGTCAAGCTCTCGAAAATCTGCAACGACCTGCGCCTGCTCTCGTCAGGCCCGCGCACCGGCCTGGGCGAGATCAACCTGCCGCGCATGCAGCCCGGCTCCTCCATCATGCCCGGCAAGGTCAATCCGGTCATTCCCGAGGTCATGAACCAGGTGGCCTTCGACATCATCGGCAAGGACGTCACCATCACCATGGCCGCCGAGAGCGGCCAGCTCGAACTCAACGTCATGGAGCCCGTCATCGCCCATTGCCTGTTCACCGGCATCGCCCGCCTGTCCCGGACCTGCCGGGTGCTGCGCGACCGCTGCGTGGACGGCATCACGGCCAACCGCGACCATTGCCGCAGCCTGGTCGCCCGCAGCATCGGCCTGGTCACGGCGCTCAATCCGGTCATCGGCTACGAGATGAGCGCCGCCCTGGCCAAGGAAGCCATGGAAACCGGCGAATCCGTCTACGAACTGGTGCTGCGCCATGGCCTGCTCACCCGGGAACAGCTCGACGAACTGCTGCTGCCCGAAAACATGATGCAGCCACGTTTCGTGCAGGGGTAGCGCGAGGATAAGAGCCTCCGGCGGCCGGGGGCCTGAGGCCCCCGG
>ALAO01000169.1 GCA_000307955.1 Solidesulfovibrio magneticus str. Maddingley MBC34 | reverse complement strand
GGCCGGGGGGGATGATCCCCCCCGGCGGGGTTCGGGGCAGCGCCCCGATTATTGCATCTTCTTACAGCGGATAATCCAGCGCTTCCGGGATCATGACCTGGGTGAGCGCCTGTCCGGCCCGTTCGCGGGCCGCGCCGCAGCCGGCCAGGGACGCGTCCACGGCGGCGCGCAGGCCGGCGAAGGCGGTCAGATCGGCTCCGGCCGGGGCATAGCCGTAGACGAGCGAGGCGCAGACCTTGGCGGCCTCGCCGGCGGCCTTGGCCGCCTGGACCCGGGCTAGATCGCTAAAGAAGGTCACGTAGCCTTCCAGCCCCTCGGCCACGACGGGATTCTCCGGCCCCTTGGCGGCCAGCTCCAGCAGGTCGAGGATCTGCAGGCGCGTGGCGATCAGCGGACACAGGGCGTCGGCCAGGGGGAAGGTCACGGCTTGGCGGTTGCTGTGGTAGAGCTTCTTGCCGTCGGCGTCCTTGTTGGCGGACAGGAAGTCGAAGGTGTGTTTCCACAGCGTAAGGCCGGCGGCCACCGAGGCCGCGCCGGTCTCGGGGTTGGAAGCGGCCACGCGCCCCATCTCGGCGATGTAGTTGTCGACATAGGCCAGGAAGATGTCGCTGGCCATGGTGATGCCCATCTGGCGGCGCTGGACGCACTCGGGGCCTTCGTAGGTGGCTTCGAGCTGGCTGTCGTTCCACTTGTGGAACAGGAACCCGGGGCAGTCCTCGGTGATGCCGTAGCCGCCCATCATGGCCACGGCCTCGCGCATGACCGTCGCGCCGTGGCCGGTGTTCCAGAGCTTGCAGGCCGGGCAGAGCACGCCGGCCTCGGCTTCCAGCGCCTGGAATTTGACCACCGGGTCGGCGTCCAGGGCGGCGAAGCGTTCGGCGTCGCGGCCGGCTTCGGGCGTAAACAGCAGGTTGACGTATTCGATGGCCTCGGGCTGGACCTTTTTGAGCGCCGTCATCTGGCCCCGGGCCCCGGACACGCCCTTGGCGGCAAGGGCCGCGTCCTTGGCCTTTTCCGTGGGATCGAGCTGGTCGAAAAGCCGCGCCGTGGCGAACCCCAGCGAAGCCCCGGCCTCGCCGGCGGCCCAGACTTCGGCCAGACGGATGACGGCGTCCTGCTTCTGCTGCAGGCCGAGTTCGAATTTCGCCGAACCGGCTTCGCAGGCGTCGCCGCCCCGGAACCGGCCGCGCTGGTAGCGGATGACCGGCTCCACGGCCGAGAGCAGCTTGGCCGTGGTCATGAGCGCCACCGGCACGCGGGTGCGGTGGAACACGGCGGCGATGACCTCGGAGTGGGAATAGTTGGGGACGATGCAACCGTCTTTGACGGTGTAGCCGCCGATGATGCGGCTGGCCGGCACCTTGAGGTTGAAGACCGGGTCGCGGGTGGAGGACAGCTGGTGCACCATCTTGAGCGTGGGCGCGCCGCGGTCGAACAGGCCCGGGTCGGTCTCTTCCAGGATGATGATGCAGGAGGATTTGATGCGCGCATCAGCGGTGTCCACGGCGGCGGTGGCGTAGTTGGCGAAGTCCATGCCGGTGATGAAGCGGCCGCGCTTTTCGACGTGCAGGATGGGCTCCTGGCCGTCTTCCCAGGAATCGACGCGCACCTTGCCGGTGAGGACTCCGGTGTCCACGCCGACGTAGGGGATGGGCTCGGTGAGGGCAAACGCGCCGCGCCAGGGGGCGCGATCCGGGGCCGGGGCGCACAGGGTCATGTAGTGGTCGCGCTGTTCGGTGGTGCCGCGCTCGTGGATGGGCGACAGGGCCAGATTGTTGGCCAGGGAGCAGGTGGCCGCGCCGGCGTCGACCCAGGAAAGTTCGAAAGCGACCAGGGACAGGGCCATGTTCTTGGGCCCCTCGATGAAGCCGCCCTGGTGGGGATCGAGGAAGACGGCGGTGATGCCGGCTTCGTCAAAGGCCTTGAGCAACGAGTCCTTCTGCTCGGTCCATTCATGGGAATGGCGCACGCCGTCGGCCACCATGCGGGCCACGACGCCCCGGGCTACGGAACGGGCCGACTGCACGGCCATCTGGAGATCGAAGCGGTCGGCGTAGCGCCACATGATTTGCCGGACATCGTCGCCCGGGAGAGTGCGTAGGGTTTCCATAGATCTCGCCTGGTTCGTGGTTGCTGGCGCGGGAGCGCAAGTGTGCGCTGATTATAAAGTAGGGGAAGCTAAAATATTCGGCTCCACGCGTCAATCCGGGGCGCGCCGCGACGGCGGCTGCCCCGGCGCGTCGAACAGGCCGGCATCGTGGCGGATTCTTGTCCGGCCGGACTTGTGCAAATGGTCGTGGTTCGATACGAATCCAGGCAGGGGGCGTGTTCCCCCGCAACCTCCGACTCGGCGGGCGGCCATGCCGTATGTCCTGACGCACCATTTCGACCCGGACTTCGAACAGCGCCGGCTGCGCCCGAAGAACCGGGAGGACGGCAGCGTGGACCAGTTCGACCTGGGCTACGTGCAAAACGTCGCCGCCGGCCAGCTCCTGGCCGAATGGACGCCCCTGGCTCCGGGCGAGGACACGCCGGACGGGGCCATCGTTTCGGAGAACACCGCCTTTCCCCACGGCGAGGGCTGCAAGGTCGATCCGGACAACCCGCTTCGGCTGCTGGCCGCCGTCAACGGCCACGTGGCCCGCATCGACGGCCGCGTCACCGTGCGCGAGACCCTGGCCATCGGCCGCGACATCGATTTCCACACCGGCAACATCGTGGCCCTTGGCGACGTCATCATCGGCGGCGACATCCGGTCCGGGTTCACGGTCATGGGCCGCCACGTCACGGTGACCGGGCTGGTGCTGGCCGCCCGGGTGCGGGCCATGGGCAACGTCACCTGCAACGGCGGCATCCAGGGCGGCGGCAAGGCCACGTTGCGGGCCGGGCGCAGCCTGCGGGCCAGGTTTTGCGAAAACGCCGTGCTCCACGCCGCCCAAAACATCCTCATCGACGGTTCGGCCATGCATTGCCGGCTTTTCGCCGGGGAGAAGCTGGCGGTCAAGGGCCGTCTGGCCGGGGGCGAAGCCTACTGCGGCGAGGCGGTCTACGTGGGCGAGCAGCTTGGCGGCGGCGGCCAGAGCCAGACGCGCATCCTGCTCGGCTACGATCCCGAGCGCATCCACAAGGACCAGCACATCAAGGCCGGGCTGCGCCAGGCCCTGCTCGACGTCGAGGCCTGCCGCGTGGACCTGGGGCGCGGCGGGGACGCCGCCAAGGATTGCGCCGATGTGTTGGCCCAGGGCGAGCAGCGCGTCGAGACTTTCCGCCGCCAGCTCAAGCGCTTGTGGGAGAGCCCGGCGGCCACCCGACGTTTTTCCAGCTGCCGGGTTATCGTGCCGGGCCGCATTGGGGCCAATGTGGAAATTTCCATCGGCGAGGCCCACGCCTTCATCCCCGAGGAAACCCGCGACGCCGTGATCCGCTACCAGGACGGCGAGATCGTGGTGGAGCATCCGGCGCTGCGCAAGTAGGCGCGCCGCCGGCGAAGGACTCGTGTCGCGTCCCCGACAAGCGCATAAGGGATTTCGCAGGCAACAGCTTAAAATTATGAGTTTTTAAAAAATACTATCGTATTTTTCAGGGACGCTCCACTAAGCTGCTTTTCCCGCGCGGAGCAACACGTCCCTGAGGCCGTCGATCATCAGGTCGATCTCCTCCCGGGAAATCGTCAGCGCCGGCATGAAGCGCAGGATGTCGGGCCGTGGGGCGTTGAGCAACAGCCCCGCCGGCTCCAGCTCGCGGGCGAGTTCCACACAACGCGCCGCCCGGTCGTCGGCGAGCAGCAAGGCCCGCAGCAGGCCGCGCCCGCGTTCGCCGCGAAGCCCCAGTTCCCGTGACAGCTCCAGCAGCCTGGCCGACAGGTATTCCCCCTTGGCGGCCACCTCTGCCAGAAAATCCGGCGCGGTGAGTTCTTCAAGGACGGCCAGGCCGACGGCGGTCATGAGCGGATTGCCGTTGTAGGTGCCGCCCTGGTCGCCGGCTTCGAAACAGCAGACCGCCTCCCGGGCCAGCAAGGCCGACAGCGGCACGCCGCCGCCGATGCCCTTGCCAAGCGTCATGACGTCCGGGACGATGCCCGCCTGCTCGTAGGCGAACAGGGTGCCGACCCGGCCCATGCCCGTTTGTACCTCGTCCACCATGAGCAGCAGCCCTTCCTCGGCGGTCAGGGTCCGCAACGCCCGCAGAAAGTCGTCATCGGCCGGAATGACTCCGGCCTCGCCCTGGATCGGCTCCAGCATGACCGCCACGGTATGGGGGCCGACAAGGGCCCGCACGGAGTCGATGTCGTTGAGCCGCGCCTTGGGAAAACCCGGCACTTGCGGCGCGTAGAGCGTGTCCCAGCCGGGCTTGCCGGAAGCCGACATGGCGGCCAGGGTGCGGCCGTGAAAGGCGTTTTCGAAGGTGATGATCTCGAAGGCGCCTTGGCGGTGTTTACGGCCCCATTTGCGGGCCAGTTTGATGGCCCCTTCGTTGGCCTCGGCGCCGGAATTGGCGAAAAAGACCCGGTCGAAGGCCGAGCAGGCCGTCAGCCGACGGGCCAGTTCCATGGCCGGCGGGTTGTAGAAGGCGGGACTCGGGTTCACGAGGGTCGACGCCTGATCGGTCAGGGCGCGGGTGACGGCCGGATGGCAATGGCCCAGGCAGTTGACCGCCCAGCCCTGGACGAAATCGAGATAGCGCTTGCCGGTCTGGTCGGTGAGCCAGGAGCCCTGGCCGCTGGTGAAAACGATGTCGGGACGGGAGGTTATCCACATAAGGGCGCTGGCCTGATCAGCCGGAGCGCAGGGGGCTTTTGCGATCATGATCGCTCCTTTGCGTGGACAAGGACAAGCCCGGGCGTCTGCCCGCGCGGCCGCGCGGAACGCCTTCGATGCCCTGCCCGGAGCAGGCGTCAGGACGTCTGGTTGTAGTCCGGATGGTCCTCGGGTTCGAGGTCGAGCACTTCCTCGCCGCCGATGTAGGGCATGAGGATAGGGTTTTCCACGGCCTTGAGCAGATTGGCGATGGCCCCCTTGAGGCGATTGACGTTCTCCACGATCAAATTCACGTACTGCATCTTCTTCTCGACTTCCATGCGCTCGATGGTCAGGCCGATGAGGTGGCGCATGGCGGCCGGGGCCAGCTTGGGCCAGGGGCCGGGCACCAGCTGCATGGCCTCGCTGATGAGCGCCGTGCCGATCTCGTCTTCGTGATCGAGAAAGTCTTCGTAATCTTCCAAAATCAGTTCGGCCCCGTTTTTCATGATGGCCAGCACGTTGTTGCCCACGTGGGCCATGCCGCCGGCCGCCTTGGCCAGGGCGTCGCGCCCCACTTCCAGTTGGCGGCCGACCGTCAACGACACGATGCGGGCGCAGTCGGCCAAAAAGTCGGTTTCGTAACGGTCGAAATAGTTGGCCTTCTTGGAATAGAGCATGATCAGGCCAAAGGCTTTGTCGTCCGGGCCGCGCAGGAAAAACGACAGCCGGCAGCGGTAGCCTTCGAGATAGGGCACGCAGTCGATGGACTCGCCGCCGCGCTCCGGGCCAAGCAGGTTGTTGGAGCGCACGAACAGCATGCGCGGATTGGCCACCGAGCGCATGACCGGATGGTGGGGCAGGGCCTCTTCCATGAATTTGACGAAGATGGGCGTGGCCCGGCCGGTGTGGGTGTTGGCCGCGATGTTGACCCAGTGGCCGGACTCGTCGTGCAGGCGGCAGACGTAGAGGTCGGCCTTGAGTTCCTTGAGCAGCACCTCGGCGCTTTGCTCCAAGATTTCGGCGGCGGTCTGGAAGTCCTGGCCGGCGTTTATCAGCTCGTAGAAAATTTCCAGCATGAGCTTGGCTTTTTCATGAGCCTTCTTGGCCAGGCCGAAGCGGTGCTCCAACTGGACTAGGCCGGGGTTGGCCTTGCGCAGGCCCTCGATCTTGGTGACCTTGAGCCGGTCAAGCTCCAGGCGGATGGCGGTCAGCGCGCCAAGCAGCGATTCCCAGTCCGTCACCGGCCGGTCCGGGTCGTCGAGCTGCGGGGTCAGCGGCAGCACGTCCAGCGACGTCTTGATGGACAGCAGCAGGTCGCATACGGCCCGGCGCACGGCTTCCGGGGCGCTGCCGATGATGTTGAGCAGGTGTTCGCGGGGATCGCTTGCCGTCAGCAGAAGCGGCGTGGCAATGGGGCAGCAGTCGGCTTTGAGGGTCATGTCGCTTCCTTGGGCGCGGGCACGGGGTCGGATAGGCGCAGCATAGCGCGGGCCGCGCCGTCTGTCATCCGGGCGTCACAAGGAGACGGTGTCGAAGCGCATGGTTTCGAGATCGGCGATGAGCACCTTGCCGCACAGCGCCCCGGGCCGGCCGGCCAGCAGGCGCACGACCTCGGCCGATTGCAGAGCGGCTGCGGCCATGACCGCCGGCGACGGACAGCCGAGCACGTCCTCGGCCGCCGTGCCCGAGCCGCCGCCGCCGAACAGATCGGCCGGCGACGGCCCGCCGGGCAGCACCGTGCCCACCAGTACGGTGTAGCCGGCCACGGCGGCGGTCACCAGCGGAATGCCCCGGGCGGCGGCGGCGGCGGTCAGCGCCGGCCGGTCCCTCAGGCCGCCCAGGGCGTCCACGGCGACCGCCGCGCCGCTTAGCAGCACGTCCATGCCGGCCCGGTCCAGAAAGACGGCCTGGGCGTGAAATTCCACCGAGGGATTGACGGCCGCCGCCCGCTCGGCGGCAAGGGTCGCCTTGGGCCGGCCCACGGCGTCCAGGCGCGAGAGCAGCTGGCGGTTCAAGTTGCTTTCCTCGAACACGTCGCCGTCGGCGGCCGCGATGCTGCCCACGCCGGCCCGCACGAGATTTTCCACGATGCCGCCGCCAAGGCCCCCCAGGCCGATCAAGGCGGCCTTGGACGCCAGCAGTCGGGCCTGTTCGGCCAGGGAGAAGGCATGGAGGTTGCGGGCGTAACGCAGGGGGCACAGGCTGGCCTCCAGGGCGGCGATCTCCACCAGCCTGGGGGGCAGGGCCAAGCGCGCGGCCAGGGCGGCCACGGCCGGGGCGTCGAGGAAACGGCCGGGGCGGCCGTCGGGATAGGTCCCCTGGCGGGCGGCGGCGTCCAGGGCGGCGGCCAGGGCCGTGTCGGCAGGGACGGCTGGAGCAGGGGGCATCGGGCTAAGCGGCGTGTCATGGGCCATGGCGGCCTCCGGCGGACGGGCCGGCCGGCAGCAGCTCGGCCCGGGCTTGCGAAGGGGTGCCGGGCGTTGTCGCGGCCCCCCACGCGAAACAGCACAAGTGCAATATGGCGTCATCCCCCGACGCGGCGTTGCCGCGACCGAGGGTCTGCCGGTCAACCGCCGGTGATGGGCGGCACGAAGGACACGACGCTGCCCGGGGACAGCACGGTGTCGAGTCCGGCCGGGGCTTCGTTGACGAGCACCGAGCCCAGGGCTTCTGGTTCGATGCCGAGCCGGTCGGCCAGTTCGCCAACGGTTTCGCCGGGGCCGATGGAGGCCACGCCGCCGGGAGGGGCATAGGGGGCCAGCGTCGCCAGGGCGCGGACGGTGACGGTGTCGCTCACGCTTCGCCCTCCGGAGCTTCGATCCATTTGTTGAGGGCCTGGACGATCTTGGTGGCCTGATCGCGGCTGGAGATGGCGAACTTGGACTGCACGCGGTAGGTGTCGCCGGATTTCTTGTAGCGGCGGATGGCGTAGCGGTCCGGGCTGTAGGCGTCTTTTTTGGGATCCCACTGGACGAAGCGGAAAATGATGGTGGTCCAGGCTCCCCGGGTCAGGATCACCTTGTCGAGCTCCTTGGTGAGCATAACGCCGTCTTCTTCGTAGTTGACGGTCAAGTCGTCGATGGTCTCGGCCACGCGGGCACCTCGCTTAGGAATTTTCGGACTGGTGTTGCAGTTGGGAATCGCGTTCCCGGCGGCGCTCCTGAAGCCTGGCCTCGCGGCGGGCGGCGGCTTCGCGGTTGCGGCGTCGGTCGGCGTCGGATTCGAGAATCAGCGGCGGTACGGCCTGGGGGCGGCGCTCGGCGTCCAGGGCCACGTAGGTCAGGTAGGCCGAGCCGGCGTGGCGGGTTTCGCCGGTGATGGGGTTTTCGCACTCCACCCGCACGCCCACTTCCATGGAGGTCGCGCCCACGAGGTTGACGCTGGCCATGAAGGTGACGACCTCGCCGATGTAGGCGGGCTTGAGGAAATCCATGCGGTCGATGGAGGCGGTGACCACGGCCGAGCGGGCGTGGCGTATGGCGCAGATGCCGCCGGCGGTGTCAATGTATTTGAGGATGACGCCGCCGTGGACGTTGCCGGCCGGGTTGGCGTCGGAAGGGAGCATCCGCTGGGGCATGACCACGTGGCTGGCCGAGACCGGCTTGGGGTCCAGGGAACGTTTTTCAGGCGCGCTCATTTGGCGGTGTACCCCTTTTCCTTCATGCACTCGTCGATGATGGCCTGCTGTTTGGTTTCGGCGTCGTCGCCGGCCTTGACGAAGGCGGTGGAGACATAGGCTCTGTTTTCACATTCGGAATAGTCCCGGTCCACGGCCTCCTGGGGCACGTTGTCGGCGTGGGGCACGATGGAACCGCAGCCCAGGGCTGTGGCGGCCAGGGCCAGGGCGGCGGCAAGGGCGAATCGGCGAAACATGGGGGGCCTCCTTGGGGCCGTGTGGGCGTCGGATGGGAAAGCCTTAGCGTTCCCAGGGGGGCGGGGTCAATGGAGAGGGGTGAGAAGGAGGGCATTGCGTCGAAATGCGTCTGGTTTGGCGCACAGGCCAGAAGACTCTGCGAAGGGGCGTGCCGGCTCGGAGGACTCCGTCAAGGCCAACGGCCGCCCAGGCGGGCGATGCTGCTCAACTGGCCCAGAGCACGGCGTATGCCAAGGCCGTCACCAGGCATAACGGCCCGTATAGGCGGCGATCCAGGGTCGCGAACGGCTCCATGCGGTGTGGTGTTCCAAATGGGAGATACGGCGCGACGCCGCGCAAGGCGAAGACCGCGCCCACAAGCAGCAGGCAAGCCTGGACCAGCCCGGCCGGCAGGAAGAGCGGCAGCAGCGAGGCCTTGGCCAGCGGCGGCAAGCCGGCCGCGAAAAGGGCCATGGCCACGGCCAGGGTCAGCGGCCGCGACGGCATGGCCCGCATGTTTTTTACGCCGACCACGGTGCGAACCAGGGATTCGACGTCGGTCCCGGGCCACAGGCCGCCAAACGCCCAATACACATGCAGGGCCGCGATGGCGGCCAGTTCGACAGCAATGGCCATCGCCAGAAAAGTCACCACCATGTCCCGCCTCCTGTCCGCTGCTTGGCGGCCTTGCGCCTGTCGAGTCCGCTGGGGCGCTTCCGGACGCCGTTCGTCAACCATACGCTGCCGTATGTAAAAGGAGCGGTTGCTCTTGTCAATACGCCTGCGTATGGTCAACCCATGACGCCCCGAAAAACCCTTGCCGCCAAGGACTGGATCGACGCCGCGTTTGTCGCGCTGGGGCGCGGCGGCGTGCAAGCGATCCGCGCCGAGGCCCTGGCCCGCGAACTCAAGGTCAGCAAAGGCTCCTTTTATTGGCACTTCAAGGATGTCCCGGCGCTACGGGCGCAAATGCTGCGCCACTGGTCCGAGCAGGCCACGGCGCGGATCATCAACGCCATAGACGCCCATATCGTGTCGCCGCGACAGCGCCTGCGCCTGTTGCTGACCCACATCGCCGACGGAGAAGCCGGACGCTATGGCGGTAAGGACGTGGACGCCGCCATTCGCGACTGGGCACGGCACGACGCGGCGGCGCGGGAAACGCTTGAAACTGTTGACGCTCGGCGACTGGACTATGTGGCGGCGCTGCTTCGAAGTTGCGGCATCGACGCGAACGTGAGCGAAATCCAGGCGCGTCTGCTCTACGGCGCGCTCATCGGCACGCGCCAGTTGGCCACGACCTCGGCGTCAACCCTGCGGGAAGAGCTGCTCGTGTTGTTGGAAGCCCTGCTGTCGCAAGGCGTTGCCCCGGGGAAACGTTGAAAGGCCTGACTGTACGCAACGCCAAGCCTTGATAAGCAAGAAGCGTTCGCCGTTATGACGCAAACGTTTTCCATGCGCCTTTCCCTTCCCCAAACCCCCGTTTGAGGCTAACCATGGCGGGAAAGACTCCATAACCAGTCACCGCCCCCCGGGCAAAGGAATCCCGCCATGCCGCGATTTCTATTTTTTGCCGGCCTCGCCCTGTCCCTGGCCCTGCTCATGTCCGCGCCCCAGGCCGACGCCTGCACCAGCTTCCGCCTCAAAGCCGCCGACGGTTCCGTCGTCTACGCCCGCACCATGGAATACGGTCAGGACCTCGCCTCCAAGGTCGCCATCTTCCCCGCCGGCTCGGCCTTTGTCGGGCTGACCCCGGACGGCGCAGCCAAAGGGCTGCGCTTTCGCGCCAAATACGGTTTCGTCGGCATGAACGCCTTTGGCACCAACATCGTCTGCGACGGCCTCAACGAAAAAGGCCTCATGATCGGCATGTTGCTCTTCCCGGGCTACGCCGGCTACCAGCCCTATGCCTCGGCCAAGGCCGGCAACACCATCGCCCAGTTCCAGGTCGGCGACTGGCTGCTCTCCCAATGCGCCACCGTGGCCGAAGCCAAACGCGAAATCGCCAAGATCCGCGTCTGCCAAGGCCCGGCCAGCCTCGACGGCGTGCCCATCGGCGATCTGCCGCTGCACTACACCATCCATGACGCCACCGGCGCGTCCGCCGTCGTCGAATACGTGGGCGGCGAACTGCGCATCCACGACAACCCCCTAAGCGTGCTCACCAACTCCCCGGATTTCGACTGGATGCTCACGTACTTAAGCAACACCGTCAATCTCTCGGCCACCAACGTGCCGGCGCTGGATCTCAAAGGCTACGTCGTGCGCCAGACCGGCCAAGGCTCGGGAATGCTCGGCCTGCCCGGCGACTTCACCCCGCCCAGCCGCTTCGTGCGCATGACCGCGCTCACCCAGTCGGCCCTGCCCGCCCCCAACGCCGAGGCCGCCGTGTCCTTGGCCATGACCATCATCGGCAACGTGGATATCCCCAAGGGCGCGGTGCGCGGCGTCGAAGACGGCAAGGCCATCTACGACGTCACCGAATGGACCGCCGTGGCCGACGCCGCCCGAGGCCGCTACTACTGGCAAACCTATGCCGACAAGAACTGGCGCTACGTTGACCTCAAAGCCGCCCTGGCCGCCGCCGCCGGCAAACCCGCCGTCATCACCATCAGCGGACCGCCGACCTACGTCGACGCCACCAGCGCCGCGAAGCCGGGGTTGTAGGAGGAGAGAGCGGAGAGGAGAGGAGAGGATAAGATGCCTCCGGCGGCCGGGGGGCTCAGCCCCCCGGACC
>ALAO01000168.1 GCA_000307955.1 Solidesulfovibrio magneticus str. Maddingley MBC34 | reverse complement strand
CCCCTATTCCCCAAAAGGGGTTTCCTCCCCCGAGCCCCCTTTATTATCCCAATAAGGACAACCATATGCGTATATTCGTGCCGGCGATGGGGCGGGTGAACACGAAGAACCGGGACGGCAGCGAGGTCAGGTTCGCCGAGATCGCCAAGCGGTGGCTGGCGGCCGGCGTGACGCTGGAGATGTTGTTGCCGCGCCGGGAGATCGGCGTGCTGGAATCCCAGGGCGTGCGCGCCTCCTGGCGCGTGCATTGGGAGCCGTTCACCAGCGAATCCGACCGGCTGTGGAACGTGCTGGCCGTGTATTTGTGGCGGATTCTGACCTGTCCGCTGGCTCGGTATCCCAAAGGCGTGGATGCGGTCTACGCGCCGTCGGACTTTTTGTTCGACCTTTTGCCGGCCCTCTTGTGCCGTTGGCGAAATCCGGCGGCGAAGCTTGTCGTGTGCGTGTTCCTCATCGCTCCGAACCCCTTTAAAGGCTACGAGAACGTCTTTGGCGGCAAGTGGAAGCTGCCGTCGGTACGCGGGGTGCTGTATTACTGCGCCCAGTGGCTGAGCGTCTGGCTGGCCCGCAAGGCCGGCGCGACCATGCTCGTGCTCAATTCCCTGGACAAGGATTCGCTGATTGCCATGGGCGCGGACCCGGCCACGGTCCATGTGGTGACCATGGGCGTGGACGGCGGCTTTTTCGACGGCGTGGATGTGGCGGCTGACACGCCGCGCTACGACGGCATTTTCCTGGGCCGGCTGCATCCGCAAAAGGGGCTTTTTGATCTGGTGCGCATCTGGAAACGGGTGTGCGAAAAGCGTCCCGGCAGTCGGCTTGGCGTCATCGGCGGCGGCAGCGACTGGTGGTTCGGCAAGCTCAAGCAGGAGATCGCCGCGGCCGGGCTGACCGGCCAGGTCGATCTGCTCGGCTTTCGCCAGGGCGAGGACAAGGTGCGCCTGTTAAAGGCCGCCGGCGTGTTCCTCATGCCCAGCCACTACGAGAGCTTCGGTCAGGTGGCCGTGGAAGCCATGGCCAGCGGCTTGCCGGTGGTCGCCTACGACCTGCCGATTTATCGAGAAATTTTCCCCACCGGCATGATCAAGACGGCCCTTGAGGACGAGGCGTCGTTTGCCGCCGAGGTGCTGTCCCTGCTGGACGACCCGGCCTGCCGCGAGGCCGCCGTGGCCAAGGCTCGCGCCCGAGCCGCCGTCTTCGACTGGGCGGCCATCGCCGAACGCGAAATGGGGTTCGTGACCGGGCGGTAAGTCGCTATTCGTCCCGCAGCACCGCCAGCACCTCGACATTGGAGGCCTGCCAGGCCGGATAGGCCCCGGCCAGGATGCCCAGGGCGGCCGAACCGATGAGCGTGCCGCCAATCAGCGCCGGGTTGAAGACCTGGGGAAATTCGCCCAGCCGGTAGACCACGGCCAGCACGCCCAGAGCCACCACGGTCCCGGCCGCGCCGCCGGCCGAGGCCATCATGCCGGATTCGATGAGAAACTGGCGCACGATGTCCTTTTTGCGCGCCCCCACCGCCCGCCGGATGCCGATCTCCAGCCTTCTCGCCCGCACGAGCAGGATCATGATGGAGAGGATGCCCAGGCCCCCGATGCCAAAGGACAGGGACGAGCTGATAAATCCCAGCGTCTGCACCAGATCGAGCGCCTGCTGCTTGACCTCCATGGTGTCCTTGGCTGTGAGCACCTTGAAGTCGTCGGGCTGGCCCTTGTCGGTCTTGATGTCGTGGCGCTTGCGCAGGATATGGACGGCGGCTTCCCGCGAGGCGTCGAAATCCGCCCCGTCGGCCAGGCGCACGTACACCCCGTGGATGTAAGTCTTGTTGGACATGCGCCGCATGAAGGTGGAGAGCGGCACGAAAATCTGTTCGTCTTGGTTGGCCCCGGACACGTCCGAGCCCTTTTCCTCCATGACGCCGACCACGTGCAGCCGGGCGCGGAAGATGAACACCGACTGGCCCAGGGCCGCCTCGGCCGTGCCGAAAAGCCGCCGGGCGATGGCCGGTCCCAGGGCGCAGACCAGCTCCTTGTCGTCTTCCTCGGCCTGGTCGAAAAAGCGGCCGTATTGGGGCGTGTTGCCGCGTATGGACGGATAGGCCGGCCAGGTGGCCACGAGCTGGCACATGACCTTCTTGTCGCCGGCCCGGATGGGCATGGGGAAGCTTAAAAACGGCACCCCGTCCACGGCCGCCGGCAGCCCGCGCAGCAGGGCCACGGCGTCGGGGAGCTTCAGGTTGGTGTTGCCGGCGTCGGGCCGGATGTCGCCCCGGCGGAAGCGGATGTTGCCGGTCATGGCCATGAGCAGGTTGGGGCCGAGCTTTTCCGTCTCGATGACGGCCTTGCGCTCCATGGCCAGCGTCACGTGCAGCACGCCCGTCAGCGCGAACGCGCCGAGAAAGACCCCGAGCATGGCCAGGACCGTGCGCATCTTGTGGGTCGCCAGGGACTTGAGCGCGATACGCAGGCTTAGAAGCACCGGCCGGCCTCAGGAAGAGGAAGGAACCTTGGGGTTGTCTTCGCTGAAGGGTTCGGTGGTCCAGGGAAAAAGCTCCCTGGCCCGGGACACGGCGAAATTCTCCACGTCCTGATGCCAGGCGCGAAACAGCCGCACGATGTCGTGGCCAAGGGGCGTGAGGCGAAAGCCTTTTTTCGGACCTGAGCGCTCCACAAGGGGTTCACCGATGACGGTTTCCGTCTGCTTCATGCGGCCCCAGGCGGCGCGGTAGGACATGCCCATGGCCGAGGCCGCCTTGTTGAGCGATCCCAGTTCCTCCACAAGTTCGAGGAGTTGAATCCGGCCTAGTCCGAGCAGCATGCCGTCTCCGGTCTCAAGCCACAAATGCAGCCGCTGCACGGCCTCGATGTTGCGCATCATTTCCCTCTCGTCTTCCGCTCTGGCGTTGTGTCAAAGACGTCTTATCCTTAGCCGGCCGACATTGCCAAGAGGGAGTTGACCGCGCAGGCTCGCTCCCGTATCGCCAGACGCCTTGTGCGCGACGGCGGAGGTTGCATGGAGAAAAAAAGCGGACTGCTGGCCGCCGGGGTCGGTTTCGGGACCATCTGGTCCTTGGCCTGGCCGCAGATCCTCATGATGTTCTTGACGTTTTTCATTGGCTTCGTCGACGTCTACGTGGGCGGCCGCATCGATCGTGAAACCCAGGCGGCGGTGGGCGTGCTGGCCCAGGCCATGTTCTTTTTCCAGGTCATTGCCGCCGCCGTGGCCAACGGGGCCGTGGCCGCTGTCAGCCAGTCCGAGGGCGCGGGGCGTCTGGCCCGGGCCGGGCGCTATGTCTGGCTGTGCCTGCTGGCCGGCGTGGCCGCCTCGGTGGCCGTCATGGCCCTGGGGCTGGCCCTGCGCGAGCAGTTCCTCGGCCTGCTCCAGATGCCGGCCCCCATCTGGGGCACGGCCCGCTATTTCCTGACCGTGTTGCTGCTGCTGCTGCCCATTCAGTCGTTTTTCATCATCGCCAATGCCCTGTTTCGGGCGCGCCGGCTGGTCATGACGCCGCTTTTCGCCTGGGGGCTGGCCGCCGTGCTCAACACCTTGGGCGATTTCGGCTTCGGCCTGGGCCGCTTTGGCCTGCCGGACTTCGGCTATGCCGGCGTGGCCTGGAGCACGTTTTTTTCGGTCACGGCCGGCATGGCCTTCAATCTGGCCGCGCTGATTCGGGTCGGGATGCTCAGGCGCGCCCAGTTTCCCCGCTGGCGCTGGGTGCGCTGCGCCAGCCGCTATCTGCTCAAGGTTGCCTGGCCGTCGGGGCTGATGCAGGTCGTGTGGCACACCGGCTATCTGCTCCTTTTTTCCGTGGTCGGGTCGCTGCCCGTGGGCAGCGTGGCCGCCCTGGCCGGCATGTCGGCCGGCATGCGCCTGGAGTCGATCCTGTTCTTGCCGCCCATGGCGTTTAATTTCACGGCTTCGATTTTGGTCGGCAACCTCATCGGGGCCGGCCGGCCCGACGAGGCCCGGCGGGTCGGCTACCGCATCGCCTGGGCCGGCGTGGCCGCCGTGAGCCTCATGGGGCTTTGCCTGTGGCCGCTTTTGCCGGCCGCCGCCGCGTTTATCTCCCCGGACCCCGAGGCGGCGGCCCAGGCGGTTTCCTATCTGCGATACAACGTCGCGGCCATTCCCTTTACCGTGGCCGGTCTTATTCTCATCGGGGCCATGACCGGAGCCGGGGCGACGCTGCTCACCATGTTCGTCACCGGCGGTTCCGTCTGGCTCGTGCGGTTGCCCTTGGCGTTTGTGTTGGGGCATAGCCTCCTTGGCCGGGCCGAGGGGGTGTGGATTTCCATGTTTGTGTCCCAGGCCGTGCAGTCGCTGGCCTGCCTGGGGGTGTACCGCTACGCGGATTGGACGCGTTTCGGCATGGGCGGCGGCAAGACGAGGAAGTAACGATGCAAGAAGGTTTTGAGGCCATTTCCCTGGAACGGCGCGATGAATACCTGGAGCGCCTGGCCCGGTGTCCCCAGAAGGTTTCGGACTACAGCTTCGGCAACCTCTGGGGCTGGGCCGAGGAATACGGCCTGTCCTGGCGATTTGGCGAAAGCCATGTCTGGATTTTGCAGACCAAGCCCTACGAAGTCTTTTGGGCGCCGGTGGGGCCGTGGACCAACGTCGATTGGAGCGCCTGCCCGTGCCTGGCCCAGGGGCTCGATTTCATCCGGGTGCCCGAGATGTTGTGCGGCATCCTCTCCGACGCCATGCCCGACCGGGTGACCACCCACGAGGCCCGGGACCACGACGACTACGTCTACAGCGTGCCCGAGCTGGTGGAGCTTCGCGGCAACAAGTTCCACAAAAAGAAAAATCTGCTCAGCCAGTTCCAGCGGACCTACGACTACGAGTACAAGCCGCTGACCCCGGACTGCGTGGAAGAAACCCTGGAACTCCAGCGCCAGTGGTTCGCCTGGCGCGATCCTGAGGATTCCGGGGCGCTTTTGGCCGAGAACCAGGCCATCGTGCGGGTGCTCCAGAGCTGGGACCGCTTTCCCGGCCTCATGGGCGGAGCCATCCGGGTGGACGGCGAGATGATCGCCTATACCGTGGCCGAGGCGCTTACCCCGGAAATGCTGGTGATCCACTTCGAAAAAGGCCGGCCGGGCTTCAAGGGCGTGTATCAGGCCATCAATCAGATGTTTTTGGCCGACGCCGGGAAGCCTTACGCCTTGGTTGACCGCGAACAGGACCTGGGGGACGAAGGGCTGCGCAAGGCCAAACTCTCCTACAACCCCTGCATGTACCTCAAGAAATGCAAGGTTTCCGTGGCGGCGGCCGGGTAGGGCTTTTGCGGCCTTCGCCTGGCGCATACAGCATCGGCCGTGCGCGCCGCGCGCACAACGTTTTTGTGTCGTTGCAGACATGGTTTGGCTTGCCTTTTCGGGCAAAACAACCAAAAGTGCCCGGTGCTGTTTTGTTGCTGATCCTGTACCGGCTGGGGCAAAGGCATGGATAAGATGCTTCGAATTCTCGTCGTTGACGATTCCAAGGTCATGCGCGGGGTGCTGCGCAAGATGCTCGGCAGCGACGGAGCCGAGGTGCTGGAAGCCCACGACGGCAAGCACGCCCTGGAAGTGCTGGCTGTCGAGCCGGTGGACTGCGTCATTTCCGACTGGAACATGCCGCGCATGAAGGGCATCGAGCTGCTGCGCAGGGTCCGGCAGGACGCCGCCCTGGCCCATCTGCCCTTTGTCATGGTCACGGCCGAGGCCATGGCCCAGAACGTGGCCGAAGCCGACGCCGCCCGGGTCAGCGCCTATCTGACCAAGCCCTTCACCGCCGAGGGGCTCTGGGCCACCCTGCGCGCCATCCTGCCGGGGGCCGTTTCGGCTTGACGCCCCGCCCGGGCTTGTCCTGACGCAGGTTCGTGGCGCGCTGTCGAGAAAAGTCCATGCCGTTTTCCTGCCAACAGGTGAAAGCCGCGAGTCCTTCTCAACAATACCGTCGTATTGCGTAAAAGCCAGGACCGCCCGCCGCCAAACCTTTCCTTTCCTGTCGCACCGTCAGCCAACCAAGGTCTCACCCATGTCGTACCGTTTTTCGCCCAAGGCGCTGTTGCGCCTGCCGCAGTGGTTTTTCTTCCTGGCTACCGTGTATGTCGGGGTGGAGTTCACCCGCTTCTGCCTGTCCGTGGCCGCCGGCCAGGCCGGTTCGGTGGCGCGTCCGGCCGGGGTGGAAGGCTTTTTGCCCATAAGCGCCCTGCTCGGGCTGCGCCGGCTGCTGGCCGCCGGCTCCTTTGATCCGGTGCACCCGGCCGGGCTGTGGATTCTTCTGGCCGCCCTGGCCATGGGCTTGGCCTTTCGCAAGGGTTTTTGCGGCCATGTCTGCCCGGTCGGCTTCCTGGCCGCCCGCCTGGGCCGCCTCGGCCAGCGCCTGGGCCTGGCCCGAAGCCTGTCCCCGCGCCTGGACGCCGTCCTTGGCCTGCCCAAATACCTCCTGCTGGCCTTTTTCCTCTTCACCACCTTCTTCGGCATGGACCCGGCCGGCATAGAAGCCTTCCTGCGCTCGCCCTACAACATCACGGCCGACGCCCGGATGCTGCTGTTCTTCGCCCATCCAAGCCTCACCGCCGTCGTCATCCTCACGATCCTGGCCATGTTGGGGCTCGTCTATCGCGGCTCGTTTTGCCGCTGGCTGTGCCCCTATGGCGCGCTGCTGGGGCTGCTCGCCCGCCTTGGCCCCACCACGCTCAGCCGCGACGCCGAAGGCTGCACCGGCTGCGGCCGCTGCCGCGCCGCCTGTCCGGTGGATCTGCCCATAACCGCCGGCCCGCGCCCCATGGCCTGCTCGGGCTGCGGCTCCTGCGTGGTCGCCTGCCCGCGACGGGTTTCGGCCGTGCGCTTCGCCTTCGCCGGCGTCCCCGCGCCGTGGTGGCTCACCGCCGCCGGCTCGGCCGGCGTCTTCGCCCTGGCCTACCTCGTCGCGAATTCCCTGGGCCTGTGGCAAAACGCCCTGCCGCCGAACATGCTGGCCCGGCTCTACGCCATGGCCCTGGGCGGCTGATCCCGCCCATATTCCCGCTTGCGCCCTATGCCCTCCAAGGATATACCGACAATTGTCCTATATTCAAAATAATCGAAGAGAGAGGGCGCAATGAGCAAACTCATCCGTGAACAGGCCGAAGGCGGCCGCCTGCACATCGACTCGCCGCTCATGGGCGAATCCCTGGTCAGCCGGGCGCTTTTGGCCGCCCAGGGCCAGCGCGAAGTCTTCCGTATGCACCCCGACGTCAACGTGCTCAAAATCGGCGGCCAGTCCATCATGGACCGGGGAGCCAAGGCCCTGCTGCCGATCCTCGACGAACTGCTCAAGGCCAAGGAACAGCACAAGATCATCCTCATGACCGGCGGCGGCACCCGGGCGCGCCACATCTACAACATCGGCCTGGAACTCGGCATGCCCACCGGCGTGCTGTCCAAGCTCGGCGACAAGGTGGCCTCCCAAAACGCCGAAATCCTCTCCGTGCTCCTGGCCAAACACGGCGGCGTGCGCATCGGCCACGGCGACCACCTCGAACAACTCACCATGTTCTGCCAGCTCGGCTACCTGCCCATCACCCCGGGCATCCCGCCCTACGGCTTCTTCGAACACCCGGCCGAAGAGGGCATGATCCCGCCGCACCGCACCGACTCCGGCGCGTTCCTGCTGGCCGAAAACATCGGCGCGAAATCCCTCATCTATCTCAAGGACGAAAAGGGCCTCTACAGCGACGACCCCAAAAAGGCCAAGGATCGCGAGAAGCTCGACTTCTACAGTCGCATCTCCGTCAGCGAATTGGCCGCGCTCAACCTCGACGACCTCATCGTGGAACGGCCCGTGCTGCGTTTCCTCAAGCACAGCAAGGTCGTCAAACAGTTCCAGGTCATCGACGCCCTGCGCCACCCCGAGCACATCATCGCGGCGCTGAACGGCGAACACGTCGGCACCATCGTCTACCAGGACGAGTAGAGTAGGGCAGGGGAGGGGAGAGTAGGGGACGGGTAGGGAAGAGAAGCGAAGACGAAGAGCGGGCT
The DNA here is from genome assembly GCA_000307955.1 of Solidesulfovibrio magneticus str. Maddingley MBC34. Taxonomy (GTDB): domain Bacteria; phylum Desulfobacterota; class Desulfovibrionia; order Desulfovibrionales; family Desulfovibrionaceae; genus Solidesulfovibrio; species Solidesulfovibrio magneticus_A. The sequence goes on along the minus strand of ALAO01000168.1, from coordinate 145 downwards.
CTGCCCGCACCCGCCGGGGGGCTCAGCCCCCCGGACCCCTGACCCGGGACGCCTGCGGACGGGCGGAGCGGCGGACGGGAACGGGCAGGCTGCGGCGTGGCGTGGCGCTGCGCGCGAAGATGGGGTCGGGATTTTGGCTGGGAAT
>ALAO01000167.1 GCA_000307955.1 Solidesulfovibrio magneticus str. Maddingley MBC34 | reverse complement strand
GAGGATGGTGTTCATGGGCGTGCGGATCTCGTGGCTCATGGTGGACAGGAAGCGGCTTTTGGCCTTGTTGGCGGCCTCGGCCGACTCCTTGGCCAGGCGCAGGGCCTCTTCCATGGTCTTGCGGCCGCTGATGTCCACCAGGACCGAGAGCAGGCAGTGCTGGCCGTAGGCCTCCATGGGCGTGCAGGACAGCAGGAAGGTGGCCAGGCGGCCGTCGCGCATGCGCAGGGTCAGTTCGAGGTTGCGCACCTGGCCGTCGCGCTCCACGGCCCGGTAGATGCGGTCGCGGTCGCCGGGGTGGACCCACAGGCCCAGTTCGGCCGAGTTGCGGTCGATGACCTCTTCCCGGGCAAAACCCGAGTAGACGCCAAACGCTTCGTTGACGTCGAGGTAACGGCCATCGGGCAGGGTGGTGACGGTGACGACCACGGGGGAAAGGCGGAAGATGTTGGCCAGGCGTTCCTGGCTTTGGCGCAGGGCCTGGTCGGCGGCGAGCTGCTCGGTGACGTCGCGGGCGTAGATGGCCAGCCTTGGCCGGCCGCCGGCTATGGCGGGTATGGGATGGATGGTGTTTTCGTAGACGCGGCCGGCGCGCTTGTCGGTAAAGCGCACCGGTCGTTCCGTGGCCTGGGCCTGCCGGTAATGCTGGCGGCGGCTGGCGGCCACGGGCGCGTCGGTGAGCTCCAGGATGCCCTGGCCGAGCATGGCTTCCACGGCCAGGCCGAAACGTTCGGCCCCGGTGCGGTTGACCATGACCACGTGATAGGTCTCGTCGAGGACCAAAATGGCGTCGGAGGTGGCGTTGAGCACGGCCTCAAGGGTCTCGCGCTGCTGGGAGAGGTCGCGTTCGGTGGCCTCGCGGCGGGAGACCTCGCGACCCAGCCGCCGCCGCCACCAAACCGACAAAACGACCAGGGCGAGCATGCCGACGGCCAGCCACAGCTGGGCCGGACGGACGGCGTCTTTAACCGACGGCGAGCCGGCGTCGTACCAGCGAGCGGCCAGGGCGGTCTTGCGCTCCATGGGGATGGCGTCCAGGGCCTTTTGCACGATGCCGGCCAGGATCGGATCGGGCGAGGCCATGCACAAGGCGTTGTCCGGCCAGGCCATGACGGCCGTGACGCGCAGGTTGGTCAGGCCGTAACTCCGGATGAGACTCGTGGCCGAGGCCACGTTGAGGAAACAGGCGTCGGCCTTGCCCTCGGACACGGCCTGAAGGGTCTCCGGGGCGGTGCGCTTGAACTCGAAACGGGCGCGCAGATCGGGGTATTCCTGCTGTAGGCGCTCGTAGGCGACAAAGGAGGGGGCCACGGCCACGACGCGGCCGTCCAGGTCGGGCACGGTCCAGACGGCGTCCGACCCGGCCCTGGCGATCATGGCGTACGGCTGGCTGACGAAGGGGGTGGTCAGGCGCAGGTAGGCCCGGCGGGCCGGGGTGTCGGTGATGCAGGCAAAAAGATCGATCCCGCCGGTCTGGGCCATTTCCAGGGCCCGGACATAGGTGACGTCGTAGGCCGGCTGAAACGTCACGCCGAGCATGGCGGCCAGGACGTCGAGATAGTCGGCGGCCAGGCCCACGTAGCGGGGTTCGCCCTGGGGCGAAACCACCACGTCCTGAAAAGGCGCCTGCCCCCGGCCCACGCCCACGCGCAGCACCGGGCGGGCGGCCAAATAGGCCTGCTCGGCCTCGGTAAGGGCCGGACGCGGCAGCGGCGAAACCGGTTCCTTGGCCCAGGCCGACCGGCCCAGGACCAGCACGGCCAGCACGAGGCACAACCGCAGGACGGCGCGCGTCATGGGGCCGGCCTCCCGCCGGCGGGGCTACATGAAGGCGTAGGAGCCGTCGCCGTGCTGGCGGCGCACCCGGTCGATGACGGCCGCCCGTTCGGGCGACGCGCGGCCCGCCGGGCTGGTGGCGCAAACGAGTTCGGCCGGGCTGAAGCGGTAGCCCTGCAACACGATGAAACGACGGCGTTCCCACTGATCGCGGCATTCGCCAAGGGACCAACGAAATTGGGCATCCTCGCGCAGTCTGGCCACAAAGGCCTGGGCGCTCTCCATGGACATGGCGGTTTCCTCCCGAAAAAAACGGGCGAAAACATTGCATGGGTTGTGCCGGCCGAACGACCGCGGCAAAGGGCTTTTGAAAAGTCCATTGTTTTCAAGTTATTGCCTGACTCATCCAGCGTATGCCCACTTTCGCGGCCAAGCGCCAGCGTCGCACTTTCTCAAAAAGTATTGCGCCACGTCGCCCTGGCTCAAACAGCCCGAACGCTTTTGGGGGTTACTGGGGATAGTTGCTGAGGCAATATTTGTGGCACCAAGTCGCACCGGTGACCACCACCGGCAAGCACCCGTTGAACTGATTCGCGGCGGTCAGGCTGGCCGACACCGTGTCGCAGGCCTTCTCGCAGTCTTGCCTGGAGGCGTGTTTGACGGCCAGGGCCATGGAATCGAAGTCGTTGCACAGGGAAATGGAGTCGCAGGAATCATTGCGCCCGCCGCCGGAGGTGTAGCAGAACCCCCGGAATTCGGAATCGGTGACGCGTTGGGGCGTGCAGGCCGCACCAAGAGCAGTCAGGGCCAGGCCGAGACAGGCAAGAAGAAACAATCGCATGGGTCTTCTCCTGTGAAAAGGATGGATAGGCCGGGCGAAATCGCCCACTGCCCGGCATAAATACACTGCGGCACGGGGCTTTGCAAAGGTTTGGGCGGGATTGTCCGGGGATGGGTGAAAAATTTTGTACCAACCTGCCGGCCTGCCTCTCGGCGGGTACAAGATTCTGTACGTTTCCGACTCGGCCAGCCAGCTTCCTGCGGCGGATCTACAAATTATAATCCTATTATAGCAGCATGTTATAATTTTTTTCGAGGTTTTTCACGTTATGGCCCGGGAGTTGCTATAGAGAAAGCATCCTTCCTCCAAGAACGTAAATTTAGAAAAAGGACTTCAGGGATGGCGACCCGGAAGTCCTTTTTCATTTGGCGCGCCCGGCAAACGGCGGGCCTTGTCGACCGGCGGCCTGGCGGGCGTTTTCGGCCGCCAGGGAACGCTGTTTCCGGGCCTGGCAGGCATTGCCGAGTGACGGCGGGCCGGGGCGACGGCGGTTTCGACGCGGAAAAGCGCCCAGGCCGCCGCGACAAGCCTCCCCCAAGGCCCGATCCGCCGCCCTTGCGGCCTCCCGTTACCCATCTGCGCCAACAGTCTTTCATCACGCTCTTTTTTCCCCGTCCGTCAGAGCGCGGACGGACGAAAACCTGCTGCAAGCCCAACCCTCTCGTTTTGTTTCGCCGCCCAGCCGGGGGCAACCGCCGCGCCTTTGGCTTGCGTTCAAATTCCTTGACGCCCCTGCCCGCTCCCAAAACAAACGGCGCGCGTCCGCGGACGCGCGCCGTACAATTTTTTGGTTTCCGGCCGGATTGTCCGACCGCCGAAGCTACGGCGGTTCCCGTCCCGGGCGGCCCCTTTTAACCTTTTTCCCA
>ALAO01000166.1 GCA_000307955.1 Solidesulfovibrio magneticus str. Maddingley MBC34 | reverse complement strand
CTCGCGCCCTAAACAGCCCTTTTCGCTGGCGAGTTGGGGGCCGAGCCCCCCGGCCGCCGGAGGCATCTTCCTCTCCGTCAAACCCAAGGCCAACGCCCACTACGACACCGGCACCGTCAAAATCGTCAACGATACCGCCGGAAGGGCCACGGTCACGGCGTCGCCGGCCACGGGCACGGTCTTGCCCCAACGCAGGCGCGGCTCCTTGTCGTCCGGCCCCGTGCCGCTCCAGACGGCGTGGGAAGCCGCCTTGCCGGGCTTGGCTCCGGTTATGCGCACGGCCACGGGGCGGGCCGTGTCCTTGTTGATGAGCAAGATGGAGAGGGTTTTGCGTTTGTCGTCCCGGGCGGCGAAGGTCCGAACGCCCGGGGCGTCCGTCGCGGCCACGACGCGGGAGCCGAGGTGTTCGGCCAGGAGCTTGAGGGCGGTTCCGGTGGGCAGGGGGTTGTTATGGCTGTCCAGGGCGTCCCAGAGTTCGGGGGCCTGGGTGTTGTTGAGCCAGCGGGTGGCCCAGATCTGCGTGGTGATGACCCGGGGGTCGCTGACGGCCTGGGCCAGCATGTCGGTGAGCACCAGGGCATGGCCCAGGGTGTTTTCGTGTTTCCAGCCGAGGTTTTGCGGATGGCCGGACCAGTCGGCGGAGTTGATTTCGGTGAGCAGATAGCGCAGCCGGTTCGCCAGTCCGGGCGGCCCCCAGGCCCGGGCGGCCTTGTCGACTTCGCTTACGCCGAGCATGGGCGCGGCCTGGGTGCGGTAGGGATCGTAGCCGCCCCATTCGTAGCAGGGGTATTCGTGGACCGAGACAAAGTCGATGGCCGAGCCGGCTTGGGCGAAAACGGCCTGCCACCAGATGGTGGGGTCGCCCGTCATGTTGTCCAGGCTGCCGACATCGCTTGCCCCCGCCGGCCCGTTGGCCCCAATCAGGATGGTGGGATCGACGCCTTTCATGGCGGCGGCGAACACGGTCAGGTCGCGGGCATAGTCCTTGGCCCGCGAGCCGCCGTCGTAGACGTAGAAATAGGACTCGTTGCCGATTTCGAAATATTTGACGCCGTAGCCGCGCTCGATGTTGGCGTAGCGCACCAGCGACACGGCGTTTTGCAGCAGCGTGGCCATGTCCGGGGCCACGGAGCCGGGGGCGGCCGGCTTGTACATGGCGTCGTGGGGGATGACCACCACGGGTTCGGCCCCGGTTTTGCGGCAAAGGGCCATGAATTCGTCGAAATCCAACGGCGTGGTGTTGAAGTGATGCTCGGCTAGGTTGTAGACGCGGCGGTCGCTGGCCGGCCACTCGTCCGGCCCCAGACGGGCCAGGGTCGGGTGGGGCTTGCGGTAGGGCGGCGCGGCCCAGAGGGTGACATCGGACTTGGCCCCGCCGGGGTAGCGCAGGGACCCCACGCCAAGATCGGCCAGGGCCTCGGCCAGGGGACGCGCGCCCTTGGGACGGTTGGCGTCTTGGTCGATGAAATAGTCGAGATTGATGCCGAGCAGGCGGCGATCGGTCTTGCGCAGGGTCTGGTCGGCGGCCACGGTGACGGTCTCGGCCGGGGCCGGCAGGTCGGCGGCGGGAGCCGGGATCGGGACGAAAAGGAGCATGGGCAGAAGCGCCAAGGCGGCAAAAGATGGCATGAAGCGGGACATGGGGACGGGCAACCTCCGGGGAGCGAGGCCGGGGTAGCCCGCAACGCCGCCCGAGGCAAGGGGCTTGGCGCGACATTTTTGTGACGACTGGCGCGGTGTAACCAAAAGCCGCCGGCGACGACGCACAGCGGTGTAACCAAAAGCGGACGACAACGACTGCACGGAAGTCGGACCCGGGAAAGAGCGCCGCCAGCCCTTGCAAGGCCAGCGGCATGATAGTATTGCAGGCCTCGCGGCGTACCGGCCTGTCCCGGCCGCAGCCGTATCCCCGGACAACACGGTCCCCAAGCGGACCCGGAGGAACCCTTATGACGCTTTTTCGTCGCCTTGTCCTGCTGGTCGCGGCCTTGACGTGCCTGCCGGCGACTGCCCTGGCCGCTGAGGTCAAAACCTTTGCCGTGGCCCCGTTTACGGTGCACGGCCCCGAGAAATACCAGTATCTGAGCCAGGGCGTGCAGAGCATGCTCGAATCCCGGATGAACTGGCCGGGCCATCTGGCCCCCATGGACAAGGCCAAGGCCGGCTCCAAGCTGGCCAAGGCTCCGGCCTCGGAGGCCGAGGCGAAAAAGACCGCCGCCGAACTCGGCGTGGACTTCCTGGCCTACGGCTCGGTGACCATCTCCGGCGAACAGGCCAGCGTGGACATCATGGTGGTGGGGCGCGACGGCAAGAAGTGGCCCAAGTCCCTGTCCGCCAAGATCGCCGACCTGATCCCGGCCATGGAGCGCACGGCCCAGGCGCTCAACAACGAGATATTCCAGCGCCCGTCCCAAGCCGCGTCCGGCCAGGGCGGCGCGCCCGGCGGCCAGCTCAACTCGGACTTCGTGGTCAACCAGACCGGCGCCGACGGCCAGAAGGCCTACCTCAACCCGAGCTTCCGCTACGCCGGCCCCACCGAAACCGCCGGCGTGTGGCGCAGCCAGTCCATGCCCCTGGTCTCGCGCGGCATCGCCATCGCCGACTTCAACGGCGACGGGCGCAACGAAGTGGCCATCCTGGGCCAGCATTCGGTGGAGGTCTTCAGCTACAAGGACCGCCAGCTCATGCCCATCGCCAAGCTTGAGCTGTCGCCCAACCTCAATCTGCTCAACATCAGCGCCATGGACATCAATGGCGACGGCAAGGCCGAGATCATCGTCTCCACCAGCTACTTCAAGGAGCCGCGCGCGTTCATCCTGGCCCTGGAAGGCAACAAGCTGGCCGAGCTCTACAAGGACATCAAACTCTACCTGAACGTGGCCACCGTGGCCCCGGACTTCAACCGCCAGCTGGTCGGCTCCAAGGGTGAACCCAAGGAACTGTTCGTCCAGGGCGTGCACAACGTCATCTTCGCCGGCGGCCAGCCTCAGCTGTCCACCCGGTTGCCCCTGCCCAACAAGGCCAACCCCTTCAACTTCGCCTATCTGCCGGAAAAGAGCGGCTACAAGGTCCTCATCAACGACGACCAGGACCGCATCGTGGTCTACACGGCCAAGGGCGAACGCATCGCCGCCACCGAGGAGCAGTACTGCGGCTCGGCCATCGGCCTGGAGTTCGACCCGCTCATGGCCCCCATGGAAAAGCCCAAGAGCGACCACCTCTGGACCTACTACTACATCCCGCTGCCCATGATCGTGGCCAACCTCGACAAGGACGACCGCTACGAAGTGCTGGTCAGCAAGAACATCTCCCTGGCCGCCCAGTTCTTCGAGACCTTCCGTACCTTCTCCCAGGGCGAAATCCACGCTCTGTACTGGGACGGCGTGGGCATGAACCTGCTGTGGAAGACCCGCCGCATCAAGGGCACGGTCACCGGTTACGCCCTGGCCGACATCGACAACGACGGCCAGAAAGAGATGGTGGTGTGCCTCAACACCTGGCCGGGCGCGGCCGGCGTCTACGCCCGCCGCACCATCGTGCTGGCTTACAAGCTCGACGCCTCGGGCTTCAGCCAGCCGGGCGAGTTCGGCATCGACAAGGAAGCCGGCGAATAGCCCGTTCCACTTGACGTCACGACGGGGGAACCGCATTGTGCGGCGGTTCCCCCGTTTTTTTTCGTCCACCCCTGGTTTTCGAGGTTGCCTTGCTCGCCTTGTATCTGGCCCAGATCGTCAATTCGGGACTGGCCCTTGGGGCCGTCTACGGCGTCATGGCCCTGGGCTTTTCGCTGATCTTTTCGGCCAGCCGGCTCATCAACTTCGCCCAGGGCGAGTTGTTGCTCCTTGGCGGCCTGACCATCATGAGCCTGGCCAGCGTCATGCGGCTGCCTCCGGCCGCCGCCTTGCTCGCCGCCGCCGCCGCCGGCTTTGTCCTGGGACGGGCGCTTTTCTCCACCACCCTGGGGCTGACGCTGCGGGCCTCGCCCCTGCGCCAGCTCATGCTCACCGTGGCGGCCAGCCTCGTCTTCCAGGGCGTGGCCATCCTGTGCTGGGGCAAGAATCCCCTCATGCCGCCGCGCCTGCTTCCCCTGCCCGACCTGCGGCTGGGCCTGTTTTTTCTTGGCCGCGACACCGTCACCGCCCTGGCCCTGGCCCTGGCCACCGTGGTCGTGCTGGGGCTGTTTCTCGGCCGCACGCGCCTGGGCCGGGCGCTTCGGGCCACCTCCCAAAACGCCGTGGCCGCCAGGCTCCAGGGCGTGGACACCGTCTTTTGCCATGCCCTGTCCTTTGCCCTGGCCGGAGCCCTGGCCTCCCTGGCCGCCCTGGCCGTGGGGCCGCAGACCGGGCTGCGCTACGACATGGGCCTGGGGCTTGGCCTCAAGGGCTTCGCCGCCGCCACCATCGGCGGCTACACCTCCCTGGGCCGGGTGTTCGCCGGCGGCATCGTCCTGGGGCTGGCCGAAGCGGCCATGGTCCTGACCATCTCCGGCGAATTCAAGGAAACCGCCATCTACATCCTCGTCATCCTGCTCCTCGTGGTCGCGCCGCGAGAGCACGACGAGCGGCCCTGACCCATGACCATGCCCCGCAATCTTTCCCTTGGCCTGTTTTTCGCCGCCCTGGCCGTGGTCGGCCTGGTCACGCCCGGCTTTCAGCTCCTGGCCGTCAACCAGCACCTGTTCTTGGCGGTCAACGTCCTGGCGCTCAATTTCTGCCTGGGCCTTGGCGGCCAGATCTCCCTGGCCCAGGCCGCCTTCGCCGGCCTGGGGGCGTACGGCTCGGTGCTGCTCCACGACCGCTTCCCCGAGGCGACCCTGGTTATCGTCCCGGCCGTGGTGCTGGGCACGGGCCTTTTGGCCGCCATGCTCAGCCGCCCCATGGAGCGTCTGGGCGAAGGCTTCCTGGCCATGGCCACCTTGTGCGTATCGCTGGTTTTCACCAACCTCGTGCTGACGCTGGAAAGCGTCACCGGCGGTTCGGCCGGCCACATGGCCAACGCCCGTCTGGCCCTGCCGCTTTTGGGTTCCCTTTCCGGCGACCGGGCCACGTTTTTCTGCTTCGCCGGCCTGCTGGCCCTGGGCTCGTACATCTTCCTGGCCCTTCGCGACAGCCGGCTCGGCCGGGCTCTGGCCGCCTGCCGGGGTGACGCCCAGGCGGCGTCGAGCCTGGGCGTGGACCGCGCTGCCGTGCGCTCCCTGTCCTTTGGCCTGGGCGGAGGGCTTTCGGCCGCCGCCGGGGTGATCCACGGCCACTACACGGGCTTTATCAGCCCCGAGCAGTACCACCTGGAACTCTCGCTCAAGGCCTTGCTGTTCCTCGTCATCGGCGGCCCGGGCAATCTCCTGCGGCCGATCCTGGCCGCCCTTGTCCTGGAGACGGCCATGAGCTGGCTGTCGGTCCTGGGCGACGCCCGTACCCTGGTCAACGGGCTGCTTTTGGGCGCGGCGCTGCTTGTCGGCTACTGGCGCGCCTCGCGCTAGGCCATCGCCCCAACCTTGCCGAAAAATCATTTACAACATCGTCCGATGCGGTAAAAATTTCCTGCCGCTTTCGATCAGACCAGACCGCACCGGAGGCTTCCCCATGGCCAGATTTTTCCTGCTCGTCGCTGCCCTTCTGCTTTGCCCGGCAGCCGCCCACGCCGCCGCGCCCGCCGGCGACCCCATCGTCGTCGGCGGACTTTTCGCCCAGTCCGGGCCGGCCGCCGTGGTCGGCACCCCGAGCAAGCTCGTGGCCGAAATGACCGTCAAACAAATCAACGATATGGGCGGCATCCTCGGCCGGCCCGTGAAGCTCGTCTCCTACGACACCGAATCATCCCCGGACGTGGCCCTGCGCCAGGCCCGCCAGCTCGTCGAGGGCGACAAAGTGCTGGCGATCATCGGCCCCACGTCCACGGGCGAAGGCCTGGCCGTCAAGAAGTACACCGAGGAAAAGCACGTCCCGGTCATCATGACCGTTGGCGGCGACGCCGTGGTGGCCGGCGGCAAGTTCGGCCCCTACGACTGGACCTTCAAGGCCCCCCAGCGCACGGCCACGGCCGTGGCCAAGATCTACGACTACCTCAAGGGCAAGAACATCACGAAGATCGCGGTGTTAAGCTCCAAGGACGCCTTCGGCCAGGACGGGGCGACCGAGCTTAAGGACAACGCCGCCAAATACGGCATCGAGATCATCGCCGAGGAAACCTTCGATCCCAAGGGCACGGATTTCTCGGCCCAGGCCTTCAAGCTGCAAGCCGCCAAGCCCCAAGCCGCCGTGGTCTGGACCATCGGACCGGCGGGAGCCATCGCCGCCAAGAACTTCGCCGCCCTGCCCGGCGAGCGGCCGCTTTTGGTGCAGTGCCACGGCCAGCCCGGCCCCAGCTACCTGGAACTGGCCGGCGAGGCCGCCGGTGGCACGGTCATGCCCGGCACCAAGCTCATGGCCCCGGAATCCCTGCCCGACGAAGACCCGCAGAAGATCGTCATCGAGGCCTTCATCAAGGCCTACAAGGATAACGGCATCCAGGAAAAGTTCCCGCTCAACACCCACTCGGGCTATGCCTACGACGCCCTGACCCTGCTGCGGGCGGGCCTGGAAAAGGCCGGCAAGGCCGATCCCGAAGCGCTGCGCGCGGCGCTCGAAAAGCTCAACCGCGTGGTCGGCGTCTCCGGCGTCTACACCATGTCCTCCCAGGACCATAACGGCCTGGGACAGGACTCGATGATCATGCTCATCGTGGATAGCAATCGCTACAAGCTGGCGCCGTAGAAAAACAAACTGAAGACGAAGAGCAAGATGCGAGAGGAACCCCTTTTTGAAAAAAGGGGTTCCTCTCGCGCTCTCCTCCCCAAAAACTTTCCATGGGGGGATTCGTTGAGCCGGAAAGATTGCGCCTGTGTCGTTTGACGGCGCGCTTGCATGAAAACACCCGTCCAACACATCACCGTCACCACCGCCGAGGCCGGCCAGAAGCTGCTCCAGTATCTGGCCCGGCGTCTTGGCCCGGGTCTGCCCCTGGCCGCGCTCCAGAAATGCATCCGCACCGGACAGGTGCGCCTGGACGGCAAACGCTGCAAACCCTTTGACCGCGTGGCCGAAGGGCAAATCGTGCGCGTGCCGCCCTTCGAGCTGGACGAGGCGGCCCCGGCCGGCAGCGCTGGGGGCGCGCCCGAGCTGGCCGCCGTGCCGACCGGCCGGCCAAAGCCCGGGCACGGGGCGACCAAAACGTCACCGCCGCCAGCCCACCGGACCAGCGGCCGGGCGACACCGACGCTGGACATCCTCCACGAGGACGACGAACTCCTCGTGGTCATCAAGCCGGCCGGCCTGCCCGTGCATCCCGGCTCGGGGCACACGTTCGCCTTGACCAGCCTGCTCCATGCCCACGCCCCGGGCGCGCCGTTTAAACCCACGCCGGCCCACCGTCTGGACCGCGACACCACCGGGCTGCTGCTGGTGGCCAAATCCTACCGCCGGCTGCGCGTCCTGCACGAGGCCATGCAGGACGGCACGCTGCGCAAGGACTATTTCGCCTGGGTCTGGGGCAAGTGGCTCCTCGGCGAGGAAAACGAGTGGGTGACCATGCGCGACGCCCTGGCCAAGTCGGGCGAGCCGGGCCGTGAGCGCGTCACGGCCGGGGAGGACGGCAAGGAGGCCGTGGCCAAGGCGCGCCTTATCAGCCGCGCGCCCACGGCCAGCCTGCTCGAAGTGCGGTTGGAGACCGGGCGCACCCATCAGATCCGCGCCCAGCTGGCCAGCCGGGGCTATCCCATTGTCGGCGACGCCAAGTACGGCGGCGGTCCGACGCCGCTTAGGCTCCACGCCTGGCGGGTCATCCTGCCCGAGGAAGCCTACTGCGTGCCGCCGGCCTGGGAAGCGCCCTGGACGGTCCAGCGCCCGCGCCGCGCCGCCACCCTGGCCGAGTGCGGCGACGACTGACCCCGACGTTGGGCGACGGCGGCCACCGGGACTTCACAAAATTCCAGTGTCCTTAAGCGCTTCACACGTCCCAGCCCAAAACCAGCGAGAGCTCTCCGAAGGATGAAGCGTGGCTCCGCCCCCCCCACCCATTTCTTCAGATGGGGGGTCTGGGGGCCTCAGGCCCCCAGC
>ALAO01000165.1 GCA_000307955.1 Solidesulfovibrio magneticus str. Maddingley MBC34 | reverse complement strand
GCCTCAGGCCCCCAGCCGCCGGAGGCATCTTCCTCTTGTCTTCTCTTCTCTTCTCTCAACTCCACTAAATAGACGTGCGCACGATGGCGCCGAGGCCGGTGTCGAGGAAGTGGGTGGTGATGGCCTTGGGGTCGGCGGTGTCCGGCACGTTGGAGCCCATGCTCGGCGAGAGGCGCTTGATGGCGTAGTGGTCCGCGCCGAGGGCGGCCACCATGTCGGCGGTGGAGGTCCCGTCGAAGCGGGTGAGAAACAGGGCGCGGTCCCACATGCGGTCGGAGATGGACATGGCGCACTCCCGGTCGGTTTGTTTTGAAAGATAATGAGCCCGGGCGCGGCCGGCAAGGGAATTGCGGATATTTCGACGAATTGGCAGGGGGCGGCGCGGGGCCGGGACGGCCGGGAGACCGGCGGCGGGCCGTTTGGCGGCTTGGCACGCTTCTGGCTCGTGGGAGGGCAAACGCCTCAACACGGGGAGGAGGATCATCATGCGACGCACGCTTTTCATACTGGCCATATTGTGTTTGCTGGCCGCCTTGCTGGCGGCCCGGGCGGAAGCCTTCACCATCGTCACGCCCGGGTTCGCCGTGAGCGTGCCGCTCTATGCCGCCGTGCCGCCGCCGGTGTATGTCGCGCCGCCGCCGCCTGTGTACGTGGCCCCGGCCTACGCGCCGCCGGTGGTGGTCGCGCCGGCCTATCCCGGGCCGGTCTATGTGGGGCCGGGCTATCCGCTGCCCCCGCCGCCGCCGCGCTGGTAACGCGCCGGCCGCCGCGCCAAGGGAAACGGCCCGGCCATCCATGACGGATGGCCGGGCCGTTTGGCGTGGAGCGGGCGAGGCGGCGGGGTCGCGTCCCTTGCCGTCGCTCGTGTCGCGTCCCTTGAAAAATATGATCGTATTTTTCAGGGACGCGCCGCTAGGCGTCCAGTTGCTGGATGGCGTCGAGCTTCCAGGCGTCGCCGGGCACGGTTTCCTTTCGCGTGAAGTGCCAGACTTCGCGCACCTGTTCGGGCGCTCCGGCCTTGGGGTCCTCGCGCATGAGCACGTCGAAGTAGGCCGAGGCGATGGTTGCGCCGTTTTGGCTGCGCACTTCCAGGAGTTTGGCGTCGACGAGGAGCACGTCGGTGGGCGTCGGAGTCGGGTCTTCGGCGGCCTGTTTGCGCACGTCGGCCATGAAGGCCGGGGTGGAAAAGGCCTCAATGTCGGCCAGATCGCGCTTGCTCCAGGACTGCTGCATCCGGGCGAACAAGGTCTTGGCCCCGGCCAGGAAGTCGGTGGCGTCAAAGCCCGGGGGCAGGTTCGGGCCGGCCGGCGCGGCCGGTTCGGCCGCCGCGCCGAGATTGCTCCAGCCGCCGGCCGCCGCCTGCCGGGCCTGGGACAGGGGCTCGGCCTCGTAGCTGCGGGACATGGGCTGGCCGTAGTCCGGCCCCTGGGCCGTGGCCGTGCGGCGCGAGCGCAGGAACTTGAAAAGCAGGAACAGCCCGCCGCCGATCAGCAGGATGTCGATCAGGCTGGGGCCGCCCCAGCCATGGCCGCCGCCAAAGAGCATGGAGCCGAGCAGGCCGCCGACGAGCAGGCCGCCGAGCATGCCGCCGATGCCGGGGCGCGAGAACATGCCGCCGCCGGGATTGCCCGCCGTGGGATTGGGCCGGGCCTGCTGGGAGGAAAAGCTCCCGGAGGGGGAGCCCATGTCGGGCCGGGGGGTGGTGGACGTGCTGAAGGACTGCCGGTTGCCCATGGAACCGCCGCCGCCCAGCCGTTTGGCCAGGCCCAGTTCCACGCTTGCAAAAAGCAAAGCAAAAACAGCCAGCAAGACGCATGCGGTACGACCCACGAAAGACCTCCTTGTTGTGTGTCCCGGCATTCGCGCCGGACACTGTGTCGGCCCCGGCTTCTCTTCGCGGCGTGTCGGCGCAGAGCCGTGCACGCCCGGACGGAAGCAAGGGCCAGCGCGCCAGCCCGGCCGTCCAACAGCGGCGGCCGGGAGCGTCGGTTCTTGATGGTCTTTTATATCAGTCGCGAAGGGGGACTCGTCAAGGAAAACCGGGCTACATGGAACATTGTTTAGGAACGAAGGACACGGCAAAGGCCGAAACGAAAGGCCGGGCCGTGAAGTGCGCGCCGGACCGGGGAATGACCGCGAAGGGTTTGGCGCAGCCGTGGGCGGCGGCCACGGCGTCCGGGGAAAACGTCAGGACAAGGGGGGTGAGTTCGTGGTCGCCGTCGCCGCAGATGCTGTCGCGCACCTTGGGGGCGAGTTCGCGGCGGGAGCCGTCGGGCAGGCGGACCGTCACGGCCGTGCGCACGGTGGCCAGCCGGGCGGTCTCGCCGTCCGGGGTGAAGGCCAGGGAGTTGTCGTCGCCGGCGATGCCCACGGCGTCGGGGTCAAAGGCCCAGATCGGCCCGGCCGGGCTGGGCGCTTCCACGGGCCGGGCCGGTTCGATGGAGCGCAGGGTTCCGCCGGTATGGAAACTGAGCCCCAGGCGGGCGGGCAACTGGCCGCAGGGGGTGGGTACGGAGAGTTCCTCACCGGGCCACAGGGTGAGGCTTCGCAGACGGCCTTCGGGGTCAAAGGCCACGGCCAGCCATTTGGCGGTAAGCCGCCCCACGGGCGTGGCCAGGGGGATGGCCTCGGCCAGCCCGGCCTCGTCGGCCTCGGTCCAGTAGCCGGAGAGCTTGCCGTTTAGGGGGAACACCCGGGCCACGGCCCCGTTGTCGTGAAAGGTGACCAGTTCCGCCGGCAGCGGCCCGGCCGGGGTTTTCACCACGGTGCGGGTTTCCAGCGGCAGGCTGCGGACCTGGCCGTTGTCGTGGAAGGTGACGGGCGGCTTGGTCATGCGCCGGGCATCGTCGATGCTGTGCTGGGGCACGAGTCGGCCGATGGACGTGGCCAGGGCGGCCGGGGCGGCGAGAAAGGCCGCGCGCGCGCCGCCGTCCGGGCGGCGTTCCACGGGGCCTTCGATGGGCAGGGGACCGTAGCGGGTGTCGATGGTGTCCATGGCCGGAAGAGAAGCAAATACCGGTCCAGATTGTTTTTTAAGCGATGCCGGCATGTTGTGAATGGTGGTCCACGGCGGGCCGACAAAAGCGTGGCCCCGGGCGACAAAAGCGTCGCAAGGGCGCGTCATACGGCCGTAACGCCCCTGGCCCATGGTGCGGCCACGTTCCACCCTTGCCAGCCGGGGCCGCCATGCTCACCTTTGCCCACTCGACCTACTTTCACGACCTGCTGGAAAGCTTTTCGGCCGGCGTGGTCATCTGCAACATCCGGGGACTGGTCTACGCCGCCAACGAGGCCGCCTGCCGGCTGCTCGGGGTCAGCCGCCGGGAGCTGGCCGATCCGGCCGCATCGGCCGCCCTGGTGGCCCGGGCCGACGCCCCCCGCCAACTGGCCCGGTTCCTGGCCGCAGGCATCAAGCACGGCCAAAAGCCCGAGCCGCTGGCCATCGTTTACGCCCATCCCGACGGCCAGTCGCGCCGCTATCGCCTGTCGGGGTCGCTTTTGCTGGAAAACGAGAAAATCTTCGGCATCCTCATCGAGATCACCGACGTCACCGAGATCTACCGCCTCCACGAACGCGACCGCGACCGGCTCCTTGGCGTCCAGGCCGCCCAGAAGGAACGCATCGAGGGGCTTGTCCGGTTTTCCCTGGCCGTGGCCCACCAGATCCGCAATCCGCTCATGGTCATCGGCGGGTTCACGGGCCGGCTTCTGCGCGGCAAGGGGGAGGGCGACCCCGAGGCCGAGGCCCTGTCCATGATCTTGGACGGGGCCAGGCGGCTGGAAGCCGTGGTGCGGGCGGTTTCGGACTACGCCCGGCGGGAGGAGCCGGCCATGGCTCCGTGCGACCTGGCCGCCTTGGCCGACCGGGCCTTTGCCGAGGCCCGGGAGTCCACGGGCCTAGCCGGCCGGCTGGAGACGGCGGGGCTGGGCGGCCTGGTTGTGGCCGACGCGGCCATGCTGACCGCCATCCTGGCGGCGCTGTGCGCCAACGCCCTGGAAGCCGCCCCACGGGACGGGGCGCGGCTTGCCCTGGCCTGGGAGCGCCAGGACGACGGCGCGGCCCTGACCGTGGCCGACAACGGCCCCGGGCCGGCCGAAGACGTGCTGCCCTACGTTTTCGACCCCTTTTTCACCACCAAGGCCGTGGGCGTGGGCATGGGGCTGACCATCGCCCGGCGGCGGGCCGAGGAGATGGGCGGCGCGCTGATCCTTACGCGCGGCCCGGGCGGCGGCGGACTGGCCCGGCTCACACTTCCCGGCCGGAAATGAAGCGGCCGGCAAACGCCGGCCTATTCCTCAAGAAACGCGGACTCGGCCCGGCCGGCCTGCATGTAGGGCCGCCCCATGTCTTCGAGCAGGGACTTGCAGTGGACGCACAGGGTGGCCGTGGGCTGGACGCGCAGCCGGGCCAGGCCGATCTCCTCGCCGCATTCCTGGCAGATGCCGTATTCTCCGTCCTTGACCCGGGCCAGGGCCTCGTGGATTTCGCTGATGAGCTGGCGGTCGCGCTCGCCCATAATGAGCGCCATGTGGCGGTCGGATTCGGCCGCCGCCCGGTCCACGGCGTCGGGGCAGGCCGTTTCTTCCCGGGCCATGAGGCCCAGGGAGTCCCGGGACTTGCCTTTGAGGGTTTCCAGCATGTCGCGCAGCACTTCACTGATCCGGTCCACGTCGAGATGTCCCATGGCGTCGCTCCGTTGGCGTCGGTTGGTGGAGTTGCCCGGGACGCTCCCGGGAACCGCATGGTCGCCTTTTGCCCGGGACAGTTGAAAGCGGCGTGTCGGCCGTGTGGAGACTCGGTGACGTCGGCGGCCGTCCTGGCGGACGGCCGGCAAATTCTGCCGGCCGTCAAAATAGATTTTGCATGGAATATTATGAAGTTATGTAAAAAATCCGGATGGCAGGGGAATTGCTCAATGAAGGGCCAAAGGGTCCTCTCCAGGTGGAGAAGGGCCGAACTTGCCGCCCGGAGGCTTTCCCATGGCCACATCTGCCGCCACCAACGACGTCGTCAATTGGGCCTATCAATACAGCCTGGCCAGCGCCAAGCTGAGCTCCGCCCAGGCCAACGCCAGCTCCTCGGCCACGCGCAGCAAGGACATCGCCACGGCCCAGGCGAGCTTCAACGCCACCATGAAGAGCCTCGTGCCGTCCGACGTTCAGTCGAGCGTGCAGTTCCAATACTTCGACGCCTACACCAATTACAATACGGCCCTGGCCGGAGCGAGCACGGAGAAGGAACGCCAGGCGGCCCTGGATGGCCTTTACAGCGAACTGTCCGGGCTGACCCTGCCCACGGCCACGTCCAGCACCCTCGACGGCCTGTTCACCGATACGATGAACACGCAAAAGGCCAATATCTCCAACGCGGCGGCCAGCATGAATACCATGTTGGCCAGCGCCGCCAAAATGGCATCCAATGCTTCCAGCGCCTGGATGTCGGCCATCACCAGCGGGGCCAACGCGCTTAATGCCAAGGCCGCCAGCCTCACCGATTCCATGAAGAGCCTGATGACGTCGCTTGGCCTGGACACCTCGGGCATCACCGCGCCCACCGTCTCGACCACGCCGACCTCGGCCTTTGCCGCCGGCTCGGCCACGGCCGCGGCCAACGGCACGCCGGGGAGCATCCTCAACTCGGCGCTTATTGGCTATCTCGTGGCCAACCAGGCCACGACCAACAACAGTTCCTGATGCGTCCGGGGCTGCCTGGGTCCCGTTTCGCTTGGGGCTTTACATTCGGGTCGGACTTCTGAATGATGCAGGGCGCAGCAGTCTCACTGCCCTTTAGTCAGGAGCCGCCCCATGGCCGACGCCAAAGACCCCACCTGCTTCGCTCCGTCCGAGCGGGCCTGCCAGGAAGAAATCGACCGGCAGTTCGCGGTGCTGTCCCAGCACGCCATTCCGCTGGTCCTGAACGCCATGCCCATCATCGCCATGGTGCTCAACCGCCAGCGCCAGGTGGTGCACGGCAACCGCAAGTTCGCCGACGTGCTCGGCATCACCGACATCCGGGAGGCCCTGGGCAAGCGGCCGGGCGAGGCCTTCCGTTGCGTCCACGCCGACGAGCACCCCGGCGGCTGCGGCACCAGCGAATTTTGCGCCCACTGCGGCGCGGTGCGCTCCATACTCCTGGGGCTGGCCGGCACGGACAACGTCCAGGAGTGCGCCATCAACCGCGACACCGGCGCGGGCATCGAAGCGCTGGATCTGCGCGTTTCCTCGGCCTCGGTCCATCTGAACGCCGAACCCTACCTCATTTTTTCCATCAACGACGTGAGCCACGAAAAGCGCCGCCGCACCTTGGAACGCCTGTTTTTCCACGACATGCTCAACACCGTGGGCGGCGTTCAGGGACTCTTGGAGTTTTTGGCCGAGGAGGTCCCGGAAGACTTGCAGGCCGACGCGAGGCTGATTTATCGGGCCGTGTCCCAGCTCACCGACGAGATCATCTACCAAAAGCAGCTGCTGGCCGCCGAGACCAACGAGCTGGAGACCAATTGCACGCCCCTTCGCAGCGACGACATTCTCGACGTGGTGGCGGCCACCTTCCAGGGCGGCGAGCAGGCCCGGGACCGGCGCATCGTGGTGGACAACGCCTGTTCCAATATCGTGTTCCATTCCGATCCGGTGCTGTTGCGGCGGGTGGGCGGCAACATGGTGAAAAACGCCCTGGAGGCCACGCCGGCCGGCGGCGAGATCCGCCTGGGCAGCCGCAGCCTGGCCGACGCCGTGGAGTTCTCGGTGCAAAACGCCGGGGTCATCCCCCGCAGCGTGCAGATGCGGATTTTCAGCCGGTCGTTTTCCACCAAGGGCGTGGGCCGGGGCCTTGGCACCTATTCCATCAAGCTCTTGACCGAGCGCTACCTGGGCGGCCGGGCGGATTTCGTCTCCAACCGCGAGGACGGCACGATCTTCCGGGTACGCCTGCCCCTGACCATGCCGACGGACCTGGGCTAACCGCCTTTCCCTTCAGGGGGTCCGGGGGGATTATCCCCCCGGCCGCCGGAGGCCTTCTTCCTTCCTTTACCCCTCACCGGGCCGCCACGGCCACGTCCACCCGGGCCGCGCCGGCCCGGCGCAGGGCCTGGGCGGCGGTTTCCACCGTGGCCCCGGTGGTCATGACGTCGTCCACGAGCAGCACGCGGCGGCCGGCCACCTGGGCCGGGTCGGCGGCGAAAGCGCCGGTCAGGTTGCTGCGCCGCTCCCGGCCCGGCAACGAGCTTTGGGGCACGGTGTCGCGCAGGCGAGCCAGGGCAAGGGGAGCGAGGGGCGTGCCGATTTCCCGGCCAAGCAGCCGGGCCAGCTCCAGGCTCTGGTTGAAGCCGCGCCAGGCCAGGCGACGGGGATAAAGCGGCGTGGGCACGAGGAGGTCCGGCGCTCCGTCCGGGCAACCCGGACCGTCGCGGGCGGCGGCGCGTCGCCAGGCGGCGGCCAGGAAACCGGCCAGCAGCCGGCCCTGGCCCAGACGGCCGTGGAATTTGAAACCCAGCACAAGCTCGCGCAGCAGGCCCTCGTAACGGCCGTGGAAGGCAAATCCGTCCCAGGGCCGGCCGTCCCGCCGGCAGTCCAGGCACAGCCCGGGCGTCGCCTCGGCGTTCTCGCCCATGGCCCCGCAGCGCGGGCAAAATCCGCCCAGGCGCGGGGCCAGACGGTCCCGGCAGGCCGGGCACAGGGGCAGGGATGCGTCGGCGGGCAACAATCCCTGGCAGGCCTGGCAGCGGTCACAGGCGGCCAAAAGACGCCGGCCGAGGCGGCCGAGCCAGTCGGCCAGACAGGCAACGCCGGTCCGCGCCGTCCAAAGGCCCGGCGCATCCGTCGCGCCCGGCATGGGCAGGGCGTCTGAGGCGTTTGGGTCGAAGAGGTTGGCCGGGGGGGCCAGGGCGGGCAGATTGGCCAAGACGCTCCCAGCCGGCCCGGGGCCGGGCTGATCGCCCGGACGGGGCCCGGCGGTCGCACCGGCCGGACCGGATGTCGGGTTGCCTTTGCCGTTCACGATCAATCGGCCGGGCCGCCCAGGTCGCCGAGGAAGATCCCGGCCGCTTCGCCGGCGGCTTCGCCGGCCGCCTCGACGGCGGCCAGGGCCTCGGCGTCGCCGGCCAGGTCGCCCGGGGCGTCCAGGCCCCGCAGCAGCGTGGCCGGGCCGGGCAGAAAGCCGAAGGGCCACAGGAAGTATTTGAGCGTGATGAGCGCGCCCTCAAAAAGCCGCTCGCCGCGCGGCCGGCCGGCCACCAGCAGGGGATAGGCCAGCCGGTCCGGGCCGTCGCCCGCGCCCTGGGCCAGCCGGACCTCATAGCGGCGCTGGGCCCGGTCGATCAGGGCCTTGAACAGCGCCGGCACATGGTAAAAGTAGATGGGCGAGGCAAAGGCAGCCACAGGCGCGGCGTCCAGGGCGGCGAAAAGCTCGGCGGCGGCGTCGTCGGGCCGGTCGAGGACGCAGCGATGGCCCGGCCCGGCGCAGGCCCCGCAGCCCCGGCAAGGGGCCACGTCATGGTCGCGCAGGGCGATGATCCGGGGCGTATGCCCGGCCCGGGTCAGACCGGCGGCAAAGGCCCGGCCGGCGGCGTCGGAGTTGCCGCCGGCCCGGGGGCCGCACAGGAAAACGACCGGCGCTGCGGCCGTCACCGGGCGAACTCCGAGAAAAACGGGTTGTGGCGCTTTTCGTCGCCCACCGTGGTGGCCGGGCCGTGGCCGGGGTAGACCAGGGTCTTTTCCGGCAGGGTGAATATTTCGGTGACCACGGACTTGATGAGCATGTCATAGTCGCCGCCGACGAAGTCGGTGCGGCCGATGGAGCGGTAGAAAAGCAGGTCGCCGACGAAAACCGCCCCGGCGCTAGGAAAATACAACGACAGGCTGCCCGGGGAATGGCCCGGGGTGGCCAGCACCCGGCAGGGCTGCCCGGCGATGCTCGCCTCGCCCGGGGGGATTGGAGCCCAGTCGAAGCCGTCGACCATGGGCAGGCCCATGAGGCCGCCCCGGCCGAGTTCGGTTTCCATGAGCATGGCGTCCTCGGCCCCGGCCAGGACTTTGGCTCCGGTGGCCCGGGCCAGGGCGGCCACGCCGTAGAGGTGGTCGCAGTGCAGGTGGGTGAGGCAAATGGCTTCGAGGGTCAGCCCGCGTTTTTCGATCTGATCGAGGACGACGCCGGGATTGCCGCCCGGGTCCACGGCCAGGGCGGCCGTGCCGGCCATGGCCAGATAGCAGTTGGTTTCCAGGGGTCCGAGGGGAAAGGCGAGAATATCCATGGGAAGCCTCCGGTGGCGCTTGGCGGGTTTGGCCCGCCTCTTGGGATGCCGCGCCGGCCGGCGGCCGTCAAGGGGCCGGCCGGCCTTGTTTTCCCTGGCCGGGGGCGCTACAGGTGGCCGGCCTATTCTATATACGGGAGAACGCCATGGCCGCGCCTGCCTTGACCCAACGAGAGCTTATCGCCAACGAACACGCCCTGCGCGACGTGTTCTCCCGGTTTCTCTCCTTTAAAACCCACAGCCTGTATTTCCCCAAGCCCGGCGACGCCCTGGCCGACGCCTTTGGGCCGGAACTGGGGCTGGCGGCCCATCTGCCCACCGAACGCAAAATCATGATTCCCCTGGCCGAGGCCGGCCGGCTTTTGGGCGTGTTCGTGGCGCGCGGGGCAAGCCTTGGCGGGCGGCGCGCGCTGTTGTCCCTGCTCCCCCGCATCGCCGCCATGGCCCTGGACCAGCTGCGCCTGCGTCTGGCCGCCTCATCCGATCCGGTCACCGGCCTGGCCAGCGGCGACGCGCTCTTGGCGGCGCTTTCCCGGGAGATCGAGGCCGTGCAGCAGCGCATCCTGCCCGGCGGCGACAACCTGGGCGATCTGCCCCTGTCCGCCTGCCGGGGCGGGTTTGGCCTCATCGTGGCCGATCTCGACCGTTTCAGCCGGGTGGCCGGCCGGTTCGGGTTTCTCATGGCCGAGGACGTGCTGGCCCGGGCCGGGGCGGCCGTGACCGGGGCCACGCCGGAAGGCGGGCTGGCCGCCCGGCTCCACGACGATCTTTTCGCGGTCTTTTTGCCGGGCGCTTCGGCCGTGCGCTGCCGGGAGGCGGCCGAGGCCTTGCTGGCCGAACTTGGGCGCACGCCGTTTCCCATCCCGGCCACGGGCGAATCCCTGTCGCTGACCGCCAGCGCCGGCTGCGTGAGCTATCCCCAGGACGTGCGCGGCGGCCAGTTCGCGGCCTCGCCGGCCGAGCAAGCCAGGCTGCTGGTCCACAAGGCCAAAAAGGGCCTGGCCGTGGCCAAGGACCTGGGCCGCGACCAAGCCATGGCCTACAGCCGCATCCTGGCCGAGGGCGGGGTGGTGCTCGAAACCCTGCCCCTGGCCCGGGCGGCCGTGAGCCTTGGCCGCTGGGTGGACGCCGAACCGGGCCAACGGTTCCTGGTCTGGTCGCCGCGCCTGGAGCGCGAGGTGGACGTGCGCGGGGCCGACGGCGGCCGCTTAAGCGGCCGCAGCCCGGCGGCGGTCAAGGGCGAGATCGTCCTGGCCGAGGTGGTGGAGGACATGGCTTTCGCCGAGGTGCTCCATCTGGCCGATCCCCATCTTCCCCTGGAGCCCGGCGACCGGCTGGCCCTTATTCCCGAGGCCGAGGAGGGCGGCGATGCCGCCGCCGCCGGCGCGCCCCGCCGCGATCCGGCCTCGGGCCTGTACCCCTACCGGGATTTTCAGCGCGCCACCGCCCAGGCCCGGGAGAAGAATTCCGCTTTTTCCCAGATTCTCGTCCAACTGGCCGATCCGCCGGCCAGACGTCGGGCCGGCCGGCCGGCCGAGGCCGACATGGCCGAGGCGGCCGGGCTGTGCCGCCGCTTTTTCGGCCACGAGGCCGTGGGCGGGCGTTTCAGCGCCTCCAAGCTGGTCTTTTTCGTGCCCGGCATCGATCCCGCCAGCCTGGCCGAACCGGCCGGCCGGCTCCTGGCCGCCCTTCGGGCCGACCTGGAGCTTGACGCCGCCGTGGGCCTGGCCGGCCATCCCTGTCTCGACTATGCCCGAAGCGATGTGGCCGAGAACTGCCGCAAGGCCCTGGACCATGCCCTGCTTTTGCCGGCCGGCCCGCGCCTGGCCGTGTTCGACTCTCTGTCGCTCACCGTCAGCGGCGACCGCCATTTCGCCGTGGGCGACGTCTACGCCGCCATGGAAGAATACAAGCAGGCGCTTTTGGCCGACGAGAAAAACGCCCTGGCCCGCAATTCGCTGGGCATCTGCCTGGCCCGCCTGGGCCGGCTGCCCCAGGCCCGGGCCGAGTTCGAGCGGGTCATCCGGGGCGAATCCAAGAACGCCATGGCCCTGTATAACCTCGGCTGCGTGCTGATGCGCCAGGGCGAGTCCGCCGCTGCCCGGGCCGCTTTTCAAAAATGCCTGCGGGCCGACCCGGCCCATGTGTCGAGCTTGCTGCGCCTGGGCCGCATGGCCGAGGAAAACCGGCGTTTCGCCGAGGCCCTCAAATACTACCGCCGGGCCTTGGCCGCCGGCGGTCCGGCCGCCCCGACCCTGCGCCATCTGGCCCGGCTGGCCTTTGCTCGCGGCCAGCTCGACGAGGCCCGGGAACACCTGCACCAGGCCCTGGTGCGCGATCCCAAGGACGCCTTCGCCCTGCAGCTCATGGCCCGGGTCTACCTGACCGAGGGCGAGGACCCGGCCATCGCCGAGGCCATGGCCCGGCAGGCCGTGGCCCTTCGGCCCGAGCGCCGGGAATTCTGGGTGGAGCTGTCCCGAGCCCTGGCCGCCCAGGGCCGCGACGACGAAGCCCGCGAGGCCGCCGCCCGGGCCGAAGGCGTCTGATCCCGCCGATTTGGCGCTGGCGGCGAATCCGCGCGCGGCGTTGCGAGGGTGGGCGTTATCACGTCGCTGACCGTAACCCAGCGAGGCGCAGGCGCGGCGTTGTGCGTCACGTCCGTGACGTCCATCTCGCAGGCCCGTCCCGCGACACGCACGCGCGGCGTTGCTTTCTGACCCTGCCGCGCCCGTTTGCGCCCGTCCGGTGTAGCCAAAACACGGCGACGCGCGACGTCCCCTCTGCGCGCCGCATCCTTAGGGCCGGCCCTGGCCGGTTGTCCGTCGCGCCAAGGCGGCGACGCCTCGGCGGCTGGCCTGAGCCGATTTTAGTGGCCTTCTCGTAAAAAAGCCCTTACGGATAGCATCGAGCCGGGACGCCTCCACGTCGTGCGCAGGCACGCCCCTTCATCTCACACAGGGAGACAACAGGACCGAGATGCGCTACTATTCCATACAGATTCTCCGCATTGTTTTCATGTCCATGGTCCTCTATCTGCATGTGAGGGCGTATCTCTTCATTTATGGCGGGCAAACGGACACCGTTTTCAACCTGGTGCCCGACGCGTTCATGGCCGTGGCCTTGCCGTTTTTCAGCATTTCCGGCTTCATCATGGCCTTTCTCATCGACATCGGCTATCGCAACTTTCTGGTCCGGCGGCTGCTGCGCGTCTACCCCACCTACTGGTGCGGCGTGGCCATCTCGGTGATCGTCGGCTATCTTATGTGGGGCAAGTTGCCCGGCAAGGAGCTTTTTGCCGCCGCCTCCCTGTTGCCGGTGGGGCCGGCTGACCTGCCGCTTCGGGTGGAGTGGACCCTCATCTATGAAATCGTCTATTATATCGTCATAACGCCCTTTGCCTCGCCCCGGTTGCGCCGCTATTTCCCGGCCTTTCTCGTGGTCTGGGGCCTGGCCGTGATCGTGGCCTATCTGGCTTTCGGCCTGCGCGAGGGCTATGTCTTCAACACCTGGCGCACGGTGCTTTTCGCCGGCTACAATCTCTATTTCATCACCGGCGCCCTGGTCTATTACCTGCAAAAACGCACTGGCCCCCTGCATCCGGCCCTGGCCGTGGGCATTCTCGTGGCCTGCTCCGTCTTTACCGTGGCCTGGGGCTGGAACCGCCCCCTTGGCGTCATCAAGTCCTTAAGCGAGATCGGCCCCTGGAGCCTGTGCACGGCAGCGACCCTGTTCGCCGTGGTCAAGCTCGAAGACTATGTGCGCCATCCCTTTCTCATCGCCGTGTCCAATTTTGGCGACTACGCCTATGCCTATTATTTGATTCACGCCGTCATTCTCTCGGCGGTCTTTTCCATCATGGTCTACACCCTGGGTTGGCCTCTGGATAATGCCCGGGCGTTTCTGGCTTTGGGCGTGGTGGCGGTCGGCGGCTGGTTTTTTGCCCGACTGGATCTGGGCTTGCACAACTTTTTCAAAAGCCGTCTGCGCTAGGGGGGAGTGCCCCATGTTCCAGTCCGTCCGCTTTCTGCCGCGTCTTTTCCTGCTGGGGCTGGCTGTCCTGTTGCTCGGGACGGCCGTCGGCCGGGCCGAGGAGTTCCCGCCCGATGCCGTGTTCAAGCAGATCGCCGCCAACCGCGACGCCTATGGCCGGGTGGTCTTCATCTTCGGCGACTCGGTGGTCATGCTGTGCAGCCTCACGGAGGTCGATTTCTCGGCCATCAAGGAAAATTCCAACGATCAGGCCTACATGGTTTCGGCCATGGCCGACCTCATGCGCGACAAGGAAAAAGCCAAGGGCAAGGGGACCGATCCGCTTTGGCCCATGCATTCCCTGGCCTCGTCCATGAATTTCCAGTTCGCGGCCGCCGGCCTGCTCGACACGCCCGACGGCGGCGACACCGTGCCCGCCGCCCGAGTGGTGGCCGCCTACGCCGGGGCGCTGGGCCAGCCTTTTCCCAAGGACGTGGAAGCCCGGGCCGACCAGTTGGCCGGGTTGGCCAAGGACGGCGTTATCCGCGACGGCGACGTGGTCATCCTCGAAGACGCCGGCTTTCACGGCCAGGACCCCGACGCCTACGAAGCCAACTGGCTGCGCCTTGGCCGGTCAATCCTGGAAAACGTCGGCGCCACCGTCATCATGTGCGACATGTTCGACGCCATCCCGGACGGCTCCATCATGGGCGTGCCGGCCGAGGCGTTTCGCTTCGAGGCGCTTTTCCCTTCCAACGTTCCCGAGGGCAAGCGCAGCCACAACCAGGCCCTTCGCGCCGCCGCCGCCAAGCTGGCCGCCCTGCCGGACAGCAAGGGCAAGGTGGTGCTGCTCGACCTGCGCCCGCGCATGAACGCCTTCAAGGCCGCCTTGACCGCGGAGCTTGGCGGCGAGGCCATCATGCCCGAAGGCATCCATCCCAGCCCCTGGGGCGTGGCCTTCATGGGCCGCGAATACCTGCGCGCCGCCGGGCTGGCCCCGCAACTGACCAATCCCGCGCCCTACGTGGACAGGCTGGCCGCAAACGCCGGCCGTCTGTCCCAGCCCTGCCGTCCGGCTCCGGCCGACAAGGCCCGGCCGTTCATCGAAGCCTGGATCGTGCCGTAGGCATCCCTGGGGAAACCGGGGCGCGGCCGTCTCCCGGCGGGCTGACCACTGCCGTCGTCGGCCCCGGGAATGGGCATGGGAAAAGTCGGGGAGAGGATGGAACGGATTTCGTGCAACACGCCGGGAGGGTGCGCCCTCCCGGCGTGTTGCCGTTTAGGCTTCGGTGGGCGCGTCCATGGGGCCGCCGCCCATGCCGCCGCTCATGCCGCTTTTACCCCCGCAAAGCCCTCGGGCGGCCGAACCCATGAGGCCCTTGGCCAGCCCCTGGCCGGCCAGGCGGCCCAGGCTCGAACCCATGCCTGTGTCGCCGCCGGCCGCGCCGGTCAGCAGTTTGAGCAGCATCGTGAAACCGGCCATATATCGTCTCCTTGGCCCGTTTGCCGGGATCGCGTTCAGGGTTGGGGCGGCATTCTTGGCCGACCAACGTCCGCGTGGGCCTCGGGTCACGTTTTGATGCGGGCTTAGCTAATGGCCTCCAGGGCGGCCAGGAGCCGGGCGGCTTCGGCCGGTCCCGGGGCGGGAGGCAAGCGCATGAGGATGCCCAGGCCCTCGCCCGCGTCGTGGAAGGCTTCGTCGGACAGGGGCGAGACCACGACCGAGGTGACCCGGGCGTCGATCTCCAGCAACCCGGCCACCAGGGCCAGCGCCCCGCTGTCGGGCAGGTCGCCGTCGACCACGCACAGGTCCGGGGATTTTTCCCGCACAGCCGAGGCGGTGGCGGCGGCCGTGGGCAGACAGTCCACGGCGCAGCCGGCCTGGGCCAGGGCGGCAATGAACGGGGCCAGGGCCTCGGGATCGGCGGAGGCGACGCAGATATGGCGCATCACGCCCCCGCCTTG
Source organism: Solidesulfovibrio magneticus str. Maddingley MBC34 (assembly GCA_000307955.1). Lineage (GTDB taxonomy): Bacteria > Desulfobacterota > Desulfovibrionia > Desulfovibrionales > Desulfovibrionaceae > Solidesulfovibrio > Solidesulfovibrio magneticus_A. The sequence continues at coordinate 340 of ALAO01000165.1, read as the reverse complement.
CCGCAGCACGAGCCGGGGCCGGCGCAGTGGCTGGCCTGGCCGGGCCGGGAGCCGCAGCAGCCGTGGTCCGAGGGGCCGGGCAGGGACGAGCCGCCTTTGCCGGTCAGGCTGCTGGTGGCGGCCATGAGTTTTCGGGCCGGCGCGCCGCATTGGGGGCAGGCCGGCGTATCGGTCGCGGTCGGAGCGATGGTTTCGCCGGCATAAGCGCAAGCATCGCAAACAATATCATAAATCGGCATTTTTTCTCCTGGGGTCGGTCGTCGGCCGCGCTATCCCACGCTCCCGCCAGCCCACACTGCATCATGCCACCCCCTTCCCCCATGTTGGGGGTCCGGGGGCC
>ALAO01000164.1 GCA_000307955.1 Solidesulfovibrio magneticus str. Maddingley MBC34 | reverse complement strand
GGGGGCCTGAGGCCCCCAGACCCCCCAAATGGGGAGAGGGAGACTATTCGCCGCCGGGGGAGGTGGCGGCGGCTTCGAAGGTGGGGATATCGGCCGAGGCGGACGCTTCAAGGGGCCGGTCTGTGAGGATCTCCAGGCTCGGGCCATGCTCCCGGCCGGGCCGCAACACATAGACGCGCCGCGCCTCCAGGGCGAAAAGATCGACCGGATGGTGACTGATGTAGAGCACCTGAATGCCCAGGCGATCGGCAATGGCCGCCACCAGGCGCACAAAGCCCGGCACAAGGTCCGGCCGCAGCCAGCAGTCCTGCTCGTCCAACACCAGAAACGGCCGATGCTCGTCCGGGTCGAGCTGGGACAGCGCTATAAGCCGCAGCCCCACGGACAGGATGTTGCACACCGACCCGCCCTGCCCGGTCAGGATGTCCTCAGCCTGGCCGTCCTGCTCCATCTCGAATTCGATGGAAAGCTTGCCCTTATTGAGTGAGCGCCGGGCCTTGACCGTGCGGTTCTGGCCGAGAATCTCGCGCACGGCATGGGTGAGTTCGGTCTCGATCTCATCGAGCACCTGACCGAACAGCTCCTGCGTCAGTTCCTCCAGCCGCGCCGCCGCTTTTGGGGCGAGGTCGAGGAAGGCTTCGACGTCGAGCAGCTCCCGCCGCGCCTGCCCATGGGCCGCGACAATGGCCGCCGCCTGGCCGGACAAGCGGTCCAGCCGGCGCGTCAGCTCCCGGCGCTCAGCCGTCAGGGCGGCCAGCTCGACGGCCGGGCCGGTCTCAGCCATTGCCGCCAAAATTCCGCTCCACGGCCTCAAGCTCGCCCTTCACCGCCGCCACATGCTCGCGGTACTCGGCCACGAGCCGGGCATTGGCCGCCCGTTTCTCTTCGAGAAGCCGCGTCAACTCGGCCGGATCGGCCGTGCCGTACTCGGCCACGGCCTTGGCTTCCAGCTCGGCCAGCTGGTTTTGCAAATGGCTCAAGTCCTGTTCGGCGCGCACCTTGGCGTCGCGCAGGCGTTCGTATTCGCCCTTAAGGCCGGCCAGTTCGTTTTGCAGCCGGGCGTCGGCGTCATTGCCAGGGGCGGGGGCGCTCCCCCGACGGTCAAGAGGCGTCGCCATGGTCGGTGACCTCGCGGTACAGCTCCCAGACAAGGGCTGTCTCGGGATGCTCGGGGTTGAGATTGGCGGAGAGAAAGTCCTTAAGCCCCGCCCCTTCCCGGGTGCGCTTCCAGGCCAGTCGGGCCAGGCCCTCCAGGAAGTTGGAGCGGACCTCGGCCGGGCCGGACGCTTCCTCGGGCGGCAGTTCCTGGTCCGGGAAGACCTCGGCAAAGGGCCGGTGGGGGATGGGCCATTTTTCCAGATCGTCCAGCCCCGGCCGCCAGATGGCGGCTTCTGGGACACGCGCCATGGAGCGGCGGGAGAACTTCAGTCGCGTGACGTTGCCGGGATTGGCCCAGCGCGTGCCCCCGGCGACGACCGTCGGCTGCGGGCGATGGATGTGGCCGTTAATGAGCCAGTCCAGGCCGGCGATCTCGCGAATCTTGATCTGCTTTTCCTCGAAATCCGGGAACCCGACGTTGTGGTGGGTGAGCCACAGGCTGGTCTCGTCCGGCTCCTTGTCCACGGAGGTCGGCAGGGGCGAGCCGTCGGGCGAGGCCCCGACCACGGCCTGGCCCGTGGGCGTTTCCAGGCGCAAGAACAGCCCGGGTTCGTCCAACACCTGGCACACGCCGGCCGCCCGCAGCACGGCCAGGGAGGTGTCGGCCGTGAACCGGGCCTGGTATTTGTCGTGGTTGCCGACCAGCACGTAGGGATGGTGGCCGCGAAAAAGCTCGATGAGCGCCACCATGACGACGTTGGGATTCTCGCGCGGCCAGTGAAAGAGGTCGCCCAGTATCACCGGAACCAAGTCGCTGGCGGCGGCCTGCTCCAGGCAGGCGGCCAGCTTGGCCAAAACGTCGTCCATGTAGGAATCCAGCCGCTGCATGGGCGGCGTGGCGGCCACGTGGGGGTCGGGGATGCAAAAAAGCCCCCGGCAGAGGCGAACGGGCAGGCTCACGGCGCGCCTCCGTCGTCCCCGGCCGCGGCATGGACATGGCCGCCGGCGAAAAAGGCCTCGGCCGTCAGCGACGCCCCGCACAGAGGGCAGGCTCCCAGGGCGGCCAGCCGGTCGGCGGCCCGGGCGGAAAAAGTGGTCAGCGTCCGCAGCCGGTCGGCCAGCTCGGCCTGTTTGGCGGCCAGGGTTTGGTGTGCGGCCAGCAGGCCGGCGGCGGTCCGCCCCAGCCCGGACAACGCGGCCGCGTCGGCGGTTTCCGGCGGCGGCAGGATGCTGGCCAGAGTTTCGCCGCGACGGGCCAGAGCTGAGACGCGGCCGCGCAGTTCGGCCACGGCGGCGGCCAGTCGGGCCAGCTCGTCCGTGGCGGCCGGGACCGGCGGTTCGGCCAGCGTTTCAAGCGCCCGCCGTCGGCCGGTCAACCGTCCAAGCGCCGGCAGGCAGGCGGCCAGACGTCCGGCCAGATCGGCCAGGGCGGCGGTGTCGGCCGTCTGGGGCGGCGCGGCCAGCTCGGCCAGGGCGGCGGCCCGGCGCGTCTGTCGGCCAACGGCTGCCCGGCCCTCGGCCACGGCCCGGGCCAGCCCGGCCAATTCCGCCGTGGGAGCCAGGGCCTGGGGCGCGGCAAGGGGCGCAAGCGCGGCCAGCCGGGCGGCGAACCGGGCCACAGCCCGGCCAAAGGCCTGTTGCTGGTCCACGGTCTCGGCCAGGGGACTGGTCGCGGCCAGGGACGGTGGCGGCGAAAGCCGGGACAGCCGCTGGGCGCGCTGGCCCAGGGCGGCTGCCCGCCCGGCCAGACGTTCCCGCTCGGCCAGAAGCTCGGCCAGCCGGTCGGCCTCGGCCTGGCCCTGGGCCAGGGCCGTTTCCAGGGCGGCGGCCCGGTCCAGGGCCAGTTCGATGGCCGGCAGGGGGGCCAGTTGGTCCAGGGAGGCGGCATGGCCGGCGAGCGCCTTGTCCAGGCGCTTTTTCTCGGCTTTTTTCTGGGTGGTGCGCTTGGACAGGGCGGCCTGCATGGCGATCAAGTGGGCGGCTTCCGAGGCGGCGGCGAAAAAGGCGGCCAGCTTGGGTCCGGACTTGTCCGTGAGCAGAAACACCGGCTCACGCTGGTTGCCCAGGTGCACGTCCACGGACTCGCCACCGTCCAGGGCCACCGGACCCAGGCGCAGGAGCTTGCGCACGTCCTCGGGCACGATGCCGCGCCCCATCTTGGCGTAGGTTTCCGGCTCTTCGGCCCCGGGCCGGCGCACTTCGTAGAGGGCGTATTTGGGCCGGCGCACCCAGGCGATAACCGTGCCGTCCGAAAGCTCCGCCTCGACCCTGGCCTCGGCCGCGCCGTGGCGGATGCAGTGCTTGGGCGGCGGGTTTTCGGTCAGGCAGCGCAGGGCCTCCACCACGGCCGACTTGCCGGAGTTGTTGGGGCCGGTGAGCGCCGTCAGCCCCGGCGGCAGGTCGATGACCGTGCGGCCGTGGGCCATGAAATCCACAAGCGTCAGCCGACGGATCACGCCTCGCCCGTCCCCGGTCCGGGCGTGCCCAGGGAGGAGCCCAGGTCGTCGTTGACGGCCTGGCGCTTGACGTCGATGACGGCGTCGAGCTTTCGCAACCGTTCGATGGTGCGGTAGAGGTGGCTGGCGTCGCGCACCTCGATGCGAAAGACAAGCTGGGTCGTGCCGTCCACATTGGAATGGATGGCGCCGGAGTCGATATTGACCCCTTCGTCGGCCAGCCGCAGGGAGATCTTGCCCAAAACGCCTTTCTCGTTCTTGGCCAGGATGGACAGGCCGGCCGGATAGGGCTGCTCTTTCTCGCCCTCCCAGTTCACCTGCATGAGGCGTTCGCTTTCGAGGTTGCGCACGTTGGGACAGTCGTGGGTATGCACCACCACCCCGCGTCCGCGCGAAATGTAGCCCACGATGGCGTCGCCGGGCACCGGGTTGCAGCACTGGGCCAGGCGCACCAGCACGTTGTCCACGCCCTGGATACGCACGCCCTCGCCGGGCTTGCCCTTGGGGCCGGCCCCGGTTTCCAGGGCGGCGTGGGCCTCGGCCTTGGCCAGGGCGGCTTCGGCCTCCTCGCCCTCGCGTTTGGGCATGAGCCGGCCGATGATCTTTTTGGGCGTGATGCGCGAATAGCCCACGGCCGAGAGGATGTCGTCCACGCCCATGAGGGACATGTCGTGGGCCAGGGCCAGCAACGAACCGTCCTTGATGGCCTTGTTGATGTTGACGCCGTCCTTGCGGCCCTGCTTTTCGAGCATTTCCCGGCCAAGGATGATGGAGCGTTCGCGCTCCTCGGTGCGGATGAAGTGCTTGACCCGGGTGCGGGCCTTGGCCGTCTTGACGAACTTGAGCCAGTCGCGGTTGGGCCGGCGGTTCTTGTCGGTGATGATCTCGACGGTGTCGCCGTTTTTGAGCGGCGTCTCCAGCGGCACGAGCTTGCCGTTGACCTTGGCCCCGGCGCAATGCTCGCCCACGGCGGTGTGGATGAGGAAGGCCAGATCCACGGCCGTGGCCCCTTCGGGCAATTCCTTGACGTCGCCCTTGGGGGTGAAGACGTAGACCTCGTCCTGGAACAGGTCGAAGCGCAAATTGGCGACGAACTCCCGGGAATCCTTGAGTTCGCGCTGCCAGTCCATGATCTGGCGCAGCCACTGGAAGCGCTCCACGTCCTTGGGGTTGAACTTCCCTTTTTCGCGCTCCTTGTACTTCCAGTGGGCGGCCACGCCCTCCTCGGCCAGCCGGTGCATCTCCTCGGTGCGGATCTGGATCTCGATGCGCTCGCCGCCAGGGCCCACCACCGTGGTGTGCAGGCTCTGGTACATGTTGGCCTTGGGCATGGAGATGTAGTCCTTGAAGCGCCCCGGCACGGGCTTCCACAAGGAGTGGACCAGCCCCAGCACATGATAGCACTCGCGGATGGTCTCCACGATGACCCGAAAGGCGACCAGATCATGGACCTGGTCAATGGTCAGCCCCTGGACGCGCATCTTGTTGTGCACGCTCCACAGGTGCTTGCGCCGGCCCACGATGCGGGCCTTGATGTTGTTGGGGCCAAGCAGGTCGTTGAGGTGGCCGATGACCCGTTCGATGAAGGTTTCGTCCACGGTGTGGTGGGTGGCCACACCTTCCACGAGCTGGGCGTAGATGTCGGGCTTTAAGTAGCGAAAGCTCCAGTCCTCCAGCTCGGTCTTGATGCGGTGCAGCCCCAGGCGGTTGGCCAGGGGCGCGTAGATGTCCATGGTCTCCTGGGCAATGATCGCCTGCTTGTGGGGCTTTTGGAACTCCAGGGTGCGCATGTTGTGCAGGCGGTCGGCCAGTTTGACCAGCACCACCCGGATGTCCTCGGCCATGGCCAGGATCATCTTGCGGATGTTTTCAGCCTGGGCCTCTTCCTTGGTCTCGAAGGGGATGAGGCTGATCTTGGTGACCCCGTCCACGATGTCGGCCACTTCCTCGCCGAAAAGCTCCTCCAGCTCGTCCACGGTGGCCTTGGTGTCCTCCACGGTGTCGTGGAGCAGGCCCGAGGCGATGGAGGCGGCGTCCAGGCGCATGTCGGCCAGGATGCCGGCGGCTTCCAGGGGATGGGACAGGTAGGGTTCGCCGGACAGGCGCACCTGTCCGGCGTGGGCGGCGGCGGAAAAAACGTAGGCCTTGGTGATGAGCGCCTGCTCTTGTTCGTTCAAATAGGCGCTGGTCTTGTCGAGTATTTCGTTGATGCGGATCATGGTGCTTATGGCCTCGCGCACAGGCGGCGGTCCAGACGGGTGAGGGAGGGCGCGCCGGCATCGCCGGCGCGCCCGAAAAAGTGACTATGGGAGACGAAAGGTCTGCTTGTCGCGGGGAATCCACCATTTGGTGAAGTTGTAGCTGATGCCGGCCGGGGCCGGGACCACGCCCTGGATGCGGGCGGTGAGGATGGGCAGACTGTAGGGCGTGTAGAGGAACATGTAGGGCTGGTCGTCGTGGAGGATCTTCTGGAAGGCGTCGTAGGCCTTCTTGCGCTCGCCCTGGTCCAGGGTGCGCCGGCCGCGCTCCAGAAGCGCATCGACCTCGGGGTTCTTGTAGCCGATGAAATTGAGCCCCCCGGGCACGGCGCTGCTGGAGTGCCAGACGCTGAAATTATCCGGGTCCTGGGCGATGGACCAGGCCAGAAGGACGGCGTCAAAATTGCCCTTGTCCACGAATTCCTTGAGAAACGAGGCCCACTCCACGGTGCGGATGCCGACCTTGACGCCGATGGCCCCCAGTTCGCTCTGCAGGATGGTGGCGGTCTTGATGCGTTGCTCGTTGCCCTGGTTGGTGAGGATGGTGAAGGAAAACGCCCGGCCCGAGGCGTCTTCCAGCACGCCATCGCCGTTGCGGTCGGTCCAGCCGGCCTCGGCCAGAAGCGCCTTGGCCTTGGCCGGATCGTAGGCGTAGTCCGTGATGGTGGTGTCATAGACCCAGGAACCAGGCTTGTAGGGGCCGACGGTGGGCACGCCAAGGCCGAGCAACGCGCCCTTGATGACGCTTTCCTTGTTCACGGCCTGGGCCAAGGCCCGACGCACCCGGGCGTCGGCGAACAGCGGATTTTGGAGATTGTAGCCCAGATAGGTGTAGCCGAACGACAGATACTTGTACTTGCGCCAGTCGGCGTCCCAGGCCTGCCCCGTGGTCTGGTAGAGGTACTGCTGGGGGGTGAGCGCCATCATGTCCAGATTGCCGGCCTTGAGTTCCAGGAACATGGTCGAGGTGTCCGGGATGACGCGGTAGACCACCTGGTCGATGTAGGGCCGGCCCTCGAAATAGTCGGGATTGTAGCGCAGGGTCAGGCTCTTGCCCGGCTCCCACTTATCCAGGATGTAGGGGCCGCAGCCGATGGGCTCCCGGGCGTACTTGGTGGTCATCATGTCCTGGCCGGACAGCAGGTGCTTGGGCAGGATGGAGCCGGCCCAGGTGACCAGGGCCCGGGCAAAGGGCTCATTGTAGCGCACCTCGAAGGAATACTTGCCGGTGACCGTGAAGCTGGAGATGACCTTGTAGTCCTCGGCGTAGGCCGTGGGCGTTTTGGGGTCGATCATGAGCTTGTAGGTGAATTCCACATCCTGCGCGGTCAGTTCCACGCCGTCGGTCCAGCGGATGCCGGGGCGCAGCCAGAACTTGAGCAGCTTGCCGTCCTCGGCCACTTCGTAGCGCTCGGCGGCGAAGCATTCGAGCTGGATGTCCTTGTCGTAGCGCAGCGGCGACACGTAGAGCAGATCGGCCACCTCGTGGGAGGCCGAGTCGGACGCCAGGTAGGGGATGAGGTTGGACGGCTCGCCGATGGTGGCCATGACGATGCGCCCGCCGGGCTCGGGCTGGCCGGCCGGCGCGGCCGGCGATTGCGGGGCGGCCGTGGCGGCCGGAGCCGAGGCCGCGGCCGGCTTGGCCGCCTTTTCCTCCGGCTTGGCCGGGCCGTCGCAGCCGCCAAGCAGGAGCAATCCCAGGACCAGGACGAAAAATGCCGCGTGCGCCGGACGCATAGTTCTCCTTTTCGCTTGCAACGACCGCCCAAAACACCGTATTGGTGCGGATGCGCAAGGCCTCGTGCACCTACTGCATATACGGAGCCACCCAAAAATAAAAGCGCTTTTTCCCGCGCCCCACGATCCTGCCCGGCCCTTGGGGCGTCGGCAATATTTCCGTTCCAAAACGGTCTGAAATCGGGTAATCGGCCCGAACCCGTCTGCCCCGCGCCGGCCTGCACGGCAGCCGACGCAAAAGTGGCGCGCGGCAAGTCGCACCAAGGAGTCCAAGGCCCATGGCCAACGGAAACGACGAAACCAAAATCAAAGCGTTGCTTGGGGAATTCGTTCGCGAGACCGTCCCCGAGTACATCCTGGACGGCGCCCATGCCATCGTGGCCGGCGGCGGCATCCAGAAGCTCACCGTCAACCGCCACGACCACTTCTGGGATGTGGAAGGCCAGGTCCAAGGCGACGACTTCCAAGTCTACGCCTCGGAACTTTCCGTCAACCTGCGCGAAGACAGCATCAACTTTTTCTGCAACTGCCCGGATTCCTTTTCCGGCGTATGCCGCCATGTCGGGGCCACGGCGCTCAAATGCCTTCGCACCCTGGACGAGGAGTCCGGCGAAGGCGACTCCGGCGACAACGCCGCCCTGGCCTCGCGCGGGGAATGGCGGCAGACCTTCCGCCCCTATTCCCCCCCCGAGCCCGAACCCGAACCCGGCCGCCACTACCTCATTTTCCGCTTCCACCCCGAGCCCGGCCGGCTCCAGGTGGCCTTCTTCCGGGCCAGGCAAAACAAGTCCGGCATCTCCCAGGTCCACTCCGAGATCACCCTGGAGCAGATTATCAAGAACCCGGACTGGTCCGAGCTTTCCCCCACCCTGCCCGTGGTGGCCGAGATGCTCGAACACCACCTCGATTACGCCGGCCACCGGGTGGAGATTCCGCCGGGGCTGCTGGCCTGGTTTTTCTGGGCCATCGGCAAGGAATACTACCTCTACTGGCGCGACACCGAGCAGCCCGTGCGCATCGAGTCCAAGACCATGCGCCTGCAACTCGCTCCCAAGCTTCAGGCAGACGGCCTGTCCTTCGACATCCTGCTCGGCAGCCCGGGCAAGTCGCCGTTTTCCATCCTCGGCCAGGAGGTCTATTTCTACGGCCAGATGCCCATCTGGGTGTGCTGGAAAAACGCCTTCTATCCGGTCCAGACCGGCCTGCCGCCCCAGCTCGTGTCGGACATGACGCAGAATCCGCCCTTTATCCCCACCGCCGACGTGTCGGAATTCCTCGACCGGGTGTGGACCCATCTGCCCATGACCGACCTGTACGGCCAGGAAGAGTTCCTGGTCAAAATGCAGCCGTTCTTCGTGCCGGCCAACTTCGACCCGAAGATCTTCCTCGACGAGGAAGGCAGCCTGCTGACCCTGCAAATCCAAAACGTCTACCAGACTGAGCACGGCGAGATCACGGTCCCCGGCCCCAACCCCGATCTCATGACCGCTTCGTATCTCCACGACGGAAAATCGTATCTCATCGCTCGCGACTGCGACCAGGAGCAGGCGCTGATTTCCATGCTGGTGGAAATGCGCTTCCAGGCCAGAAACAACGCCAACTGGTTCCTGGAAACCGAGGAAGCCATCGTTTTTCTCTTGGACGCCTATCCCAAGCTCATCGAGAAGTACCGGGTCTTTGGCGAAAAGAACCTGACCCGCTACAAGGTGCGCCTGTCCACTCCGGTCATCGTGGCCGAGGTGGAGTCCAAGGAAGAGGAGAAGTGGTTCAACCTCGATCTGCAGGTGCAGTACGACGACCAGCGGGTGCCCATCGAGAAGATCTGGAAGGCCTGGACCCAGGGCAAGCGCTATGTCCAGCTCAAGGACGGCTCCTATACGAGCCTGCCCGAATCCTGGCTGGAAAAGCTCGCCCACAAGCTGCGGGCCCTTGGCTACGACACGGACAAGCCGCCCCAGACCAAGTTCAAGCAGTTCGAGGCCCCGGTCCTGGACAAGCTCCTGGAGGACATGCCCGAAGCCCGCACGGACTCGTTTTGGAACAACCTACGCCAGAAGATCCACAGCTTCCGCGAGATCGTCCAGGTGCGGCCGCCCAAGGGCTTAAACGCCACCCTGCGGCCCTACCAGGTCCAGGGGCTTTCCTACCTCAACTTCCTGCGCGAATACGGCTTCGGCGGCATCCTGGCCGACGAAATGGGCCTGGGCAAGACCGTCCAGACCCTGTCGTTTATTCAGCACAACGTCGAGCGCGGGGCGATTGGCCCCAACCTCATCGTCGTGCCAACCTCGGTTTTGCCCAACTGGGAGCGCGAGGCCGAAAAATTCGTGCCCGGCCTCAAGCAGCTCATCATCTACGGGGCGCGGCGCGAAAACATGTTCAAGCGCATCGCCGAATCCGACCTCGTCATTACCACCTATGCGCTCCTGCGCCGGGACCTCGACGAGCTGCTCAAGTACGAATTCGCCTCCATCATTTTGGACGAAGCGCAAAACATCAAGAACCCCAACACCATCACCGCCCGGGCCGTGCGGCGCCTGGCCGGCAAGACCCGGCTTTGCCTGTCCGGCACGCCCATCGAGAACAACCTCTTCGAGCTGTGGTCGCTGTTCGAGTTCCTCATGCCGGGCTTTCTCGGCGGCCAGAACGCCTTCCAGCGCGGCATCGTCAAGCCCATCAAGGACGGCGACGAGGAGACGCTTGATTACCTGCGCGGCCGGGTCAAGCCCTTCATCCTGCGCCGCACCAAAAACGAGGTGGCCAAGGATCTGCCGCCCAAGGTGGAAAACACCTACTACTGCAACCTCCTCGACGAGCAGTTGGAACTCTACGCCGCCCTGGCGAAAAAGCTCAAGGAACAGGTCCTGGCCACCGTCGACGAGAAGGGCATGGCCAAGTCGCAGATGTCGATTCTCGACGCGCTGCTCAAGCTGCGCCAGATCTGCTGCCACCCGCGCCTGCTCAAGCTCGACCTGCCCGGCGTCAACACCAACCTGCCCTCGGGCAAGTTCGACGCCTTCAAGGACCTCATCACGGACTGCATCGAGGAAGGCCACAAGGTGCTGGTCTTCTCCCAGTTCGTGCAGATGCTCCACATCATCCGGTCCTGGATGAGCATCAGCCAGATGCCGTTTTGCTACCTCGACGGTTCCAGCAAGGACCGTTTCGACCAGGTGGACAAGTTCAACCAGACCGAGGACATCAAGGTGTTCCTCATCTCGCTCAAGGCCGGCGGCACGGGGCTTAACCTCACCAGCGCCGACTACGTCATCCACTACGACCCCTGGTGGAACCCGGCCGTGGAAAACCAGGCCACGGACCGCACCCACCGCATCGGCCAGTTGCGGCAGGTCTTCTCCTACAAGCTCATCTGCCAAAACACGGTGGAAGAAAAGATCCTCAAGCTCCAGGAGCAGAAAAAGGATGTGGCCGAGGCCGTCATCCCCGGCCAGGACGCCTTCAAGTCGCTCACGCGCACCGATCTGGAATCGCTCTTTGACGTCTAGGGCGACGGAGACGCATGACAAAAGACCGAAGGGGGGCCGACGCGCCCCCCTTTTTTTTGCCTTTTGGCCTGATGGTTGCCGGCGAAGAGGACTTTCCATAGACTTTCCCAATCAAACAGCCGGCAATCGAGAACCACATCCGATGCAATCCGTATTTCCCGACGTCTCGCCCGAGGATCGCGCCCGCATACGGCAGGCCGTCCTCGCCAAATACGAACAGGTGGCCGTTTCCGCCCAGGGCCAGTTCCGTTACCCCATTGGCCGCCAGGGCCTGGCCGGCCTGGGCTACGATCCGGCCCTGACGGCGCGGCTGCCGGCCGATGTCCTGGACGGCTTCGCCGGCGTGGGCAATCCCCTCGCCCCGGGCGCGCCCAACCCCGGGGAGCATGTCCTCGACATCGGCTGCGGCACGGGAGTTGACGCCCTGCTGGCCGCCCTGCTCGTCGGATCGGCCGGCTTCGTCGCCGGCCTGGAATTCTCTCCGGCCATGGTCCGGCGGGCCGAGGCCAACAAGGCCCGGGCCGGCCTCGACCAAGCCGCCTTCTTCCATGGGGCGGCCGAAGCCCTCCCCTGCCGCGACGCCTTCTTCGATCTGCTGCTGTCCAACGGCGTGTTCAATCTGGTCGTGGACAAGGAAGCGGCCCTGGCCGAAGCCTTCCGCGTCCTGCGCCCCGGCGGCCGGCTGGCCGTGTCCGACCAGTTCCGCCTGGGGCCGCCGCCCCCGGACCAGGCGGACCAGGCGGCCATGGTCGCCTCCTGGTTCACCTGAAAGGGGGGCGCGGTATCGCAAACGGCGTTTGCGCGGCTTCTTGGGCAATGCGGCTTCATCGAAACGACCTGCCTCGGTCCTTCGGGCTACGCCAGTTCGCCGGCCACCATGGGCATGACGTTTCTGGCGCGAAAACCCTGACGCCCCCGTTGCATTCCGGCTCCCCTCGGGTAGTATGGTTCCGTGGCCCCAGGCCGCGCCCACATCCCCAACCCTAAAGGAGTCCGCCATGCTCATGCGCCGCGCCTTGCTCGTCCTTGTCGCCTTGCTGCTGGCCGTCCCGGCCGTTTCCGCCCAGGCCCAGAGCCAGGGCGTCCCCGACATCGTCGGGACCTGGGAGGCCGTCAGCTTCGCCCTTCATGACGCCAAACACGGCTTCACTACCAGCGACGGCCAGGCCGCCACGTTCGTGGTCAAGGAACAACGCGGGCGGGTGTTCGCCGGCGAAGTGACCTGGGGCGGCAAGACGCCCGGCTCGGACGCCGTATCCGGCGTCATCGACAAGAACGGCGAGGATTTCTACTTCGTCGGCCACAAGGACGCGGTGCGCCTGGGCAAGCTCGAAGGCCCCGACGCCATGGTCTTTTATTACCTCTCCCCGGGCGGCGACAATCCCCGGGCCGGCTACGTGGAATACAAGCGCAAGCAAAAGTAGGAAGAGGCGAAGAGGAGAAGAAGAAGCCTCCGGCGGCTGGGGGCCTGAGGCCCC